>JANWJK010000043.1 GCA_025452005.1 Acetobacteraceae bacterium | reverse complement strand
TGCGTTGCGGCGGAACCTGCATCCAGCGCTCCTGCTTCTGGAATTGTGATCATCGTAAACGACGATTTCGCCGAATCCACACGTCGTCGTTACCATTTCATAAATTCTCCAGGGCCATATTGCCGGTTATGGAACCGGCGTTGGCCGGTGTCCTGTTTCCTCCCCGATGTCGCGCGGTCGTGGCGCGGCTGCCTTGGGCGGTGCGGCGACAAGCGGCACCGCCCCTCTTTTCTGCCGGCTTCCGTTCCCGCGCCGCCGATCGCATGATCGGCGCGACACGCGTGGAGAACGACATGGACAAGAACCTGATCGCGAAGCTGGCGCACGCCGCCGGCCTCGACAAGGCGCTGGCGGAATTCCCTGACGATGTGGCGGTGGCCGCGCAGCAGGCCCTCGGCAACCAGGGTGCGATCGCGTATCCAACCGATCCAGCGGCGGAGCCCTGGCCACCGATGCGTGCGGGAGCAGGGCTGTGAGCGAGCTGCACTGGCTCACGGCCGCCGAGGCGACGCGGCAGTTCGCCGCTCGCAAGCTGTCGCCGGTGGAGCTGCTGAACGCGCTGCTGTCGCGCATCGAGCGGCTGGACCCGAAGCTGCACGCCTTCATTCGGCTGGATGCCGATGCCGCGATGCATGCGGCCCGCGTCGCCGAGACCGAGATCGCGGCTGGCCGCGTACGGGGGCCGCTGCACGGCGTGCCGGTCGGCATCAAGGACATCATCGACGTCGCCGGCCTGCCGACGACGTGCCACTCGAAGATCCTGGTGGAAAACGTCGCCACCGCGGACGCCGTTGTGGTCGCGAAGCTGCGCCAGGCCGGCGCGATCATCCTGGGCAAACTCGCCACCCATGAATTCGCCATTGGCGGCCCGAGCTTCGACCTGCCCTTTCCGCCGGCGCGCAATCCATGGAACCCGGACCATCATCCGGGCGGCTCGTCATCCGGCTCCGGTGCCGGCGTGTGCGCCGGGCTGTTCCCGCTGGCACTGGGATCCGACACCGGCGGATCGGTGCGCAATCCCGCCTCCGCCTGCGGCATCGTCGGGTTGAAACCGACCTATGGGCTGGTGTCGCGGCGCGGCGTGTTCCCGCTGTCGTTCACGCTCGACCATGTTGGCCCGTTGACCCGCACCGTGGCGGACAATGCGCTGCTGCTGGACGCAATCGCGGGCCATGATCCTGCCGATCCCGGCAGCGCCGCGAGCAGCGCGCGGCATTTCGGCCGCATGTTGGATCGCGGTGTGCGCGACCTGCGGGTGGGCTTCGTGCGGCACTTCCATGAGACCGACAAGCCGGCGCATCCCGAGGTCACTGCGGCTGTCGAGGACGCCGCTCGTGTGCTCCAGGCGGAAGGGGCCGAGGTGCGCACCATCACGCTGCCGTCGCTGAACGAGTTCGCCGCGGTCAATCGGGTGATCCTGTGCAGCGAGGCCTGGTCGATCCATGCCCCCTGGCTGCGCTCGCGCCCTGGCGATTATGGACAGCTTTCGCGCCAACGGCTGATGCCGGGTGCGTTCATGAACGCCGGCGACTATGTCGGTGCACAGCGCCGGCGGCTGCAGATGATCGCAGCGGTCGAGGAGGCGTTCCGCGATTTCGACGTGCTGATCTGTGCCAGCTCGATGGATCCGCCGAGTCGGATCGAGGATGCCGCCGAGACAGCCCGCACCTATCCGCGCCAGGCGCGCACGCCGTTCAACGTCACCGGCCACCCGGCGCTGGCGATGATGGCCGGTCTGTCGAGCGACGGTCTGCCGCTGTCGGTACAGTTCGTCGGCAGGTATTTCGACGATGCGACAGTGCTGCGCGTCGCCGCGGCATATGAGCGCGGCACCGAGTGGCACAAGAAGCGGCCGCCTGTGGCGTAGCGCTCAGGGGCGCGATCGCGCCTCGACACGCCGCGCAGGGTAGTCCGCCAGGAAGTCTCGCAGCCGCGCGGAGCCGGTGACCGCCGCTTCGCCTGCCGCCACCAGCATGTCCACGTCCTGCGGTCTGAGCGTCAGGCCGGTGGGGATCGCCAGCAGCGCCGCTTTCTCCGGACCCTCGGGCATGGCCGCCAGCGATATCTGGATCAGCGCGCCGCTGACATCGTCGCAGCGCGCGCCGTCGATCACCTTCGCGTCGGCGCAGCGCACCTGCGCGACGACTCTGGCGAACTCGTGTACCTGCTCGGTCACCGCGGTCAGCGTCTCGAAGTTGTAGCGGTCGATCTGCGCACCGGAGACCAGCCCGAGCAGCGAGAACACCCCACCGACCACCCGGTGCTGGGCAATCGAGGCGTCCTGCGCCCCCTGTCCGTCGATGCTGAGCACCAGGATGCGCCGCACCTGATACAGGCCGCGGCGTCGCAGGTCGGTCGGCACCTGGCCGAGCCCCTGCATCACTGAACCGGCGCCGCGCAGCGCGAGGTTGTCGGCGACGCCGCCATCGACGAGATGCAGGTAGCGGGTCTTCTCCTGATCCAGATAGCGATCGGCCAACTGTGCCTGCACGCCAAGCCGCGACAGCGGATCCCGTCGTTCGGCATCGCTGATCTGGCGCAGCCAGCCGGGTCTGCGGCCGCCACAGTCGGCCGCGTGATTGGTCAGTGTGATCGGCGAGAACAGCCCCGGAAACCCGTTCGACGCGGCCACCGCGCGCGCCAGGGGGAACTTCTCGATATCCGAACAGATCAGATCGAAGCTTTCCTGGGTGAACAGCACCGGATTGCCATAGGCCAGGTCAGTGGCACCGACGCCGATGACCGGACGGCCGCGCTGGGCCAGGTCGCGATACGTGGCGCCATGGAACATGGCGCGGTCATACACGCGCTCCATGAAGTCGTTGGTGCCGACCAGCGGATCGGCCAACCATGTCCAGTTCCACGGCAGCAGGTAGATGCCCCAGATGTAGCTCTCAGTGTCCTGGTAGAGAAAATCGGTCTCGAACCTGCCGAACGCCGCGTCGTGGTACAGTCCGTAATACGCCGCCGGAAAACTGCCGCCCGAGACGCCCGCGATCGCCGAGACCTGGTGCAGCAAAGGGCTTGGACCGCCAGGGAGCGGAACGCTCACCTCGCGCATGCCCTTCAGCGCGCCGTAGCCGAACGACGCCGACCGCTTGCCCCCGCCGGACATGGCGACCAGCACCAGCAGGTCCGGCGCATAGCCCGGCGCACTCAACGCACTCAGCCGATAGCCGCCGACCGAGATGCTGTCGCTGTCCGGCGGCGCAAGGGCACTCGGCGACAGCGGAACGGTGTCGGCGACGGTCAGCGACGCGCACGCTCCCAACAGTGCGACCAACGCCATCGCTGCGACGCGGCAGAACGCGACGAGACCATCCAACAACACCGTGACCATCGAGCAGCCGCTCCTACAAACCGCTCGGGCCGAACATTTCCAACCGCTCTGTCCGCACCCGACGCTCATCGCCGATCCGCACCGTGACGCCGGCACGGTCGAAATACTCCAACACCTGGATGGCGACCTTCCTGCCGTTCGCCAACTGGTCGCGAAAAGCGGCGGCGGTGACCGTGCCGGCGGACGCCGCCTCCGCCAATCCCGCGGCTATACCGGCCATCTCCGCCACCGTCGCGCTAAGAAAGAACTGGTCGGGCGCCACTTCGATCAGCCGGCCCATCCGTTGGACGCGCTTGAGAGTCGCCCGCATGGCTGCCTCCGGCACCGACAGCGCGCGCGCCAGGTCGCGCGTCCGCGGCGGCCGGAAGCGTTCGGCTTCGATCAGGCCGCGCACCTGCTGCCAGACGCGCTCGTCCTGTGCCGACAGCGTTGCGCGATGGGTGGGCAGACGCAGCCACGGTCCATCCTGCTCCACCGCGGCGCGCCGAAACAGCGACTCGATGACGACGCGAAACGCCGCCGCCGACGGCCGTCCCGGGGTCGCCATGCGCAGCCGTTCGAGCTGCAGCCCCGGTTGATCCGGCGCCGCCGCATGATGCGCGGCGAGGCGCTCCACCACACCGGCACACAGCGCGTCGAGCGTTGCCGGGGTCATCAGCAGATCGCCGACCGCAACCGCTGTCGCGGATGACAGCATCGATGGCGGCAGGTTGCGAGCGCGCAGGTAACCGATACGGTCGGTCCAGCCAGGCGGCAGCGCCAACAGCGCGCGCAGTGCATCGGCCGGCTCTGCCTGATCCAGTGCGGCCAGTTGCGCGAGCCGTTCCGGCGTGCGCCGGCCACGCCGAGGCGGGAACGGATCGATCACCACACCGCCGCCAATGGTGCGCGTCGCCGCCGCATCGCGCAGTACCAGCCGGTCGCGCGCGAGGGCGCCTATCGGCCGATCGAGCGTCAGCCGCGCCAGCACCGTGTTCCCTGGCTCGATCCGTTCGGCGTCCACCGCGGCGACGCGGGCCGTGACATGCGCCGCGCCGAGATGCAGATGCACGGGCGCATTGGCCCGCGGCGCGCGTGATTCGTCCGCAAGCAAGGTAAGCCGGACGTCGAACCGCGCGGTCGGCGCATGCACCTCGGGGTGCAGCACCCAGTCACCGCGGGTGACTGTATCCTTCGACAGGCGCGGGCCGGTGACATTCAGCGCAACGCGCTGACCGGCGACCGCTTCGTCGGCTGGCCGGTTCTGCGCATGCAGTCCGCGCACGCGCAACTCGATGCCGGGGGGCGACAGCATCAGGCGATCCTCGACGCGGATGCGTCCGGCGACGAGCGTGCCGGTGACCACGAGACCGGCACCGGTCAACGTAAATGCTCGATCGACGGCAAGGCGTGGATACCGATCGGTGTCGCGCTCTCGCGGCCCGAGCGCGAGCAGTGCCGACCGCAATGTCTCGATCCCCGCATTGCTCACCGCCGACACCGGCAGCAGCGGTGCCGACGCGAGTGCGGTCTTGGCCAGCAGCCCACACACCTGGGCACCGACCTCCTCGACGCGGTCGGGCGCGAGGTCCGACTTTGTCAACGCCACGACACCGCGGTCGATCCCTAGCAATTGCAGGATCTGCACGTGCTCGCGCGTCTGCGGCATCACGCCATCGTCCAGCGCCACCACAAGCAATGCCGCATCGACGCCGCTGGCGCCGGCCAGCATGGTGTGCACGAAACGCTCATGCCCGGGCACATCGACGAAGCCGAACGCATCGGTATAGGCGTAGCCGAGATCGATGGTGATGCCGCGCCGCTTCTCTTCCGCCAGGCGATCGGCGTCGATGCCGGTCAGTGCCTTCACCAGTGCCGTCTTGCCGTGATCGACGTGGCCCGCGGTGCCGATGATCATTGCCCGCCGATCACCAACGGGTTGGCTGCATTCCGCTGGTACCCCGCTTCCCCCACCAGCATGTCCAGCGCCAGCGAGGCCAGGTCGTCGGCCATCGGCTCCACCGCCATGTCCTTCGCCTGGTACAGCATCTTCACGTAGCTCCGGCACTCGTCGCAGGTCTCCGCCTGCACAGCGCCCTCGTCGCCCTCGATGCCGTGCAGCGCGAGCCCGCGCGAACTGCCACAGGCGATGCATACGGCGCGCACGTGGTTCCACGCCGTTGCGCACAGGCCGCAGTGCAGGTAGCGCACGCCTGGCGCCTGGCCTGCGGCCGTCACCACACCGGCCACCGGGGCGGAGCCGCATACCGGGCAACATCCGCGCTGTGCCAGCAGATGCACGTTCGCCGCGGGCAGCACCGCGGCGCGATGCGTGAAATACGCCGCAACGGCGGCTGCGATGAACACCGCCTCGCCGCGTTCCGCTTTCTGTGTATCGCCGCGTAGATACGCATCGGCCAAGGCATCCACCGTTGCGGTGTCGCGCGCCCGCAGCCCACTGATCGCCTCGCGCACCTGGTGCGGCAACGCGGTACCGTCCACGGCTCGCAGCACGACGGCGAGAGCCATTCGCCAGTACGCTTCGCGGTGATGGCTGTCATAGCCGAGCGGCGGCTCGCCCTCGGTGATGGCAACCGGTTCGGCCATCGGCAGCGTCGCTATGGCTTCGTGCTGTGCTCGCGAGAGTCGCGCCGTGAAGCGCAGCCAGTCGGCCATCGGATGATCCGCCGCCGCTAGCGACTCCAGCCGCTCGGCGCGTCGCGCAAACAAAATGCCCGGCTCGGGCAGGATCACCGGAATCGGCTGGCCGACCGTCTCGCGCGTCGGATCGCCGATGCGTCCGCCGACTATCCGCGTTGTGCTGCGTGCCGCCATGGCGGCAATACAACGCGCGTACCGACGTCATGCAAGTCCCTTGACTCGCCCCCCTCCCCCCGGCAATTGGCAGGTCGAAATGACCCGCAAGCCCGTCAGCCTGCAATACGGCGTCGATGACGTGCCGCCAAAACCCGTCATCATCGTCAACGCGCTGCAATACGTGGCGGTGCTGGCGGGCTTCCTGGTTTTTCCGCTCATCATGGCGCGCGAGGCGCATGTCTCGGCCGACGTCGCTGACAGCGTGCTGAGCTGGTCGATGATCGTCCTGGCGATCGGTACCACGCTCCAGGCACTGCCAACGGGTCCGATCGGCAGCGGCTATCTCGCACCAAGCGTGATGACCGCGGTATATGTCAGCCCGTCGCTCGAGGCGGTGCGGCTCGGCGGCCTGGCGCTGATGGGCGGCATGACCATCTTCGGCGGCGCGGTGGAAGCCGTGTTGTCGCGCTCGCTGCATCGGCTGCGGTCGCTGCTGCCGCCGGAGCTTGCCGGCGTGGTGATCCTGTTGGTGGCGATCGGCAACGGCATGGTCGGCTATCGCTATCTGCTGGTGCCTGGCAGCGCTCATGCCGATCCACGCCACTGGGCGGTCGCGACGATCACGCTGCTGGTCACCATCGCGTTGAACGTATGGGGCAGGGGCATCGTACGTGCTTCCTGCGTACTGATCGGAATGATCGTCGGCTACGCCGCGGCGTTTCCCGCGGGACTGGTGCCCTACGACGACCTCGCGCAGCTTGCCGATCTGCCGCCGCTGCGACTGCCGCATGTGAGCTATTTCGCCTGGTCGTTCGATGCGGTGCTGATCGCCCCGTTCCTCATCGCGGCACTGGCCAATACGCTCAAGGCGGCGGCGCTGCTGACCGCGGCGGAAAAGCTCGCCGACGCCGACTGGGTGCGGCCCGACCTGAAGCGGATCGGCGGCGGCGTGCTGTCGGACGGAATCACCACGGCCCTGTCCGGTGCACTCTGCGTGTTCGGCGTCAATGTCAGCGCGTCGTCCGTCGGCCTCAGCGAGGCAACCGGTGTCGCGTCCCGCGTCGTCGCCTATGCGATCAGCGGGATCTTCGTTGTCATGGCGTTCATCCCCAGCCTGATGCGTTTCTTCACGCTGATGCCGGGCGCGGTGGTCGGCGCGACCTTCATCTTCACGTCATGCGCCATCATCAAGGGCGGCATCGAGACGATCGCCTCGCGCATGCTGGATACGCGACGCACGCTGGTGGTGGGCCTGGCAATCCTGACCGGCCTCGCCGTCGAGGCGTTTCCCGGCTTCTTCCACGCGTTGCCATCCTCGATCGAGCCACTGGTCGGTTCGCCGCTGGTACTCGGCACGTTCGTCGGTTTTGCCCTGAACGCCGCATTCCGCATCGGTGCGCGCCGCCGCGCGGAGCTGCGCATCGATCCCCATACGATCGATTACGACGCGATCCACAGCTTCATGGAGGGACGTGGCGGCACGTGGGGTGCGCGCCGCGACGTGATCGTGCGGGCGAACTACGCCGCACAGCAGTTGATTGAGGTGATCGCCGACACCTGCGAGCCGCGTGGGCCGATCGCACTGTCGGGCAGCTTCAACGAGTTCGAACTTACAGTGGAGGCGCGCTACGCTGGCGGTCTGCTGGAGCTGCCTGAGCGGCGGCCGACGCATGACGAGATCGCCCACGGCGAGGATGGCGTGCGTCAGCTCGCGGGCTTCCTGCTGCGCCACAACGCCGACCGCTCCTCGGCCACGCGCCGCGGCGAGACCTGCGTCGTGCAGTTCCGGTTCCATCACTGAGTGATCCAGCTCATAGTCTTTCGGCCGGAGCATCGGGTAGGGCGGTAGGCAGCACGCAACCTTCTGTCGGCAGGTGCGACATGGAACTGACCGAGGAAGCCACTGCCGAAGTCGCGATTGTCGCCGTTAACGGGCGACTCGATACGGCGACATCGACGCGCTTCGGCAGTCGACTCGACGAACTGCTCCGGGACGCGCAGGCGCATCTGCTGATCGATGCCTCGCGGCTCGAGTATATCGGCAGTGCCGGCCTGCGCGCCCTGCTGGTCGCTGCCAAGGATGCCACCCATCGGGGCCGCAGGCTTGCCGTGTGCGGCATGACAGCGCAGATCGCGCACACGGTCGAACTCGCGGGATTTGGCGACCTTTTCGAGACCTATGCATCACGCGCAGAGGCGCTCGCGAAGCTGTCGGCGAACTGACAAGGCGCTGTTACCGCCGCTGTGCCGACTCGCGCAGCCATTTGCGGTGATGCCGCCAGGACCAGCCGGCGCTGACGACGCCGCGCGTCATCGCCGGGACCGTGCCACGCACCCACAGCGCGGCATAGACGTGCACGATCCAGACGCCGATGATAGCCACCGCGGCCAGGCTGTGGGCGAGCTGTGCGATGCGCTTTTGCGCTATCGTCGTGGCGCCAAAGAAATAGGTATCCCAGATCACCAGGCCTGACGCGAACAGCACCAGGATCAGCACGGTCATTCCCCAGAACACCAGCTTCTGCCCGGCATTGTAGCGGCCGACCTCGGGCGCGTGCTCTTCGTCGTTTGCCAGCACGCTGCGGATCGCGACCATCCAGCGCGTGTCGTCACGCTCCCACAGATTGTGGCGGACGAAGCGGACGAACAGCAACGCGAAGCTGACCAGCAGCACGCTGCCGAACCAGGGATGGATCGCGCGGGTATCGGCGCCGCCGCCGAACAGAGCGGTGAGGAAGAACAGCGATGGATGGAACAGCGCCATGCCGGACAGCGCGAGCAGAATCAGGCACGCCGCCGTGACCCAGTGATTGATGCGTGCAGCGGTGGTGTAGCGCGCGAGCGTCCCTGGCGGTTGTCTCATGTGTCCTGCCTGTCGAGCACATCGCGCCCCTTCGCTTCATCTTCAGGATGCACCTCGTTCGGGCCGGCCACCATCCAGTGCACGAAGCCGACCACCGCGGTGAACGCGAGGCCAGCCATGGCGATCGGCTTCATCACGCCCTTCCAGGCCTGCACCAGACGGCTGATATGCGGATCGTTTGGCAGCCCCGCGTAGATCGATGGCTTGTCCGCATGGTGCAGCACGTACATCACGTGTGTGCCCCCGACGCCCGGCGGATCGTACAGTCCCGCCTGATCGAAGCCGCGCGACTTCAGGTCCTCGATGCGTTCGCCGGCCCATTCGGTCATGTCATGCTTGGTGCCGAACGCGATCGCGCCGGTCGGACACGCCTTGGCGCAGGCGGGTTCCTGGCCGACCGCGACGCGGTCGCTGCACAGCGTGCACTTGTAGACCTTCTGGTCGGCCTGACTGAGGCGAGGGATGTTGAACGGGCAGCCCTTGATGCAGTAACCGCAACCGATGCAGTTCTCGCTGATGAAATCGACGATGCCATTCTGGTACTGCACGATCGCGCCAGGCGACGGGCAGGCCTTCAGGCAACCGGGGTCGCCACAGTGCATGCAGCCGTCCTTGCGGATCAGCCACTCCAGGTTGCCCTGCGGGTCCTCCCATTCGGTGAAGCGCATCAGCGTCCAGGTGGCCGGCGAAAGGTCGGCGGGATTGTCGTAGCTGCCGTTGAAGGATCCCACCTCCTCCTCGCGCAGATCGTTCCATTCCATGCACGCGGCCTGGCAGGCCTTGCAGCCGATGCAGCGCGACACATCGATCAGCTTCGCGATCTGCGTTGCCTCGCGAATATTCGGCGGCACTTCGGTCGAGGCGGATCGGCGGCGAATATCGAGCGACTGGAAATCGGCCATCCTCGCTCTCCCTCAGGCCACCGGCACGGCGGTCTTCTCGACGTTCACCAGGAACGCTTTGAATTCCGGCGTCTCCGCGTTTGCGTCGCCCACGAACGGGGTCAACACATTGGCGCCAAATCCCGGTCGTGCCGCGCCGGTAAAGCCCCAATGGATCGGCATACCGATCGTATGAACAGGCTTGCCGTCCACCAACATCGGCTTCAGCCGCTTGGTGACATAGGCCTTGGCGACGACGAACCCGCGGTTCGACGAGAGCTTCACCCACTCGCCCTGCGCGATGCCCTTTTCCTTCGCCAGCGCCTCGCCGATCTCGATGAACTCCTCCGGCTGGAGGATCGCGTTGATCTTCGCGTGTTTGGTCCAGAAGTGGAAATGCTCGGTCAGACGGTAGGTCGTGGCGACATAAGGGAACTTCTCCACAGTGCCGAAGTCCGCCGCATCGCCGGCGAACACGCGCGCCACGGGGTTGGCCGATACTTTCGGATGCAACGGATTGGCCACCGGGCTCTCGAATGGCTCGTAGTGTTCGGGGAACGGCCCTTCGCGCATCTGGTCGCGGGCGAACAGGCGCCCCATGCCCTCCGCCAGCATGATGAACGGGCCCACGCCCGCCTCCGGCTTGTTGCTCGGCAGGTAGTCGGGCACGTCGATGCCGGACCACGCGCTGCCGTTCCACTGGATCAGCGGCTTCGCCGGGTTCCACGGTTTGCCAGACGGGTCGGCGCTGGCGCGGTTGTACATGATCCGGCGATTGACCGGCCAGGAGAACGCCCAGTTCGGTGCCAATCCCTGCTCCCGCGGATCGGTGGCATCGCGCCGCGCCATCATGTTGCCGGCCTCTGTCCAGCTTCCGCTGTAGATCCAGCAGCCGCAGGCGGTGGTGCCGTCGTCCCGCAACTGAGCGAAGCCGGCAAGCTGCTGGCCTGCGCGCAGCAGCACGGCGCCGTTCGCGTCCTTCACGTCGACCAGGGCCTTGCCGTTGACCTCCTTGGCGAGTTCATCGGGTCCCGGCTCGATGGGATTGGTGTAGTTCCACGTCAGATCGAGGATCGGAGCGGGAAACGCGCCGCCGTCCTTTTGGTACATCGCGCGCATCCTCCGGAACAGGCCGGACATGATGGCGATGTCGCTTTTCGCCTCGCCTGGTGCATCGGCGGCCTTCCAGTGCCATTGCAGCCAGCGCGACGAGTTGGTCAGGCTGCCGTCCTCTTCGGCAAAGCATGTCGTGGGCAACAGGAACACCTCGGTGGCGATCTTGGATGGATCAGACGGATTCTTGTCGCCATGGTTCTCCCAGAAGCGCGCAGTCTCGGTCTCCAGCGGGTCCATCACCACGAGGAACTTCAGCTTGCCGAGGGCGGCGCGGATCTTCTTCTTGTTGGGGAACGACTGGAGCGGGTTGAAGCCCTGGCAGATGTAGCCGTTGATTTTTCCGCCATACATCATGTCGAATGCGCGCAGGATATCGTAGCCCGGCACGTCGAGTTTCGGCAGGTAGTCATAGGCCCAGTCGTTGTCCGCCGTCGCTGCCGGCCCGTAGACGGACTTCTGGAAGCTCACCAGGAACTTCTTGTAGTTCTGCCAGTAGCTGGTCTGCCCGGGACGCAACGGCTTGAAGCCGCGCGTCTTCATATAGTCGGCGAGGATCGGTTCGCTGTCCTTCGGCAGTGTCAGGTAGCCGGGCATCAGGTTGGACAACAACCCCATGTCCGTGAGGCCCTGGATATTGGAATGCCCGCGCAACGCGTTCATGCCACCGCCGGCCACGCCGATGTTGCCCAGCAGCAACTGCACCACCGCCATCGCGCGGATGTTCTGGCTGCCAACCGAGTGCTGCGTCCAGCCGAGCGCGTACATCGAGGTCAGCGCCTTGTCCGGTGGCGCGGTGGACGCGATCAGCTCGCACACCGCCAGGAACTTTTCCACTGGCGTGCCGCAGACGCGCGACACCGTTTCCGGCGTGTAACGCGCCACGTGCTGCTTGAGCAGGTTGATGACGCAGCGCGGATCGGCCAGCGTCGGATCCGATTTGACGAAGCCGTCCTCGCCGATCTCGTAGTCCCAGCTTGACCGGTCGTAATCCTTCTTCTCGGGCGAGAAGCCGCTGAACAGCCCGTCCTGGAAGTTGAAGCCCTCCTTGACGATCAGCGAAGCGTTGGTGAACGCCAGCACGTATTCGCGTTGGATCGCGTCCTTCTCCAGCAGGTAGCGCATCACGCCGTTGAGGAATGCGATGTCGGTCCCCGGCCGGATCGGCGCGTAGAGGTCGGCTACCGAAGCGGTGCGCGTGAAGCGCGGATCGACCACGACCAGCTTGGCGTGATTGTGCTGCTTCGCCTCGGTCACCCATTTGAAGCCGCACGGATGCGCTTCGGCGGCGTTGCCGCCCATCACCAGGACAACGTTGGCGTTCTTGATGTCCTGCCAGGTGTTGGTCATCGCGCCTCGACCGAATGTTGGAGCCAGACTGGCTACCGTCGGTCCGTGTCAGACACGCGCCTGGTTATCGAACACCACCATCCCGAACGAGCGGGCCACCTTCCAGGTGAGGAAAGCGGTCTCGTTGGACGTGGCCGAGGCCGCCAGCATGCCGGTCGTGGTCCAACGGTTCACCGTCGTACCGCCGGCATTCTTCGCGACGAAATTCTTGTCGCGATCCTCCTTCATCAGTTTGGCGATGCGGTCCAGCGCGTCATCCCAGGTGATGCGCTTGAACTCGTTGCTGCCGGGCGCGCGAACCATCGGGTACTTCACCCGTGTCGGCGCATGGACCACATCGAGCAGCGCGGCGCCCTTCGGGCACAGCGTGCCGCGGTTCACCGGATGGTCCGGATCGCCTTCGATATGGATGATGCTGGCCTTGGCGTTCTTGGCCCGATCGCCCGTGCTGTAGATCAGGATACCGCACGCAACGGCACAGTAGGTGCAGGTGTTGCGCGTCTCGGTCGCCCGCGCCAGCTTGAACGGCCGGACCGCGGCGGCGAGCGCCTCGCCGGCGGCGCCGAAGCCCAGCGCGCCGATGCTGGTCGCGGCGAGAGTTGCGCCGCTCAGTGTGATGAAGCCACGTCGACCGAGCTCCAAAGCCCCCTCCCCCGGCAACGGTAGCCTGGCTCCCGCCTATCAATTAATGCGGAGCGCTGGCTCAATTAATCGAGAGCATAGCACGCGCCAAGCGGCAATGGAACAGTGCCTGCCGCAAGGCAGGCTTCAGGCCGGGAGCCACCCGGCCGGATCGCCGGCAACGGAAACGGCAATCCCTTGCGTCAGCGCCTGAGCCACAAAGGCGCGCGACACGTCGCGCAGTTGGGCCTCGTCCACATAGGCCACGGTGACGTGGTTGCTCTGATGCCCCGCCATGAGGTCGTCCCGCGCGACGCCGTCGAGTGTCACATTCATCAGCGGCCATTCGTAGGTGGTGGCGCGCCGGCGCCGGTCGAATTCCTCGGGCGGCAGCTCGACCGCGTGGCCGGTGCCGACATGCATGAACACCTGCGTCCCGACATAGTGCGCTCGCGCCCAGATGAAGCGGCCCGCCTTGCACTGGCCTGCGATGGTGGCCCCACCCTTTGGGAAGTACATCGGTGGCTGCCGGTAGCCGACCGCACCGGCAATACCGCCCCTCAGGTGCGCGAACGGCACCGAGCCGGATATTTCCAGGTCCCAATAGAACTGCCCGCCATACTCGCTGCCCCAGCGGACGTCGTGCAGGGTCGTCTCCGATGGCAGGCCAAGCGAATCCAACAGGCGCCAGAGCATCGTCTGTGGGATGCCGCTGCCCATATCGACTTCGTTGACGCATGGGATCGCCTTCCCGGGCCGAATGATCGCACCGGAAACGTCGGGAATCGGGAAGCGTTCCGCCGATCCGATCGCGCCCTCGGCAAAGTCCGACGCGGCGCAGGATTGCGCGAGCCCCTGCTGATACTGCACGCCGACAGCCGAGAGGCCGAAGCGCTCCACAAATCGCCCCAGCGCGATCAGCATCGCGCATTGCTCCAGCACCTGCTGCCGTGTCAGTTCGGTCGCCTGGTCGTTGCCGAACGCGAACCGCATGCCGCGCGCCTCGTACCACTCGAGGCACGCTTCCCGCAGAGCGGGCGGAACGCCTGCCATCTCGACCAGCAGCGCGGACTGCGACAGCGCCTCCATCGGCATGCCGATGTCGGTCAGCGCCTGCTGCGGGAACACACCGTTAATCATGCCCATGCAGAACGAGTCGAACAGGCCCATGATCTCCTTGTGGCGCAAGACGTGCTCGCCGACGCGCCGGCCGATCAGTCCCGCCTCCGATCGCATCACCGGATGGCTGGGGTCGATCGGATGCAGATAGCCTGTGTCGTGCTCGAGCTTGCCATTCTCCAGCCATGTGCGCAGGCCACGCAGGAAGAACGCATCGTCGAAATTCTCCGACCACAGGCGCGAACACGACCGCCCGAGGCTGGTCAGCGTTCCGGCCATGTTGAGCATCCCCACCAGTCCAGGCCAGGTGCCATCGAAATTGGCCAGCAACAGGATCGGCCCTCGATGACGCGTCAGGCTCGGCGCGATGTGATGCGAGTATTGCCAGGCCGTCAGCAGCACGATTACCGGTGCATCCGGATCGATGCGCTCGAACAGATCGCTGCCCTCGCGCTGACTGCTGATGAAACCATGGCCTTTGTCGGCCTTGATCGGATGGGCACGGCGGAGCGTCACGCCGAACTGCGCGCGCAACACCTCGTGCAGCTTGCGTTCGAATTTCTCCTGGACAGGCCAGCATGCCACGTTGGCTGATTCGCGGAGATCCGCGTTGGTCACCAGCAGGACTTCGTTGCGTGCGACGGCGGGCAGCGGTGCGGGTTCAGGAAGCTTCAGCGACAACATGACGAATGCCTTTGCAAATCGAGCTTCAGCCGGTCGGACCGTGCATCATCCGGCGATAGCGGCACCAGTCGTCGTACATCACCTGGTACACTGCATATTTCGCATCGTGGAATTCGCGCTCTGCCGGATTCGCATGGATCGTCGCGCCGGGCCGCACCATGCCAGCCGCGGCAGCCTGCAAATCCGGGAATGTGCCTGACGCGGTCGCAGCCAGCAGTGCCGCGCCGCGGGTGACCTCCTGGTCCTCGCTGCCGATATGCAGGTCATAACCGGTGGCATTGGCATGTTCACGCAACGACAGGGCGTTCCTGATGCCGCCACCGGTCATCACCACGCGCTCGATACGATGCCCCGCGCGGTTGAGCGTCTCGATGATGTGGCGGGTGCCGTATGCCAGCGCCTGGATGGTTGCCAGGTAGCGGCGTGCCAGTGCGTCCGGCCCGGACTCCAGCGTCAGCCCGGCCATCGTGCCGCGCGCCAGGGGATCCGCACGCGGCGAGCGATTGCCATGGTGATCCGCGAGCACATGCAGGTCGCGGGTTGGGTACGGTTCGCGTGCCTCCAGTGCCGCCACCCAATCGTTGGCGACATCATAGACGCTGCGACCGGTCTCCCGCGCCGTCGCAGCCAGTCCGGGCCAGGCGTCGCATTGGCGCAGCGTCCAGTCGATCAACGAGCCTGCCGCGCTCTGCCCCCCTTCGTTGAGCCACCAGCCGGGCAGCACGGCGCCGAGATATGGTCCCCAGACGCCAGGGACCATGATCTTCTCGCGGCTGACCACCAAATGGCAGCAGGATGTGCCGCTGATGATCGCCAGCCCACCCTCGGGTGCCGCACCGAGCAGCGCCAGCCCTCCGGCATGTGCATCGATGATACCCGTAGCGACGACGGTGCCAGGCAACAAGCCGAGTTCGGCTGCGCTGCGCTCGCCGAGCCGTCCGGCTGCCGAGCCGAGCGGCAGCACGGTGGCGGGCACCTTGTTCGGCAGTTCCGGAAGTCCGATCGCCGCCAGCAGTCGGCTGCTGAACCGCGCCTCGTGCGCGAGGTAATTCCATTTGCAGGTCAGCGTACACACGCTTGCCACATCGGCGCCGGTTGCCCGCCACACCAGATAGTCCGCGAGGTCGAAATAGCGTTGCACTGCCGCATGCTGTTGCGGCAGATGGCGTTTCAGCCAGAGTACCTTCGGCAATTCCATCTCGACGCTGACCTGGCCGCCGACATAGGCCAGCGCGGCATCGCCGGTGGCGTTGATGTCGGCCGCTTCGGCGACGGCGCGGTGATCCACCCACATGACGATGTCGCGGCGCGGGTCCGCGTCCTCGGCCACCGACACGGGTGTGCCGTCGGCACCGACCGCGACCAGCGAGCAGGTGGCATCGAAGCCGATGCCATCCACCGCCTCTCCGCGATGCCGCCTGCCGCCACCGCCGCGCGCACCGCCGCGCAGACCTGACCCCAGATATCGGCCGAAGACTGCTCGAACACATCGGCGCGGGGATTGAACCGACGGATCGGGCACGCAGCGAACGCGAGCTCATTGCCTGTCTCGTCGAACATGCCTGCCCGCACGCTGGCCGATCCCACGTCGACGCCGATGAAGCAGCGCGCAGTCATGTCATGCCTTCACGCCGCCCGCGGTCAATCCGGCCACGATCTCCTTCTGCATGAACAGCGTCAGGACCAGTACCGGTGCCGTCACCACGAGCGCCGCCGCCGCCAGCGGACCCCACGAGATCTGCTCGAAGGTCAGCACGTTGTACACCGCCACAGGCAGCGTGCGCGTGGTGCGTCCGGCAAGGACCACGCCAAAGATGAAGTTGTTCCAACTGAAGATGAACGACAGGATGGTCGCGACCATGATGCCCGGCCGTGCCAGCGGCACCGCGACATAGCGGAACGCCTGCCAGATGGTGGCGCCATCGACCAGCGCCGATTCCTCCAGTGCCACCGGCAGGCCCTCGAAGTAGCCGATCATGACCCACACCACGATCGGCACGGTGATCACCAGATGGGTAATGATCAACGGTCCGAGCGTTCCCAGCATCCCGAGCCACTGGAACATCAGGAACAGCGGGATCAGGTAGGACAGGCCCGGCGTCACCCGCGCGACCAGGATCAGCACCGCCGCCTTGGTCGCCTGGGTCTTGGCGATGCCATAACCGGCCGGCACGCCGAACAGCAGTGCGAGACCCGTGGCGGAAAATGACACGATGACCGAGTTGATCGTGTAGCTCAGGAAGTCGTTCTTGGCGAACACATCGATGATATTTGCCAGGGTCGGCGGATGCGGGATGAACACCGGCGGATAGGCGATGTTGTCGGCCTCGGTCTTCAGCGATAGCGACAACATCCACAGGAAGAACAGGATCGACGGCGAGACCAAAATCAGCACCGAGGCGTACAACCCGGCGTCGTTGATCCACCGCCGAACGCGGTATCGGTGCGCGCCGACCGGGTGCGCAAGCTCGCGCGTGATGGCCGGCTTGGTATCGCGCTCGCCTCTTACCTCCATAGCGGCCTCACAGCGTCAGCTCCTGTTGGCGGGTGCGCAGCAGGATCAGGCTGAGGAGCATGATCAGCGCGAAGAACACCACGACCATTGCCGACGCGTAGCCCAGGTCATAGTAGCCGAAGGCGGTCTGGTACAGCAGCATGTTGATGGTTTCGCTGGCCGTGCCCGGCCCGCCGTTGGTGATCACGAAGATGGTGTCGAATGCTTTGAGTGCGTCGATGATCCGCATCACGCCGGCCACCACGACGAAAGGCCAGACCAGCGGCAGGGTGATGTAGCGGAACATCTGCCAGGCCGTGGCACCATCGATCACGGCGGCCTCGTAGGGATCGATCGGCAGGCTGGAGATGCCGCCGAGCACGATGAGCATCACCAGCGGCGTCCATTGCCAGGTCTCGACCATCACCAGCGTGGGTATCACCGTGTCGGCGCTGTATACCCAACTCGACGGTGGCAGGCCGACCGACGTGAGCAGGTAGTTCAGCACGCCAAGCTGTGGATGGAACATCATCGTCCAGACCAGCGCGATCGCCACCGGCGTCGCCATCATGGGCAGGATGAACAACGTGCGCGCGGCGCCGCGCAACCTGAACTTGCGGGCAAAGCAGACTGCCGCCCAGATGCCGATCACCACCGGCAGGATGACCGATGCGGTGGTAAAATACAGCGTGCGCGCCACCGCCCACAGGAAGCGCTGGTCACGCAGCAGATGCATGTAGTTTGTCAGGCCGACATAGTAGACGTTGCCGGACACCTTCCACTCGTGCACCGACATGAACAACGTGAAGAACCAGGGGAATATGATGACCGCTGCCACCACCAGTGCCGCCGGTACGGCGAACATCCAGTAGCGCCGCGCATAATTGCGTCGCCGCCGAGGCGCGGCGAGCGGACGGGTCGCCATACCGGAGAGCGTCGTGCTCATCGCACTACCGCATCGCCCGCCCGTCGCGCGACGTCAGGTCCGCAGCGACTGCTCGAGGATCGGCTTGAACGTGTCGGTCGCCTTCTTCAGTTCGGTCGCGGGATCGGCGCCGCCTATCATGTTGGTGAGCGCGATGCCCATCACGTCGCGGAACTCGGTCACCGGCACGATTTCCGGCAGACCCGGACGCGCAATCTTGACGCTCGCGAGCAATGTCGTCAGCCATTCCTGGCCGAACGGGCTGGACTTGAGCAGAGTCGGGTCACCGTACGTGCTGGTCCTCGGCGACGCGCCGCCACCCAGGTTCACCATGTTCAATGCCATCTGCTTGCCGGTGGCCCATTGGCAATAGAGATACGCGGCCTCCTTGGCCTTGCTCTTGACCGGAATGCCGACGGCATCGGTGAACACCGGGCAGAAGTGGCCCTTCGGCCCCGCGGGCAGCAGGCCGAAGCCTACGCGATCGACGATCTTCGACACCTTCGGATCCAGCAGCGGCGGCGTGAAACCGACGCCGTCCAGCCACATGCCGATCTTGCCTTGCATGAAGCTGGTCTGGCACTCGTTCCAGTTGAAACCGACCACGCCGGGCGGCGCATACTCGCGCAGCAACGACTTGTACATCCCGCCGGCCCAGATCGCCTCCGGCGTGTCGGTCAGCAGGGTTCGGCCGTCCGGAGTCACCGTTTCCTGATCCTGGCCGAGCAGGAGGCTGGTCCAGACGGGAACGTTGGCGTTCTTCACGCCGCGCGCGACGAAACCGTAGATGCCGTTCGCCGGATCGTTGATCTTGCGAGCCGTCGCCAGCATCTCGTCGAAGGTCTGCGGGAAGGCGAGGCCGCGGTCGGCAAAGATCTGCTTATTGTAGTAGACCAGCCAGACATCCGTCTCCACCGGCAGGCTGTCGATCCGCCCATCCGGCTGGGTCGCCGCGCGCAGCGCACCGGCGCTCATGTCGGCCCAGTCGTATTCGGGCGCGGTGAGCGCCTGGTTGGCCAGATAGGGCCGCAGATCCTCCAGCCAGTGGCCGACGCCCACGACGCGCTTCGAAACATGCAACGAATAATGGGTGACGTCGAAGCTGGGATTGCCCGATGCCAGCTCCATCACCATCTTCGGCCGCTGTTGCTGTTCCGGCATCTGTTCCGACTCGACGCGGATGCCGGTCAGCGCTTCGAACTCCTTTTGGTGCGCCTGCAGATTGTCCGCGCGGGGGTTCTTGGTGAGGCTGACAACGATGGTCTGCCCTTTGCAGCGCTTCCAGTCGAACGTGGACTGAGCACCCACGCGCCCGACGATGGCGGGGGTGGCAAGCATGGCGGCGGTCGTGGCCAACAGCGTTCGGCGTCCGATCATGGAGCGTTCTCCTTGTCGATCCTGATGCGCCGCGCAGTGGGGTATGCGGGCGCGCGGCTTGCGATTGACGGCTCGCTTACCGCGCTGCCGGTGGTGCCGGCATTGATCTGGATCAAGCGCACCTGTGCGCCGCGCGCCTTACATCTCCGGCGCGTGACGTAAGTTTAATCGACATGACAGCGGTTTAATCGCTGCACCGAGGGAACGTTCACCCGTCCGGCCGCATTGTCTTGCGTGACGGCGGCGCCAATCCGGCTTCCCGCCCGCGCCATCCAGGACGTTTCCCAAGGAGGAACCATGACGCTTTCCACTGAGACACCCCGCGCAACGAGGCTCTGGCGCCGCTCCGCCATGGCCGCGGTGCTACTGGCCGGCACCGCACTTGGCGGGTTCGCCGTCGGCCATGCGGGCTTCGCCGCGCCCGAGGCCACACCCGGCGCTCCGGTCAACCCGCCAGGCAGCGGCATGACCGGCCACGCGCTGCCGGACTTCACCGATCTGGTCACGCAGGTGAAGCCCGCCGTGGTCTCGATCACAACCAGGCTCGAGGTCGGACCGGCTGCCGATGAGGATCAGCCGCAGATGCCGATGCCGTTCCGCCAGTTCCCGTTCGGCGGCATGGGCCCACAGATGGGCCCGCAGACGCACGCCGTCGAGGCGCGCGGTTCCGGATTCATCGTGGACGCCAATGGCACGATCGTTACCAACAATCACGTGGTGAAGAACGCCAAGACCGTGTCCGTGACACTGGACGATGGCACGAAGGTCCCCGCCAAAGTGATCGGGCACGACGCGCGCACCGACATCGCGGTGCTCAAGGTCGATGCGAAGCGTCAGCTTCCTTACATCCAGCTCGGCAACTCGGCGAACGTGAAGCCGGGCCAGTGGGTGGTGGCGATGGGCAACCCGTTCGGCCTGGGCGGATCGGTCACCGCCGGTATCGTCTCGGCCAGCGGCCGCGACATCGGCGCCGGCCCCTACGATCAGTTCATCCAGATCGATGCGCCGATCAACCAGGGCAATTCGGGCGGGCCGCTGTTCACGCAGGACGGCAAGGTGATCGGCATGAACACGGCGATCCTGTCGCCGTCCGGCGGTTCCGTCGGTATCGGCTTCGCGATCCCGTCCGACATGATCCGCACCGTGGTGGCGCAGCTTGAGAAGACCGGCACGGTCACACGCGGCTACATCGGGGTCGAGGCGCAGCAGGTGAGCGACACCATGGCCAAGGTGCTGCATCTCGGCGCAGGTTCCGGCGCGCTGATCGCTCGTGTCCAGCGGGATGCACCCGCTTCGCACGCCGGCCTGGAACCGGGCGACGTCATCACCGCCGTGAACGGCCAGACGGTGAAGAACCCGCACGATCTCGCGTTGGACATCGCCTCGGTTCAGCCGGGCGATGAGGTGAAGCTGCAGGTGCAGCACGATGGCGACAGCAAGACGATGACGGTCAAGGTCGGCCAGATGCCGAACGAGCAGGTGGCCAGCAACGACGAGGCGCAGCCGTCGCGCGAGCGGATCGGCCTGGGCCTGGCGCCGCTGTCGCCCGATCTGCGCGGGCAACTCGATGTGCCGGACGGCACGCGTGGTGCAGTGGTCCGCAACGTCGAGCCGGGATCCCCCGCGGATCAGGCGGGCGTGCAGGCGGGCGATGTGATTGTCGGTGTCGGCGACAAGAAGGTGACCTCGCCGTCCGAAGCGGCGAATGCGATCCGCGGCGCCGGCAAGGACCACGCCGTCGCACTGCGCATCCTCCGCAACGGAGAAGCGATGTTTGTGGGCGTGAACCTGGACCAGTCGTCCGAGGGCTGAACTACGAGGGGCGGCGCGGCCGTTGCTCAGGCACGGCCGCGCTCCTCGCGCCACAACGCGAGCTTCTCTTGCACCGGGCGATCGGAGAAGCTGAACAGCACCGCCTCGCCGTTGGCGCGATGACGATGCCAGTGCCAGCTTGGCACCACGAAGATGTCGCGCGGTTTCCAGTGGAACGTCGTGTCGCCGACCACCGTCTCGCCCTCGCCTTCCACAGCGACGAACACGGTGCCGTCGGTCGAGCGGTAGGGCGTGGACCCGAACCCCGCAGGCAGCAACTGCATGAAGGCGCCAATGGTCGGCATCGCCGATTCGCCGGAGGCGGGGTTGACGTAGCGCAGCTTGTGGCCGTGGCAGGAGTCGGGATCGCCGTTGCGCGCCAGCGCGGCGAGCGCGTCGCGTGACCGCGAATAAGGATAGTTGAACACCGGCGAGCTCTTGATCGTCGGATGCCAGTCTACCGGCAGCATGTTGGCGCCGTAGCGCGCCAGGCTGTCGCCCTCGGGTCGCATCACGGTCTGGCTGTCGGCATTGGCTGGTTCGGCGAAGCTGGCGTCGAACAGCCGCACGATCGGAATGTCGAGCCCGTCGAGCCATACCATCGGCTGATCGGTGTCGTTGCCGTGATCGTGCCAGGTCCAGCTTGGCGTGATGACGAAGTCGCCCGGCTCCATCATCGTGCGTTCGCCTTCCACCGCGGTATAGGCGCCGTGGCCTTCGATGATGAAGCGCAGCGCCGACTGCGAATGCCGATGCGCCGGCGCCACCTCACCCGGCATGATCAGTTGCAATCCGGCGAACAGCGAATGCGTGATGGAGGTCTGCCCGTGCAACCCTGGGTTCTCGAGGATCAGCACGCGACGCTCGGCTTCCTTGGCGGTGATCAATCCGCCCGCCTGCATCAGGAACGGCCGCACCACTGCGTCGTAGTCCCACTTCGCCGGCAACGCGGGCGTTACCGGCTGCCGCGTCACCATCGAGTGCAGGCGCTCCCATAACGGCGCCAGCGAGTGTTCGCCGATCTTGTCGTAGAATGCCTGGCGCTCGGTGGATGGGGCGATTGCCGTGTCGTTCATCGGAGCCTCCCTGCTGGGTCAGCGACCCGTGATCGTCTGCCAGAGCTGTCGCGTTTCGCCGCGCAGATCATTCTCGATCCGGCAATCGGCGTCCAGCACCAGCGTCGGCCGGTTCGTCAGATCATAAGCCGGCCACCGTGGGATCGCAGCATTGTCGGGCACGCCGGCACGCGCGAACGCCGCCCAGGTGGCGGACATCGTGGCCGCGAGCTTATGCGCGGCGGCACTGCGGTCTGTCGCGTTGGTCAGGTCGATCGTGTCGAAGGTGAACGGCACGTCGAGCGCGTGCGGCGCCTTCAACCGCCTACCCTGCACCGGCGTCTCCCATTCGAAGGAGTACATATACACTGGCGCACCCGCCTGCCCGGCCTTGTGTTCGGCGACGATCAGCGAGCGGATGCGGAAATTCGCATCGGTCAGCGTGGCGATCAGCCGTTCCGCCGGGTTCGCATTGGGATACAGCCGCCGATACGTATCGATCACGCGATCGGCGTGTTCGCCGGCGACGGCGGTGACGCGATCGCGCAGCTCCTGCTCGGTCAGCGTGCGATGCCAGACCTTGTCGTCGCGCGCGAGGAAACTGGCCATTTCGTCCTTCATGTCGCCGATCAGCAACGGGATGTCGGCAGAGACATCGGGTGCCGATGTGTCGAACGGATGCCGTGGCACGATGCTGCCGTCGACCACCGGGCCGAACGGATAGCGGTCGAACAGCGGTTGCGAGGCGGCGCCAAGCGCCTTTTGCGCCGGCTCCACCGCGGCCAGAAGCTGCGTCATCGGCAGCGACTGGAGCTTGCGAAGGTCGCTGCTGGTAAGGCCAAGCACCGTCAGGACAGCACCGGTCAGTCTGGTCGCACGGTCGCGCTCGCGCAGCCTGATCGCGGCACCGCTCTGCACGATGGCACGATGGAACAGCCCGCGCGCGGATGGCATGGCGAGCAGCGTGCAGACCTTGCCGCCGCCGCCCGACTCACCGAAGATCGTAACGTTGGCCGGATCGCCGCCGAAGCGGTCGATGTTGTCGCGCACCCATTCAAGAGCGGCGATCATGTCCAGTGTTCCGGCATTGCCGGATGCGGCAAAATCCGCCCCACCGACGGCTGACAGGTCCAGGAAGCCGAAAATGTTGAGCCGCTGGTTGACCGTAACGACGACCACGTCGCTGCGTGTGGCCAGGCGCGAGCCTTGCAGGCGGGCGGCATTCGCAGTGCCGTAGGAGAAGGCGCCGCCATGGAACCACACCATGACCGGCCGCTTCGCCGCATCCAGTCCGGGCGACCAGACGTTGAGGGTAAGGCAATCCTCCGATTCCGGCGACGTGTCGGGTGGACCGGAGAAATCCGCCAGTTCGGGCCGCGTCGCTGGTCGCAGACCCTGCTGCGGCGCATGCCCGGTGTACTCCAACGCGTCGCGCACTCCCGCCCACGGCGTTGGCCTGCGTGGCGGCATGAAGCGGTTGGCGCCCGATGTCGGCGCGCCGTAGGGGATGCACTTGAAGGCAGCGACACCTTCAACGATCGCGCCGCGGACCTGGCCGGCCGTAGTCTCCACCGATGGCGTGCCCTGGACCGTGCCGATATCGTTCATCGCATACCTCCCGCTTCCACCCCGACGGCATGCTCCGGCGCCGTGCAAAGTGTCGATAGCCGCAAGTCGCGCTTGATCCGCGCGACGGCGACAGGCTACGCTCATTACAATTGATACAGAAACCGCTGGGCGGTTCGGGGGGCTAATAAATGGCTTATCGCATTTTGCTGGCGCTTGCGCTTGCCTGCCTCGCGATTCCTGCGCTGGCGCAGGAGTCGCAGCTCGATGTCGTTCTGAAGCGCGACAAGCTGATCGTAGGCACCTACAGCACGTCGCCGCCGCTCGCCTATGTCGATGACAAGGGCGAGCTTGTGGGTTTCGAAATCGACATGGCACGCGAGATCGCCAAGGATCTGCTGGGCGATGCGAAAAAGCTGGAATTCGTCGTGCTCCAGTCCGACGGGCGATTCCCGGCGGCACTCTCTGGCAAGATCGACTTCGGCCTGTGCTCCACCACGATCACGCCGGATCGGGCGGTCCGCATCGCCTTCACCTACCCCTATCTTGACGCCGGATCCGTCATGCTCGCGCGCAAGGACGCCCACATCACCAAGATCCAGGAACTGAACGACCCCAAATACACCTACGCACTCCTGAACGTGCCGCCGGCGATCGCGCGCACCAAGCGCGTGCTGCCCAACATCACCCAATTACTGCTCGACAGCCCGTCGGCCCTGTTCCTGGCAGTGAAGACCGGTCGTGCGACCGTCTTCTCGATCGACAAGCCGATCGCCGACTTCTACGCGGGCGAAAATGCCGATCTGACGCGTGTCGACACGACCGGAACGGAGCTGCACCTGGTGAACAACGACTCGATCTTCCTGAAGCCGGGCGATTTCAAGTGGTGGTTGTATCTCGACACGTATGTGCGCGAGCTGCGCTTCGGCACACGCTATGAACAGTACACCGATTGGTACCGCAAGTGGCTGCACAAGGACCCGCCGCCGCAGCGGCTTTATGACACCGGCGAGCACTGATCCCACTTCGTGCCATTCGATCTCCATTTCATTGCCCGCCTGATCCCGGCCCTGATCGAAGGCGCCGAGGTCACGGTGGAACTGGCGATCCTGACGTTTGCCATCTGCCTGGTCTGGGGCCTGATCGTCGCGCTGGCGAACAGTACGCGCGGGCCGCTGTCATGGTTCGCCGGCGCGTACGTGCAGATCGTGCGCAACACGCCGCTGCTGATCCAGATGTACATCGTGTACTTCGGCTTCTCGATGGCCGGGTTCGGTCTGTCCGGCTTTGCCTCGGGGCTGCTCGCGCTATGCATCCAGAACGGCGGTTACGTTGCCGAGATCTACCGCGGCGGACTGCAGGCCGTCAGTACGCGACAGTACGAGGCTGGACGCGCGCTTGGGATGCGGCGCTGGACGCTCTACACCGTCGTCATCATTCCCCAGGTCGTCGCGCGCATCGTGCCACCGATGACCAACCAGGCGATCAGCATCACCAAGGACACCTCGCAGGTCGCGGCGATCGCCGTGATGGACATGATGAAGGTGGCGCAGGTCTGGGTGGAATCGTCCGCCAACACCTATGACGTGTTCCTTGGCGTGGCGATCATCTACCTGGTGCTGACTTCGGTCGCCAGCGTCGCCGGCAAGCTGTTCGAACGCCGGCTCGCCTTCGCGCAATGAAGGAATTCGCGCCGCTGCTGCACGGCTATTGGTACCTGTTGCGTGGCGCGGGCATGACCTTGCTGATGGCGGGCGCCGCCATCCTGCCGGCGACAGCCTGCGGGATTCTGTTGGCGATGGCTCAGGTATTCGGCAATCGCTTCGCGCGTTCCGCAGTTGTGGGATACCTGTTCATCGTCCGCGGCATTCCGCTGCTGGTACTGCTGACCTTCACCTATTACCTGCTGCCGCTCACCGGCATCGATCTGCCGCCGTTCTGGGGCGTCGTGCTGGTGATGGCCCTCTACTACGCCGCGTTCATGAGCGAGGTGTTCCGCGCCGGCATCCTCTCCCTGCCGCAAGGACAATGGGACGCGGCGCGAAGCCTCGGCATGACACGGCGGCTGATGCTGCAGATCGTCATCTTTCCCCAGGCGCTGCGGCTCGCCTCGCCACCGTTCGTCAGCCTGTGTGCGAACCTGGTGAAGGCAACATCGCTGGTATCGATTGTCGGGCTATGGGAACTGACCATGGCGAGCCGCGAGATCGTCGAACGCACGCTGGCGCCGTTCCAGATCTTCCTCGGCGCGGCGGCAATCTACTTCTGCATCTGTTACACCTTGGCACTCTATGGCAGATACCTTGAAAGCCGTGTCCTCCACGGTCACTGAGCGGCCGATGCTGGAGGTGGCGGACGTCTCCAAGCGATTCGGCACGCTCGAAGTGTTGCGTGGCGTATCGTTGTCGGTTGCTCCTGGTGAGGTCGTGGTGGTGATCGGCCCCAGCGGCTCCGGCAAGACCACGCTGCTTCGCTGCATCAATCTGCTGGAGGACTACGAACGGGGCACTGTGACAGTTGATGGCGACCCGATCGGCTATCGGCTCGATCGCAGGGCGGGTCAGCGCGTGCGCATGTCGGAGCGCGAGATCGCCGCGGCGCGCGAAAACGTCGGCATGGTGTTCCAGAGCTTCAATCTCTTTCCCCACATGAATGCGCTGCAGAACGTCATGGCGGCGCCGGTGCGCGTGAAGGGTATTCCGCGAGCACGAGCCGAGGCGCGGGCGCGGGAGCTGCTGACGATGGTGGGACTGTCGGACAAGGTGGCGGAATATCCGGTGCGGCTTTCCGGCGGCCAGCAGCAGCGTGTGGCGATTGCCCGGGCGCTGGCGATGGATCCGAAAATCATGCTGTTCGACGAAGTGACGTCGGCGCTCGATCCGGAACTGGTCGGCGAGGTGCTCGCTGCCATGCAGCAACTTGCCCGTGCCGGCATGACCATGGTGGTGGTGACACACGAGATGAGCTTCGCGCGCGACATCGCCGATCGCATCGTGTTCATGGATGACGGGTTGGTCGTGGAACAGGGCAAGCCCGATCAACTGCTGTTTTCACCTGCCACCGACCGGGTGCGTGCCTTCCTGAAGCGCTACAACGACCGGTATCGGATTTAGCGCCATTTCTATTTGATTAACCCTGTGCGGCGACCTTCCGCCTCCGTCGAGAACCGGCGGTGTCGGAATGGGCGAGGCGTTCGCGGTCGGAAACCGCGTCAGTGCGCGAGGGCTGGCTTGGGACGTGATCGAGGTAGCGCCTTTGGGAGCGCAGACGCTGCTGCGCCTGCGCTGCTCAGGCGGCGATCTCGGCGGCCTGGAATGGGGCACGTTGCATCCTGCCGAACCGGTCGAACTGCTGCGTGCCGATCTGCGCCCGGAGGCGCCGGGTCCGCTGGCGGCGTGGCGGCTTTACCATCAGGCCTGCCTGCTGGAACAGGTACTCGGACCAGCGGATATGCTCGCCACACAGCCGGGCCGGGTGCGGATCGAACCGTACCAGCTTGTCCCATTGATGCGTGCGCTGGAACTGCCGCGGCCGCGACTGCTGCTGGCCGATGGCGTTGGCCTGGGCAAGACGATCGAGGCGGGGCTGATCGCCTGCGAACTCATGGCGCGTCGTCGGGCGCACCGCGTGCTGGTGATTTCGCCCGCGGGGCCTCTGCTCACGCAATGGACACAGGAACTGCGGCAGCGCTTCGGCCTGCGCTTCGCGGTCGTCGCCGACGCCGCTTCGCTGCAGGAACAACGGCGCAGGCTCGAGCTCGGCGGTAACCCGTTCGACGCGATCGCGCTCTGTGTCACATCGCTCGATTTCGCCAAGCAGGAGCGCATTCTCGAGGAACTCGAGCGTTCGGCATGGGATCTGGCGATTGTCGATGAGGCGCATCATTGCATCGCCACGGGTGCCGATCGCGAGGATACGCAGCGAAGGCGGCTTGCGGAGGTGGTCGCACGGCGCAGCGATGGGCTGTTGCTGCTCACGGCCACGCCGCATGACGGCTACGATTCGCACTTCGCGTCGCTGATAGAACTGCTTGATCCCAGCCTGGTGGATGGCCATGGCGGCCTGGTGGGGAATGCCTATCGGCGGCACGTCGTGCGTCGGTTGAAGTCGCATATTCGCGATCCGGCAACAGGTGCGCCGCTGTTTCGAGAGCGGCGCGTGGTTCCCGTAGAGGTCGAGCTGGATGGCATAGCCCTGGCGCCGGTGCGGCGATTTCACCAAGCCCTCGCGGCGTTGATTGTGCCGCGGCTGCGACGGGCGGCGCAGGGACGCGAGCATGCCGACGCTTTGGCGTTCGTCAGCCTGTTGAAGCGCTCGGTCTCTACGATTGGGGCGTGCGTCAATACATTGCGCGTGGTCGCGGAGCGCTATCGGCAGGCGGGTGAGAGAGAGGCCGAAGTGGTGCGGCGGGAGCGCGCGCGGTCGCTTCGGGCCTATCGCAAGCGGCTGCTGCGGTTCGGCGTGCTGGACCAGGGTGACGAGACCGACGTCGCGGAACTCGAGGCCGACGGTATGGCCGCCGATCTGCAACGCTTCGCGGCCACCGATCTATCAGGGCTGACCGGCGCCGGTGCGACGGCCGAGGCCCTTGGCGCCTTGATCCGGCTGGGGGAGGCGGCTGAGGTCATCGATCCCAAGCTCGACGCCGTCGCGCACGAGGTACGTGCGATCCGCCAGGCGCATCCGGCCGCCAATATCCTGATCTACACAGAATATGCCGACAGCCAGTTGGCCGCGCTGCGTGCGTTGCGCGGCTCGGTGCAAGGCGAGGTCCTGGCAATCAGTGGGCTGGATGTCGAACGCGACCGGACGCGGATCGTGGAGCGATGTGCCGAGGAGGACGGCATCATTCTGATCAGCACCGACTCGCTGGCGGAGGGGCTCAATCT
This sequence comes from Acetobacteraceae bacterium, assembly GCA_025452005.1. Classification (GTDB taxonomy): domain Bacteria; phylum Pseudomonadota; class Alphaproteobacteria; order Acetobacterales; family Acetobacteraceae; genus JAMXLO01. The sequence continues at coordinate 7,096 of JANWJK010000043.1, read as the reverse complement.
CCAACGGCGCTGCTGCAACCTGATCCACCTCGACCTGCCGTACAATCCGAACCGGTTGGAGCAACGCAACGGCCGTATCGACCGCTATGGCCAGGAACAAGAGCCGAATATCCGCTATCTCTATCTGGCGGGTACGTTCGAAGAACATCTGCTGCTGCGCTTGATCGCGAAATACGAAAAGGCTCGTGCGCACCTTGAGTTCATGCCGGACACGCTCGGTGTGACGGCGGATGAGGATGCATTGGGCGCTGCTCTGGTCGCCGGTTTCGCTGAGCGCCAGGCGGGACTGTTCGACAATGAGCCATCGGCGATCCGCACGCTCGATCGGGTAGCGGAAGAGGCCGGCGCAGATGCGTATCGCGACTTGCTTCAGGAGATCGATCGGGCGTTCGGTGGCTTCGACCGCTCCGCGGTGCATCATGGCTGGCTGGCCGATCACGGGCTGAATGCGGACGCCGCGCAGATGATGGCGGCTTCTGCCGCGAGGCGTCGGGGCGACGCGTGCCTTGGTCACATCAACTTGCCGGACTTCGTGGCGGCGGCGATCGCCGCTGAAATAGGCCGCAGCGCCGACGGTCGAGGCGTGCTGCGGCTTCCCGCCGATTGGCTTGCCGGACTCGACGATCTGCCTGGGTTCGATCGCGAGCGCCGCGTGCTCCGCTTTACGCGCAACCATAGCAGGCTTCGCGACAAACAGGGTCGTTCGCTGGCATTTCTCGGCCGCGCACATCCGGTGATCCGGCGCGCGATCTCTCGCGTGCAAAGAGTGCCTCACGCCGAATGGGACAACCGGGTGAGCGTCGCGCGGGCGGACGCAGGCGCAGCGCTTGCAGTGTTGCTGACGTTCTGTGCGGAGATGCGCAGCGCGGTGCACACCGAGTTTCAGCGCGTCATAGCGGTGCTGTTGCCAGAGGTCGGTTCCGCCGAGGAAATCGGCGATCACGAGCGCTGGCTGCAACTCGCAACGCCGGATCGATCGCGCCCGGCCGGCGACGTGTGGCAAGACCTGTTTGCGTGTTGGGTGCCGACCCGACAGCCGGAGGCTGAATCGATTGCGAACGCTGTTATGCAGCGCGATGTCGCGAAGATTCTGGGCGACCGCCAGCAAAGAACAGAGCGCGAGGCGATTGAGCTGCAAAACCGGCTGCGCCGGCGTGCCGATGACATCTGCGGCACATTCGTGCCACCGACCGGCGATCTTTTTGGCACGACTGCCGCCTGTCCGAGTTGGCGATTGCTGTTCGATCCGCTTGACCGGCTCGCGGCTTTCACTGCCGATGCCGACAACCCGCCGATACGGCGGCGCGAAGCGAACACTGCAGTCGAGTTGTTCCAACGCCGCGGCGCGGAGCAGGCGGCACGCTCGGCGTTGTCTCCGCCGGTTCTGCATCTGATCGGCATGCTGATGCTGGTTCCGTCGGCGTGAACCTCGACCTATATGACTGCACCTTCCTTGGACCCGCGCTGCCTGAACCGTTCGTTCGGCTCGAAATGACGAGCCAACTGGCGAAGCTGGGCTTGTTGGCCAACAGCCAGGACGGAGACTTCCAACGGCACTGGACCGCTATGCAGCGACAGTTGCGCTCCAGCGGTGGCCCGCAGAGCGTTTGCAACCGCGTCGTCGCGCCATTGGCCGAACGGCTGGGCTTTGAGGCGCCGACGCGGCACGACGACGTGGCTACGCGCGAGGGTGTTGAAGATGGTGGCTGGCTGATGCGGGCGCCATGCGGCGCACGCCTGCGCGCCTGGACGTTCGCCGTGGACACGGATCTCGATGCGCCCCACCGCATGGGGCGCGCGTATCGCTTCAGTCCGATGCGCAGCGCGCAGCGTGTGCTGCTGGCAAGCGCCGAACGTCTGGGGCTGCTGACCGATGGCGAGGAGCTACGCCTGCTGTTGTGCGATCCCGCGCGGCCGGACAGCCATGTCACAATACCGCTCGCGGGCAGCGGAGGATGGCGAACCCGTTCCCTGGCGCCTGATTCGTATCGTCTGGTGCTGGCGCTTGCGACGCCGAAGGGGATTGCGGCGCTGCCCGAACTGCTGGATGCGGCTCGGCTGAGCCAGACACGCGTGACCAAGGACCTGCGCCTACAGGCGCGCACTGCGATAGAAGGCTTCCTGCAAGCGATACTCGACAATCCCGGCAATAAGGGAGAGCACGAACTGCACCGGCGTGCGGAGGCATTGTGGGAAGAGGGGCTGATCCTCGTCTATCGTCTGCTGTTCATTCTGAAGCTGGAGAGCGCGGCCGATCCGGCGTGCGCATTCAGCTTCGCGTCCACCAGCCTGTGGCGGGACGCGCTGTCGCCAAATCGGGCGCTTGGCCCATTGGTGCGACGCTTGTTGGAGCACGGTCACGACACCGGCAGGATGCTGGAGGACGGACTGCGAACCGTGTTTCGCATCTTTCGCGACGGCCTGTCATGCAGCGAGCTGTCGGTGACGCCACTCGGAGGCGCACTGTTCGGGGCGGAGGCGACCCCGCTTCTCGATCGGCTGGCGTGGGGCGAGCGCGCCGTCGCATTGCTGCTCGACCGCCTGTTGTGGACGATGCCGAAGGGCAGGTCGCGCGAGCGCGTGCACTATGGTTCGCTGGATGTCGAGGACCTTGGCCGCGTCTACGAGGCGTTGCTGGAACTCGAACCTGGCATCACAACCGCTGCGATGTCACGGCTGCGGCGCGCGAAGCTCGAGGTAGTGCTGCCCGCTGAGCACTCCGCGCGATATCGCGGCAACGGCGCGAAGACCGGAACGCGCGTTGCGTGGGTCGAGGACATTCCCGCCGGGCGGTTCTTCCTGCGTGTCGGCCTTGGTCGCAAGACAACCGGTTCGTACTACACGCCGCATGCTTTCGTTCGCTTCCTGGTGCGTGAGACCTTGGCGCCGCAGATTGCCGAGCGCAGTCCGGATTTCGACCCGAATCCTGCTGCCATTCTTGCGCTGAAGGTGATCGACCCTGCTACCGGAAGCGGGCACTTTCTGGTGGAGGCGTGCCGCTATCTTGCCGAGGCGCTGTATGGTGCATGTCGGATGTGCGACGAGGGCGCCGCCGCTGCGGAGACCGCGGCGATAGGTGCCTCGTCGGATGATCGGGTGCGCCTGTTGGCGCGTGCCGCGGAGCTGCGTCGACGCCTGGCGGAATTGCCTGATCCGAATGGCCTGTTGCTGGCCTATCTGCCGAGCAGGTCCAGCGAGGGCGGAACGAGTGGTGTTTCGCAATCCCGTGCACTGGCGATCTGTCGACGGCTGGTCGCCGTTCATTGCCTGTATGGGGTGGATAACAACCGCCTCGCCATCGAGTTGGCCAAGCTGTCGCTTTGGTTGGAGTCCTACGCCGAGGGACTGCCGCTGACATTCCTGGACCACCGCCTGGTGCACGCCGATTCGATCGGCGGACCGTTCTTCGCTGCTATGGCAACGCTGCCGGTGGGCGGCAAGGTGTTGGACCCATTGCTCGGCCACGATGTCGGGGCGCGGCTGAGTGAAGCGCTGAACGCGGCGCTGCGAGAGGTGCGGGCATTGGAGGCGACGGTTGGTGCGGATGCTGCGGATCTTGCCCTGAAAACCGCGGCGAAGCGACGGCTGGACGTGACGCTGCGGCCGCTGCGTCTGCTGGCGCATGCGTGGTCCGGTGCGGTGATGCTGGCGGCCCGCGATATGGATGACGAGTGGCTTGAACTGGCGCGTGCCGTGGCGGCGACAGGGATTTGGCCGAAGGTTCTCACCGAGCGGCAGGAAGCGATGCTTGCGGCAGGAAGCCAGGCATTGCCGTGGGACCTGGCGTTCGCGGAGGTGTTCCGGCCGGATGGTGTGGAGGCGATCCAGGGCGGCTTCGATGCCGTGCTGAGCAATCCTCCGTGGGACATCATGCAGCCGAACACCGCTGAATTCCTCGCCGGATTCGATCTCGCGATCCTCGATGCGGGGAGCAGACGGGAGGCGCACGCGATTCGGGACCGGCTGCTGGCCGATCCTGGGGTGGCGGACGCATGGCGGGGCTACCAAGCGGAGTTCGGGCGCCGGCAGCGAGTGGTGGGAAGGCTTTACCAGCATCAAAGATATGGTGCCCATGGCAGTATCATGGGCGGAAAGCTCGATCTCTATCGCTTGTTCGCCGAGCGAATGTTGACGTTGCTGGGAAAGGATGGCGCGGTCGGGATGGTTGTTCCATCCGCCTTCCATGCCAATGAGGGCGCGACAGGCATCCGCAAGCTTTATCTGCAGCAGACGAGCTTGGAACGATGCCTGTCGTTTGAAAACCGGAAGAGCGTGTTCGATATCCACGCGCGATTCAAATTCGCTCTGGTCGTTGCACGGCGCCCTGGTCCGACGCAGACGGTCCGGTGCAGCTTCTATCTGGGTGACTTTGCTCAGATCGATGAGCCTGAGCGAGCGATGGAGTATTTGGAGTTCATTGCCATGTCAGGCGGTGAGTATGCAACTCTGCTCGAATTGCAAGACCGCCAGGACGTTGCGATCGCACGACGGATGTTCGTCGGTCGTCGGAAATTTGGCCGGTGGATCGATGACGCGGGGATTTCCCTCAGTAGGGAAATCCATATGACTGACGATGCCAGCCGCTTTATGTCGATTCCTCGCGCTCAGGAGACGCGCTCTTCAAATGAACCGTGGGGGCGGGACTTTCTGCCTCTGCATGAAGGCAAGACAATTCACCAATTCAGCGATCACTGGGATACGCCACCGCGATACGCGGTTCGCATGACCGACCTGGCAGACAAGCCACAAGCCGCAGGAGGCGCTCAGTACTATCGGGCTGCATGCCGTGAAGTCGCTCGCTCGACCGACGAGCGCACCGTGATCGCCGCAATGCTGCCGCCGGGCGTGCTCTGCGGGCATACCATCAGCGTGGAGCGTAAACCGGCGCGGCGCCCCAACGCAGCGGCACTGTCGCTGGTCGGCGTCATGAACAGCTTTCCGTTCGACTGGCTGCTGCGGCAGAAGGCTGCCGCACATGTCAGCCTGTACATCCTGTCGGAACTTCCGGTGCCCGAGCTGACGCAGGACGCGGACCGTCTTGTCGCACACACGACATTGCGCCTGTGCTGCAATCATCGCGGCTTCGCTTCGCTGTGGCGAGAACAGCTCGGCGATGCATGGAGGGAGGAGGCACCAGGCTGCTCGTGGCCTGCGGTTGCGGCCGAAGCCGGTCGGTGGCGGTTGCGGGCGGCGATGGATGCCGTCATCGCTCATGCCTACGGACTCGACCGCGCGCAATATGCGCGCGTCCTCGCCGGCTTCAGCCACAAATCCTTCGGGGCAGCGCCCGCGCATTGCCTCGCGGCATTCGATGAATTCGAGCGCACAGGCCCCGCTCTATTCTGTCGGAATCATGACCCGTATTTTGACATCCCCCTTGTCACGAACTTTGCCGAGCCGGTTATCCCGATGACGGCCACGGCGCAGCGCAGCCTGTTGCCGGCCGGCGCGGTCCGGGCTGGCTCAACCCGCGGGTGAGGCGTATCAGGACGCCAAACGAATTTGGGGAAGCAATGACCACGGAAGCGGAAAGCTTCGACTTCATCGTGACCGGCGCCGGTTCGGCAGGCTGTGCCGTCGCCGCACGGCTCAGCGAGTCAGGGCGATATCGCGTGCTGCTGTTGGAGGCCGGCGGCAAGGACCGCAATCCCTGGATACACATCCCGATGGGCTTCTCCCAGGTCTACGCCAATCCTCGCGTCAACTGGATGTACCAAAGCGAACCGGAAGCCCAGCTCGGCGGCCGCACGCTGTATCAGCCGCGCGGCAAGGTGCTCGGCGGCACCAGTTCGATCAACGGCATGGTCTATATGCGCGGCAACGCCGCGGACTACGACGAATGGCGGCAGCGCGGCTGCACCGGCTGGGACTGGGACAGCGTGCTGCCCTACTTCAGGAAGGCCGAACACCAGGAGCGCGGTGCCGACGAATTCCATGGCGTTGGCGGTCCATTGCATGTTTCGGACCAGCCGCATCGCTCGGAACTGGCGGATCGGCTGGTGGAGGCGGCGATCCAGGCTGGGTTGCCACCGATCGAGGACTTCAACGACGGGCGCCAGGAAGGTGCCGGATATTTCCAAAGCACCACGGGAAAGCGCCGCCGCTGGAGCACCGCGACCGCCTACCTGCGGCCGGCGCGCCATCGCAAGAACCTCGTGGTGCGTCCGAATGCGCAGGCCACGCGTATCCTGATCGAGAACGGCCGTGCCGCGGGCGTCACCTATGTCAGCGGTGGCGTGACACGCACCGCTCGGGCCGACGGCGAGGTCATTGTCAGCGGCGGCGTATTCAACTCACCGCAACTGCTGCAACTGTCAGGAATCGGCCCGGGCGCACTGCTGCAGGAGACGGGCATCCCGGTGATCCACGACCTGCCGGCGGTCGGCAGCCATTTGCAGGACCACTTCTATGTCCGGCTGGCATTCCGCTGCACCAGGCCGATCACCATGAACGAACTGGCCAACAGCATGCCAAGGAAGGTGCTGGCGATGGCGCAGTACATGTTGTTCCGCGCCGGCCCTCTGGCTGCCAACGGCGTCACCGCGGGTGCGTTCGCACGCAGCGATCCGCGTCTGGAGCGGCCAGACCTGCAGTTCAACTTCTCGCCCTACAGCTACGCCTCGCGCGATGCCAGCGGTGCCGTGGCACACCCATTTCCCGGCTTCAGCCTGAGCGCTGTGCACCTGCGTCCGGATAGTCGTGGTGCCGTGCACATCAAGAGCCCCGATCCGCTGGCGCCGCCGGCAATCCGGTTCAACTTCCTGGAGACACAGTCCGATCTGCAGGCGCTCACCGCGGGCGTGCGTCTCGCGCGCAAATTCACCAGGCAACCGGCACTGGCGCCTTATGTCGCGGAGGAGCTCCTTCCAGGACCCGCGGTGAACACCGATGCCGAGTTCGAGGCGAATATCCGCATGCGATCCGCGGTTGCGCGTACAGGGCATCGGCCGGCTGCGTGTCGCGGACGCATCGACTATCCGGACGCAGGTGCACAGCGCTCAGGCTGAAGCCGGGAAATGGGTGTGCCACGGCACCGCTGGCATCGCGCGAGGCGTAGCTGTAGGGCGAGAAGTTGAACTGCAGGTCTGGCCGCTCC
>JANWJK010000042.1 GCA_025452005.1 Acetobacteraceae bacterium | reverse complement strand
CTCTCCGATGTGCGACACCCGCCACTGGAGCAGCGAGTCCATGTTGCCCTGTAGGTGGCGCAACTGTTCCGCATGCGCCGCATTGTCGGTCAGCACGCCGCTGACCTTCGTGCCGTACTGCTCCTCAAGGTTGGAGATGCGGCGTGCATTGATCGAGACCTCGGTGCGGATCGCCTGCACGACCGGCGAGCCGTTCGTCTCGATAGCCTGGACCCGGCGTTCGGAGTCCTCGATCCTGGCGCTGAGCGAGCCGAACTGGCTGCTGAACCAGATGATCTGAAAGCCAAAGCCGAGCAACGCGGCGACCCATGGGATCCAGGTGGTCGACGCGGTGCGCGTCCCTGTCGTGTCGCTCATAGGGCGAAACTCAACGATGTGCCTATTGCCGCTGTCCTGTCGCAAGCCCTTCCGCATCGGCGCACGGCTTGCCTCATTGGCAGCGAGACCCGACGATGCTGGCTGTGTGGGATGAGCCGTATCTTGAGACATGTTGCCGCTCGGCCCTCCATCGGTTGGCGCTGAGCGAGAACGCCGGGCGACCGGCGGGTTTGAAGGACGGCCCCTGCCTGGCGCGCCTTGCCACAAACGGCCTCGCCATCGAGCGACCGGACGGACGATATGCGCTCACCGAGGCCGGATCGCTGCGGCACCGGCACGAGGTGCTGAAGCGGCCGGTTGCGACATGATGAACCGTCAGACCAGCCGCGCCGTGGCCACATCGCCGCCATCGCGGGAGGCGATGGTGAGGATGCGGCCGCCATCCGGTGCGGACACCATCATCATGTCGCCTTGCCCCAGCATGTCGGCCGCGTCGGCGAAGAAATCCGCCCTCTCAACCTGAGCAAGCCGATCCTTGCCGGCCTTGTAGTGCCACAGCGTGAAGCCGTTGGCGTAGGCAAGCACGGAGAGATTGCGGATGGCGAAAGCCATGGCGAGGGGTCCCTTCGGGCAAAAAGAAAGGGCTGCCGCGGGGTGCGGCAGCCCTTGAGGTTCGAGGAGGAGAAAAGGTCAGCGGGCGGACTCCGCCCGTTGACCAGAGCAGATTAGGGAATGACAGGCTCCGTTGTCAACGACTTTTTTCCTAACAACAGATGAAAACGAAGACACTCAACGGACGATGCCCTTCACCCGCAGCGGCCACTCAAGCCGATCCAGCGCCTCGCGCCACAACCGCCAGTCGCAGCGCTCGCCGGCGAAGGCGGGATTTGGCGCGGCCTGTCGTTCGCCCCAGATACGCAGGATGCGGGCGTGCACGAGGTCGATCCGGCGCTGCCGGTACAGCCCATCCAGGCACTTCACCACATCGTCCGGTTCGCACGGTCGCACCACGCGTCCCTGGTTCGCGGTGTACCGTGCCCCGTCCCGCCGCGCCATCAGCGCCGCCATGGTCCACAGCCACGCCTCGTCGGCATCGCGGAACGCCTCGCAGCGGCGCCGTGGGTCGGCACGATTGGGCAGGTCGAAATGGTCCCGACTGGCCTTGGCACCCATGGCAATCGTCTCCTTTTGGGGCACGTTGTGGGCGAACATTTAGCGAATATCTAAACCATAGGTTGTGGGAAATGGCAAGCGTCCAGCGGGCAGGATCAGAAAAAATTCCTTGATGGTAGAGCGGCTACGGCCCCGCTACAGTCAGGCAACCATTCGGGATCGCCCCCACCATGTCCGAACAGACCCGCCTGCTCCTCTGGACCGACACGCCCGGCCCATACATCGACGCCATCGCCGCCGCCGGCCTGGCCGGGCGCATTGCCGCCGACACGTTGGCGCGCAAGGACACGCCCACTCAGGCGCAGCGCGCCGACACCGAGGCGATTCTCGCCTGGGGCGCCCCGCCCGGCCTGCTGCCGCAGATGCCGAAGCTGCGCTGGGCGCAGGCGCTGACTGCCGGCGTCGAGGGCTGGCTCGCGCTACCCGACCTGCCGCCCGCACTGACGCTCACCTGCGCCCGTGGCACGCACCGCGAGTCGATGGCGGAGAACATCTTCGGGGCGTTGTTTCACCTCACGAAACCCTACGCGGCCATCGTCGAGGACCAGAAGCACAGCAAGTGGGTCCGCCGTGTCGCGACGCCGCTCGCGGGCCAGACGCTTGGCATCCTGGGGCTAGGCGCCATCGGTCAGCAGGTGGCGCAGATCGCCACCACGATCGGCATGCGGGTGATCGGCACCAAGCGGCGCGCCGAGACGCTGTCCGGCGTCGCCGAAGTGCTGCCGCCCGAGCGGACGGACGATGTGCTGGCGCAATCCGACTTCGTGCTGCTGTTGCTGCCGGCCACGCCGGAGACCGACAGTTTCATGGACGCCGCGCGGCTTGCGCGGATGAAGCCGACCGCCTGGCTGCTCAACTTCGGCCGCGGCCACCTGATCGCCGACGCCGACCTGATCGCTGCGGCGAAAGCGAAGCGCATTGCCGGCGCGGTGCTCGATGTGTTCAGGCAGGAACCGTTGCCGACCGAGCATCCGTTCTGGACCACCGAACGCATCGTCGTCCTACCGCATATCGGCGGCGGCCATCCGCGGCGCGATACGGTGGTCGCACGGCTGTTCGCCGACAACCTCGGCCGCTTTCTCGACGGCAAGCCGCTCAAAGAGGTGGTGGATCGCGCCGTCGGATATTGACGGTCAGGTGCGCGTATTGGCCTGACCGAGCAGTTCAGGCGGCAGCCAGACCCGAGTCACGTGCCAGGCGCCATTGTGCAGGTCCATCTGCAGCCGGATCGGTGCGGCCTGGCCCGGCGTCTTCAGGTCCACCACGAAAGCCGACGGGCTGGCGAAGAACGCCCACGAAATCTGCACAGCGGCACCGCGGACCGGCTGCTCCGCCTCCGGCTTCTGCGCCGCCGCGACCAGCGCCTCGGGCGTTACCTGCTTGTCGATGACATTGGTGGCGATGCCACGCACGAACCCGGCGCCGAATGGTGGAAGCTGGCCGCCGTCCTGTGCCTGCTGCGGCTGATCGATCACCAGGTCACAGATATCTTCCTTGATCCCCTCGCGTACCGAGTCCCAGTCGACCAACGTCTCCAGCCCTGCGGCATCGCCACTTCGGATAGCCTGGCCCAACCGATACAGGGTCACATAGGGATAGACGCAGTAGATGATCCCGACAGCAAGCAAGGCTCCGATCAGCGGCTTTCTACTCACCATGGTCGCGCGTCCCCCTCGTGGTCACTCGCGGCTCCTAGTGGATACTACGGACTTGTTGGTGTCCGGTTAGCGGCGGCGGTCGATGACAACCGCTTGAAACGGCAAACGTACCCGAGAGCATGCCACGCCCGAAGGGAGTCGTCACCCCCGAACCGGTGCTCGGTTTCCGCTGGCGCGGCTGACCGACCAGCCTGTCATACAGCGCCGGATCGGTTGCGCCTTCGGTATTGAATGCCAGCACCCGGCTCGACGCATCCAGCCGCAGCACTTCGCGCATCGCGGGATCGGCGGCAGCCAGCAGGCAGCCGGCGAGACCGGCGACACCCGACTCGCCACCGACGATCCGGTGCTCCGCGAGCAGCCGCATGCACGCCACCGCGGCCTCGTCCGGGATTGCCATGAAGGCCGTGGCGGCGTGGTCCAGCTCCTGCCAGGCCACGACGCTCGGTTCGCCGCAGGCAAGGCCGGCCATCAGCGTGTCGAGATTGCCCGGCACGGTCGCGGGTTCTCCCTGTTGGGCGCTCGCCAGGAGACAGGCAGCCCCATCGGGCTCCACCACGATCAGTGCGGGCGCAGGCCGAAACCGCAGGCTCATGTGCGCCGAGACCGCGGCCGCCGCACCGCCGACGCCACCCTGGACGAATACATGTGTCGGCGGTGCACCGTCCCATTGGTCGGCGGTCTCGTCCGCCATCAGCCGATAGCCCTGCATGATCTGGCGCGGCACCTCGGTGTAGCCGCTCCAGGACGTGTCCGACACGACGAACCAGCCCTTCGCTTCTGCCTGCCGCGCAGCTTCACGCACGGCGTCGTCGTACGTGCCGGCCACCCGGCGTATCCCAGCCCCGTAGCGGGCGATCGCGTCCACCCGCCCCTGGCTTACGCCCTCGTGGACGAAGATCACGCAGCCGCAATGGAAGCGCTGCGCACCCCAGGCCACGGCGCGGCCGTGATTGCCGTCGGTGGCGCAGGTGACGGTGATCCGCTCGGTTGCGTGGCGATAGCTGCCTGCTGCCAGGTCGGCCGAACGGGCCTCCGGCGCCACGCCGCGACGTGCCAGTTCGGCGGCCAATACGGAGGCCACCGCATAGGCGCCCCCAAGAGCCTTGAAGCTGCCGAGGCCGAAGCGGGTCGCCTCGTCCTTCAGCCGGAGACCGCCCACGCCTGCGCGCCGCGCGATCGCCGGCAGATCATGCAACGGTGTCATTGCGTAGCCGTGCCAGGCGGTGATCTCCGCCTTGGCGCGCAGGAAGCCCGCATCGGGCAGCACTGCCGCCCGCACTCCCTCGAAGCGCGGATTGGCAAACAGGCGGCACGGCATGGCGCCAAGCATGGTGGTACGGTGGACCGCTTCGCGGCGTGGTGCAATCGTGATCCGGCAGCGAAAGGAGGCTTATCATGAAAATATCAATACTTGGCGGCGCTGGTTTCCTTGGCCGCAAGGTCGCTGCCCACCTGGCGCTGCAAGGCAGGCTGGGCGATCGACCGATCAGCAACCTGACGCTGTTCGATCTCACGGCGCCGCTGAAACCGGACGCTGGGTTTCCCGTCACGACGATCGCCGGCGACCTCGTGGACATGCCGCCGGAAGCGATCCCGCCCGGCACCGACGTGGTGTTCCATCTCGCCGCCGTGGTCTCCGCGCAGGCCGAGGCCGACTACGACCTGGGACGCCGCGTCAACCTGCGCGGCACCGATGCCGTGGTCGATGCCTGTCGCCGCCTGGTCGCGGCCGGCGGCAGGCCGCCACGCGTGGTGTTCACCTCGTCGGTGGCAAGTTTTTCGGGCGGGCAGGACGCGCTGCTCGACGATGATGCGCGGCAGGTGCCGGCCAACAGCTACGGCGCGCAGAAGGCGGCAGCCGAACTGATCCTGGCTGATGCGACACGCCGCGGTTTCCTCGACGCGGTGTCGATCCGACTGCCCACCGTGATCGTCCGCCCCGGGCGGCCCAATCGCGCCGCCAGCTCGTTCTTCTCGGCGATCGTCCGCGAACCGCTGCTGGGCCTTCCCGCGGACCTTCCGGTGCCGGATGCGTTCGCTGCCTGGGTGTGCAGTCCCCGCCGCGCGGTGGACTGGCTGCTGCACGCCGCCGCAATGGATACGGCGCAGATGGGTCTCGATCGCAGCGTCAATCCGCCAGGGATCAGCACCACTATCGCCCATCTGCTGCAAGCGCTCGATGCGGTGAAGCCTGGCGCGTCGAAGCTTGTACGTCGCGTCGCGGACAAGGAGATCGCCGCTATCGTTGGACTGTGGCCTCCCGTGTTCGACACGATGCGCGCCCATACGCTGGGCTTTGCGGCGCACGAACCGGTAGTGGACGTGGTGCGGGCCTTCGTCGAAGACGACCGCGAGGCGACCCTGATAGAACGAGGACTGCCGGCGCCGCCTGAATGAACGGTTAAATTTACCACACCCCGTGACAAAACGGCATCGCAGCGGTTGATCCTGCCGCGCGCAGGTCCAACAATGGGCCTCTACCTTGCTGGCCCCGCTGGACGTCGTTCCATGTCGACACTCCCTGGCGACTCAACCATCGCGGGTGCCCCGACGGCCCCGCTCGCAGGGGGAACCGCGTCCACCCGCTACCATCGTCCGCGCCGCGCCTTCGGCGATGCCGTGCTGCATGCACCGCAGACGCTGCGTGCTCTGGTCCGCGCCGACGAAATCTGGCTCGTCGTGCTGTCGGCCTTCGTCGGCTGCGGTGCCGGCATCGCCGTTTGGCTGATGACCGCGACGACACAGCTTATTCACCAGGTCCTGTTCCTGATCGGCTCGGCCGAGCGGCTCAGCGCCATGGTCGAACTCGACCCGATACGAACCGTCGCCGTCCCCGCGCTCGGCGGCTTGTTGCTTGGGCTGATCGGCATTGCCATCGTGCGCTACCACCCCCGCCGGGCCGTCGACCCGATCGAGGCCAACGCCCTGTACGGCGGACGCATGTCGCTGAACGACAGCCTGATCGTGGTGGGGCAGACCATCCTGTCGAACGGCGTCGGCGCTTCGGTGGGGCTGGAGGCCGGCTACACCCAGATCGGCTCGGCCATGGCGTCGCGCTTCGGCCGCATGTTCCGCGTGCGGCGCAACGACCTGCGGCTGCTGGTGGGATGCGGCGCGGCCGCGGCCATTGCCGGCGCCTTCAATGCGCCGCTGACCGGCGCCTTCTATGCCTTCGAACTGGTGATCGGCACTTACTCGCTGGGCACCTTCGCGCCCGTCGCGGTGGCCGCCATTGTCGCGGTCGCCGTGGTCAACGCCATCAGCGCCGCGCCGTTCGATCTCGTCCTGCAGGTGCCGACGCGGGTCGAGGCGCTGGACTACATCCCCGTCCTTGCGCTCGGCATGGTATGCGCCCTGGTCGGCATCGCCATCATGCGCGGGGTGACCCTGACCGAGGATCTATTCCGAAAGAGCGGCGTCCCGGGGTGGCTCCGGCCGGCCTGCGGCGGGCTCGCGGTCGGAGCGCTGGCGCTGATGACACCGGCCGTGCTGTCGTCGGGACATGGCGCTCTGAGCGTGGTCATCGAGGCGCCATATACGCTGACTCACGTGACGCTCCTGGTGGTGCTGAAATCGATCGCCTCGGCGATTTCGATCGGCTCCGGCTTTCGCGGCGGACTGTTCTTTGCCTCGCTGTTCCTCGGTGCGCTGGTGGGCAAGGCCTTCGCGGGTGCCTTGGCCGCCGTCAGCACGGCGCATGCCGTCTCGCCCGTGGTCTGTGCGCTGGTGGGGATGAGCGGGCTTGCCGTCGCGGTCATCGGCGGACCGCTGACCATGGGGTTCCTGACGCTGGAGAGCACTGGCAGCCTGCCGCTCACCGTCGCAGTGCTCGCCGCCTGCGTGATCTCCGCGCTGACGGTGCGGCGGACCTTCGGCTACAGCTTCGCCACGTGGCGGTTCCACCTGCGCGGCGAGGCGATCCGCAGTGCGGTCGACATCGGCTGGATGCGCAACCTGACGGTCGGGCGGATGATGCGACGCGAAATGCGCACGGTGCGCGCGGACACCCCGATCGCCGCGTTCAAACGCGATTTCCCGCTGGGCGCGCATCAGCGCGTCGTGGTGATCGACGAGGACGACCGCTACGCCGGGATCGCGCTGCCGGCTGAAGTGCATGCCGATGCTGATGAAGAGCACCATGTCCGCGATCTGCTGCACTATGCCGACACGGTCCTGCTGCCGCAGATGACGATCAAGGAGTCGGTGGCGATGTTCGAGAACGCCGAAAGCGACGCGCTGGCAGTGGTCGACAGCGCGGAAACGCGGCGGGTGATCGGGCTGCTGACCGAGCAGTACGCGCTGCGGCGCTACAGCGAAGAGCTGGACCGGCGGCGACGGGAGCTGTCGGGGGAGTAGGCGAATGACCTGCGCCAGCCCGCATCCGCTGCATCTGCCGCATTGCATTAACCCGCGAGTGGCCATCGTTGACCGATAATCGCGTCGCGCTCGACATTTTGTCTTCTATGGGAGACGATCTGCGTGGTCGAGGTGCGGCAGACGGAGACCTTCGACCGCTGGTTTCGCAAGCTGCGCGACCGGCGGGCAAGGGGCACGTATCCAGATTCGTATTGACCGTCTGGTGCTCGGCCTTCCCGGCGATGTGCGACCGGTGGGCGAAGGGGTTTCCGAACTGCGCGTCGACGACGGCCCAGGATATCGCGTGTACTTCGCGCAGCGTGGCGAGACGTTGATCGTACTGCTCGCCGGCGGCGACGTTGGCGCGTCATACTGCTCATCTGGCTATGTCCCTATAAAGCAAAGGAATCTTGCAGGAGATTGTCAGATCGCGGACGTCTGGATCGGCGTGCCTCGGCATCGCGGCGTACGGCGTCCAGCTGCAGGTCGGCAAGCCGGATTATCCAGGGCGCCCCGGCGCACAGCTGCTGCGCGGGAATCACGCCGTTGGTCACCATTCGGTAGGCCGTCGCTCGGCTTACTTTCAGAGTTTCGGCGGCTTCGT
>JANWJK010000041.1 GCA_025452005.1 Acetobacteraceae bacterium | reverse complement strand
TTCCGGCAACGCTGCCGCCGGGGCCGCGCTGTTGAATGCGTTGCAGGATTCCCCGCTGTCGGGCCACTACACTGCCTTCAATGACTATCTCCAATCGGCCATCGATGCGGGCACGCTGGGGGACGTCGAAACGCAGGTCGGCGGCCAGGTGCACGCTGACGCCGCGGCGTCTCTGCTGCGTCAGCCCTTGTGGATCGCCGCCGCGGTCCGACCCTACATGACCGGCCGCGATCTCGTGCCAGAAGAGACGCGTATCTGGCTGTCCGGTCTCGGCGATTATTTGAGCGCGAATGCCCGTCCTGGTGTTGCCGGCAGCATCGAGCGGAGCGGGGGCCCGGTACTGGGAGCCACCCTTCGCATCGGCGATCGTGCGAGCGCCTATCTGGGTATCGGCTATGTCTGGGGCTCGGTTGCAAGCGCTGCCGCCATCGCCGACGTCGCTACCCTTCTGGGCACGATCGGAGGGCGTTATGGCCTTGCCACACTGGACGCCGGTCCATATGTGGCCGCCAGCACCGATGTCGGCGGCATCGACTACCAGAGCCGGCGCACCCTCGGTGGCGGCCTGGGGGCCGCACGAGGCAGCACCAGCGGCGGCATCTATGGCGCTGAGGTGGACCTTGGCGATGTGATCGTCCTGGCCCCGCTTACCGTCACGCCTCAGGCAGGCGTCCGCGTCGCCCATTTGGGCCTGGGCGGCTTCGAGGAGAGCGGCAGCGAGCTCGCCCTGCACGTCAATCGTATCAACCACACGACTGCCAGCGTATTGGCGGACGTCAACATGAGCCTGGATCCGCGACCGGTCGGCGATTGGACCCTGTCGCCCGGCGCCGACCTCGGTCTCGAGCTCGCGCTCGGCAATCCGCTGATCGCGGGCACCGCCAGCATCTATGGCCTCACCGTGAACCAGTACGCCGCCTACGATAGCCGTTACCTTATGATGGTGGGCGTGGGCGCCACGGCCGAGCATGGCGCTTTCACCGTCAAGGCGGGGGTCAACGCGGTGCACGGCGACGGAGCGAACGGCATCAACGCCCAGCTCTCGTTCGCCTACCGATTTTAGGCAGCGGGCGCCGGCGAGAAAACTACTCCGCCGCGGGCCGCACCGGGACCGGCACCGTGTTCGGTCCGAACCGCTCGCGGTACGGCGTGGTGTCGATCTCCTCCAGCTCGATCTCGCGCGACAGGACCTTGCGCTTCCACTCCTGATGCGCTGGTTCGTCGGCATGGAACTCCGGCATCACCTCGCGCGCGAACAGCTCCAGGCTTTCGCAGATATGCGGGTGAGAATTCTTGCCGGCCTGGTTGAGCAGGATCACCTGGTCGATGTTCGACGTCAGGAAACGCCGCAGCTTGCGCCGCAGCGTTTCCGGCGAACCGATCAGCCCGCCTGACAGCGCGCGTGCCGCCGCATCGGGGTTCTCGCGCTTCCACTTGTTGTACTCGTCCCACATGTTGACGGTGTACGGATCGGGCCGCTTCCGCCCGGAACTCGAACCGTAATAGCGCAGCGCGAACTGGAAGAACGTCGCGCCGTCCGCGCGCCGGCGTGCTTCTTCATCGGTCTCGGCGCACATGAAGTAGCTGACCAATGCGATGTTCGGGTTGGTCTGATAGTCGCACAGCTTTTCCTGCTGCTTGACGAACGCATTGTAATAGGCGTGCACCCAGGCATGCGCAGCATCGGCGGAGAGGAACTGGAAGCCGAGTGCACCCAGGCCACGACGTCCCGCCATCTCGATCGTTTCGAGCTGCGAGCAGGCCACCCACAGCGGCGGATGCGGCTTCTGCACCGGCTTCGGCAGCACGTTGCGCATCGGCATCTTGTGCCACTTGGTGTCCAGCTCGACGCCCTGATCCTTGAACATCGGTATGATGCAGCGGAGCGCGTCCTCCCAGACCTCGCGCTTGGTCTCCATGTCACGGTCGAAGCCGCCGAGTTCGGTGACTGATGCCGACTCGCCGGTGCCCATCTCGACGCGACCGTTGGAAACCAGGTCCAGGCAGGCAATGCGCTCGGCGACGCGCTGCGGCGGATTGGTGGTGAGCTGCACGATGCCGTGGCCGAGCCGGATGTTCTTGGTGCGCTGCGATGCGGCGCCGAGGAAGACTTCCGGCGAAGGAGAGTGGGAGTACTCTTCCAGGAAATGGTGCTCGACCTCCCAGGCGTAGTCGTAGCCGAGCCGGTCGGCCAACTCCACCTGCGTGAGCGCGTTCTGATAGAGCTGGCGTTCGTCGTCCGGCCCCCATGGGCGCGGAAGCTGCAGCTCGTAGAAGATGCCGAACTTCATGGGCGTGTCCCTGACCTACTGACGAGTATCCCGCCGGATGAGGCGTGGGGTGTCAAGCTTCGCCACGAAGCGTAATGCCGCGCACGCTGTCGTTGCCGATGATCGGGTTGGAGGACGTTGCGGTGGCATCGGGTTGGTTCGCATAGTGAACGAGGCGGATCGATGGCTCGGCGACCACTGTTCTGACCTCAACGTTGGTTGCCCGCCTTCCCACTGTCATTGCGAGCGAAGCGAAGCAATCCCCACACGCATTCTGCACTATCCCGCTGTATTGCGTCGCGTCGCTCGCAATGACAGGTTTGGCCGGGTTTCTGAATCGTCAGGATCACAACACTACCAGCCCGGATCGGTCGGTCGCAGGCCCAGCAACACCTTGCCGGCGGACTCGTAATGCACGTCGAAGGCGGCGTTGTGCTGGACCACCACATGAACATCGCGGAAGTGCCGTTCCAATGGGTTGCTGCTGTAGATCGCATTGGTTCCGGCCGCTTGGAACACGATATCGACCGCGCGAACCGCTTCATGGATCGCGTGGGTGATCGCCAGTCTGGCGCGTGCGATGGCGAGGCTCGGATCGGCGCCGCCCGCGCCGTCCCAGACCGCCGCCACCGTTTCGAGCACGAAGGATCGGGCAGCACCGAGAATGGCCTCGGCTTGGGCGACGCGCGCCTGTACGGCGGTGCGATCCCGTAACGGCACAGGAGAACTGGTTGAACTCCGGTCAGCCAGATCGATGAACGCGTCGATGGCGCCGCGCGCGATACCAAGCGCGTTTGCCGCAACGATGACCCACAGCGTTACGAAGAACAGCCGAGAGCTATAAAGCTTACCCTGCTCGAACGGCGGCTCGGCGAAGGACGAGGTGTGTGCCTTGTCGACGAACACGTCGTCGACGACGAAGTCGTGGCTTCCCGTCGCTCGCAGGCCGACGACCGACCACGTGTCCTCGATGCGTGCCGACGTGACCGGTATCCAGGCGGCGCGCGTGAGTGGTACGCCGGCCGGTGTCAGCCGCGGCGCGTCACCGTCCATCACCCGGCACGTGCAGTACAGCCACTGCGCATAGGTGACGCCGCTGGCGAAGTTCCATCGGCCGGAGACACGATAGCCGCCGTCGGCCTCGCGCGCCTGCCCCTGCGGACGCAACGAACCGGCCGCGCGGAAGTCGGCCGGCGCGCCGGCCATGGATCGCGCGACGCTGGTATCGAGCCAGCCGGTGAACTGCGACAAGACTGTCGCTATCATCGTGCACCAACCGACCGAGCCGTCGGCCTTCGACACTTCCTCGATGGCGTGAAATGCGGCGACCGGCGGCAGTTCGGCTCCTCCCACCGAGCGCGGCAAGAACATCTGCAGCAGTCCGGCGGCGGCGAGCGCCTCCACCACGCGGGCGGGCGTACAGCGCTTCGCCTCCGCTTCTTCGCGCGTCGACGTGATAAGCGGTGCAAGGCTGGCGGCGGTGGCGACGATCTTCCGCGTCACATGATCCTGCATGCATTCCCTCCTCTGCACGTCAGACTGCCGGCACCAGCTCCGCCGCAAGTGATGGCAGCATCTCCGCCACCGTCGGGTGGATATGCATCGCGCGCTGCAGCACCGTGTGCGGCGCGCCAGCATACATCAGGTCGAGTATGCAATGGATGACTTCGTCGCCGCCAGTGCCGAGAATCGCCGCTCCCAGTATCTTCCGCGTATCCGCGTCCACGACCAGCTTCATCAGCCCCGCGGTCTCGCCCTTCTCTATGGCACGCGCGACGTCCGCCATCGTCATGCTGGCGACCAGCACCTTGCGGCCGGACCGGCGTGCCTCGGTCTCGGTCATCCCGGCGCGGCCGAGCGGCGGGTCGGTGTACAGCGCATAGGCGGCAATCCGGTCGTGCACCGTCCTTGCTTCGCCGTCCAATAGATTGGCGGCGACGATCTCGAAGTCGTTGTAGCTCGTGTGGGTGAAGGCACCGCGGCCGTTGCAGTCGCCGAGTGCCCAGATGCCCGGTACGTTGGTCCGCAACTGCTCGTCCACGGTGATATAGCCACGGGCGTCGATCGCGACTCCGGCGCGATCGAGCCCCAGGTCATCGGTATTCGGCCGTCTGCCGGCCGCCAGCAGCAGATGCGATCCTTCGATCGACACTGGCGAGCCGGCGTCGGTCCCACTGACCACCACGCCTCGCTGCGATGTCGCCACGCCCGAAACGTGCACGCCGCAAACGATGCGCACGCCTTCGCTCTCAAGGAAGGCGCGGATTGCTTCCGAGATTTCCGCGTCCTCGCGCGCGATCAGTCGTGGCGCGGTTTCCAGCACGGTGACGTTGGCGCCGAAGCGGCGGAATATCTGGGCGAATTCCAGTCCGATATAACTGCCGCCCAGGATGACGAGGTGCTCCGGAACCGCCTCCAGCCCGAGCGCGGTGGTGTTCGTCAGGTAAGGCACGCCGTCGATGCCGGGGATCGCCGGCACCGCTGCCCTGCCGCCGACGTTGATGAAGACGCGTTCGGCAGCGAACCGTTCGCCACCGACTTCGATCTGGCGGGGCGCAACGAACCGGGCATGGCCGCGACACACTCTGCAGTTCTCCGTCGCGCGCAACGACGCCTCGGTCGCGGCACTCCATGACGCGACGATGGCGTCCTTGCGCTGCTTCACCCGCCGCATGTCCACCGCGACGCCGCCGCTGACCACGACACCGAAGTCGGCGGCACGGCGGGCCATGTGTGCTGCATAGGCGCTGGCGACGAGGGTCTTGGTCGGCGTGCAGCCGGTGTTGATGCAGGTCCCGCCGAACGCCTTGCGCTCTATGATGGCGACACGCTGTCCGGCGCCGGCGAGCCGCTTCGCCAGCGAGGGCCCGGCCTGGCCGGTGCCGATGATGATCGCGTCGTACGATTGCATGGTTCCCCCTCCGCAGCAGGCCGCTTGGCCGGCGCACCACCATGTCCGAGCGGATCGTCCGCTGCCAATGCCGTTGGTTCATGCATTCGATGCTGAAACCCGATCGCGAGGCCCACGGCGGCGCGGGCGCCTTCGTCTGCCGATCCCGGCTCACGAGAGATTGTAGCGGCACGCCGCTTCGCCTTGCAGCAGGCTGGATAGGTTTCGCGCAATGGCCCGCCGCCGCGCTACCATGGCGAGGAGTCAGGAACAGGGACGACAACCGATGCTGCAGCGCCAACCCGCCTTCGCGGCGTCGCCGAGTTCCCCCTAACATGCAAGGCCGCGCCCTGGTGATCGCGCTGGCCTGCCTCGCGCGTCCGGTTCTCGCGGCGCCGCCGCAAGGTGCCGACCAATCGCTCGCGCCTTGGTTCAACAGCCTGCGCCAGCCCTGGACGAACGCGCTGTGCTGCTCGATGGCCGATTGCCGGCCGGTGGAGTCGCGGCTCAGCGATGGCCACTACGAGGCAAAGATCGAGGGCGAGTGGCGGCGTGTCCCGGACCACCTGATCCTCAACCGCAGCGACAATCCCACTGGGCGCGCCATCGCCTGCTGGACGCAGCAGGTCGGCATCCTGTGCTTCGTGCGCGCGCCGGAGAGTTAGCACCGGCAGGGACGTGGGCTTGATCTGGGTCAATGCCCGAAATGTTGCCTCAGCCGATGCTGGCCCGGACAATGTCCTCGGAGCCTGCCATGAAGCCGGTCGCCACCGCCCTGTTCGCCGCCGCGCTGTTCGCGGCGGTGCCCGCGCTTGCCCAGTGGAACGACCCGAACGTCGCCGGCACGCAGGAATACCGGCTGATCAAGCTCTATCCGCAGGCCCGCGTGACGGAATACCTGGTGAAGGACTTCGACAGCGGGAAAATGCTGATCGCCTACAAGGCCGGCGCCGATCATCCGGCGCTGTTCGACGAGGTCGAAGGCCAGGTCATCCGCTACCGCTACGAACACAAGCCGACCACGTCGGTGCTGGAGATCCTGCGCAACTACGAGAGCGTGATGCGCGACAAGGGCTTCGAGGCGATCGTGTCCGGCCGCGGCAGCAAGTATCCCGGGCTCAACTTCGGCGAGGACGAAACCGTCGGCTACTGGCGCTGGGAGGAACCCGGCAAAGGCATGATATGGGTCACTCTGCATGCCTGGTACAATGGCGGATCAGACGCGCCATGGTCCGACCTCACCATCGTCGAGACCAAGGCGATGCAGCAGACGCTCGAAGCCAATTCGGCGACCGAGGCCAAGGCATCCACCCTGGCCGACGCGTTGCAGGAGAGCGGTCATGTCGCGGTCTACGGCATCACGTTCGACTTCAACAATGCGACGCTGCGACCCGAGGCGGCGCCGGTGCTCGGACAGGTGCTCGCGATGCTGCAAGGCGACGCGAAGCTGTCGATCGAGATCGACGGCCACACC
>JANWJK010000040.1 GCA_025452005.1 Acetobacteraceae bacterium | reverse complement strand
GAGCCCGTGCAGGGCGATGGCGGCTTCCTGCCGGCACCGGCGCCGTTCCTGCGCGCGCTGAGCGACACCGCGCACCGTCATGGCATCGTGCTGATCGCCGATGAAATCCAGACCGGTTTCGGCCGTACCGGAACGATGTTCGCGTTCCAGCAGGCCGGCATCCAGCCGGACCTGGTCACGCTGGCGAAGAGCCTCGCCGGCGGCCTGCCGCTGTCCGCGGTGGTGGGACGCTCGGAGATCATGGACGCACCGGCGCCTGGTGGACTTGGCGGTACTTATGGCGGCAACGCGCTGGCCTGCGTCGCTGGTCTCGCGGTGCTCGATGCGTTCGAGCAAGACGATCTGCTGGAGGCCGGCCGCCGTCTCGGTGCGACGCTGCGGGAGGGACTGCTCGGACTGCAACGCCGCTGCAGGTCGATCGGCGACGTGCGAGGCATCGGCTTCATGCAGGCGGTCGAGATCGTGGACGCCGCCGGTGCGCCGGATGCCGACCTGACGCAACGCATCATCGACCGGGCGCGCGAGCGAGGGCTGCTGGTGATCAAGTGCGGCATATACCGCAACGTCATTCGCTTCCTGGCGCCGCTGGTCACCACCGACGCACAGCTCGCCGAGGCGCTGGACATGTTCGCCGGCGCCCTGGAAGGCGCCTGAGCGCTGGTATCAGGTGAGAACGTCCTTCAGGCGGTAATAGGCGCCGACGAAGGGCATGAACCAGGGCGGTCCGAAATGACCGGGTACGGCCGGCCAGGACAGGCCGCGCAGCGGGTTGGCTTCGCCGTCGCCTGAGAGAACCGCTGCCATGCGCTGGCCCATGTGCACGGACATCTGCGCGCCGTGGCCGCTGAAGCCCATGGCGTAGAACAATCCGTCATGCTCGCCTGCGCGTGGCAGGCGATCGGCGGTCAGGTCGATCACGCCGCCCCAGCAATAGTCGATGCGGACCTGGCCAAGCTGCGGGAACGTCCGGTGCAGCGTCGCCTCGAGGATGCGGCCGCTCTTCAAGTCGGACGTGGGACTGGACAGCGCGAACCGCGCGCGGCCACCCCAGATCAACCTGTCATCGGGCGAAATCCGGAAGTAGTTGCCGATGTTCTTCGTCGTGGTGGCAGTGCGGCGCGTCGGCATGATGGCGTCGAGCTGTGCTGCGCTCAACGGTTCGGTTGCGATGATGAAGCTCCCGATCGGGATGACGCGGCGGCGGAAATAGAAGAACGGCCCCTGCATGCTGGGACCGGTTGCCAGCAGCACCTGTGCGGCAGTCACTGTGCCGCGCGGCGTGGTGACGACATGGCGAGCACCCTGCAGGCGTTTCAGCGCGGTGACCGGTGCATTCTCGAAGATGCGTGCGCCATGGCGCTTCGCGGCATCGGCGAGTCCGAGTCCGAAGCGGCCCATGTGCATCTGCGCGCTCTTGCGATACAGCAGGCCGCCATAAAAGCTGTCGGAGCCGATCTCCTCGCGGATGCGCTCGCGCGGGACCAGGTCGGTTTCTGTATCCGCTTCGCGACGCAGCAGTTCGAAGCCGCGTGCGATCGAATCATAATGCGCCGGTTTTGCCGCCAGCTTGATCTTGCCGCCGCGGCGGAAGTCGCAGGTGATCTGCTGCTCACTGACGATACGCTCCACCGTGTCCACCGCGTCATCATAGGCGTGGTACAGCGAACGGGCTTGCTCCAGCCCGAGACGCTCGACGATGGAGCCGAAATCCACCGCGGTGCCGTTGTTGACGTGGCCGCCGTTGCGACCGGAGGCGCCGCTGATCACTCGGTCTGCTTCAAGCACCACGACGCGCGCGCCGCGTTCCGCCAGAGCGAGCGCCGCCGATAGTCCGGTGAAACCGGCGCCGACCACGGCGACATCGACCTGGCCTTCGACCGGACCCGCCTCCGCGCCGGTGAACGCCGCGGCAGTGTCGTGCCAGTAGGGCATCTGACGCATCATCGACGTCACAACCCGAGCAAGTCGGCCAATCCGCCGATATCGGCGACCTCGTGATAACCATAATACGGCGTCGAAGGCTCGAAGCCGCGATTGACATAGACCTTGTCGAGAATGCCCAGGTCATGTGCCGTCATCAGGTCGTAGCGCAGGCTGGCTGAGACATGCAGCAATTCCTCCGGCCGGGCACCGAGCGAGTCGAGCATATACTCGAATCCCTGCATGCGTGGCTTGTAGGACTGTGCCTGCTCCGCCGTATAGACAGCATGGAATGGCGCGCCGAGCTTTTCCACGTTGCTGTGGATCTGCGAGTTGGACGCATTGGACAGGATCACCAGCGGATAGCGTTTCGCGAGGCGCCGCAATCCCTCCGGCACATCCGGGTGCGGTCCCCATGTCGGCACGGCGTCGTAAATGCGCTGGCCGTCGGCGTCGACATAGTCGATACCGTGGCGGCGACAGGTGCGGCGCAGGGCGTTCTTCAACACGATGTCATAAGGCTTCCAGGCGCCGAGTACCTCGTCGCGGCGATAGCAGGTGAAGTCCTGCACGAACTGCTCCAGGCTCTCCGCGGGAATGCGGTTGGCAAACATCTCGCGTGCCAGGTCGGATATCTGGAAGCGGGTCAGCGTGCCGTAGCAGTCAAAAGTGATGAAGCGGGGCTGAAGTTTGGGCATGTTGCGGTTCCTCTGCCGCCGGCGGGGCGGGTGCCGGTTGTCCAATGCTAGGCGAGACCGCGGAACAGCATAGCCACATAGCGCTACGCTCGCGACGAATATCCTGCTGATTAACACATCGGCCACGGCATAGGGTGCGGCACATGGCAGCGAAAGCCATCGGTGTAGGCGCCTGACGCGATCCGCAGCAACGGCCGCCAGCAGATCCTGCTGTGTGGCCGCTGGAAACGGCATCGACCGCCTATCATCGGCGACAATTAAACCGTTGGCCCCTGCAACGGCGGCTAAACTTGTATACACCGGTGCTCGTCGCAAACTGATGGCGGTGACACCGAAAACGCATCAAGTCGCGAGGGGGCCGGCATGGCGCAGCAAGAACCCAAAGTGTTGAGTTTCGACGTGGTCGGCACGCTGATCGATTTCGAAGGGGGCATTCTCCGCTATCTCCGCGGCGCGATGCAGGAAACCGCGAAGCACGATGACGAAACCCTCCTGGCGGCCTACCGCACGCGGCGTTCGAGCAAGTCGTCCGGCCGCTTTCCCGATGATCTGGTGCGCGTGTACCGCGAGATGGCACCAGGTCTCGGCCTGCCGGAAAGCCAGTCAATCGCCGAGGAGTTTCGCGATTCCATCCGTGAATGGCCGGCCTTCGCTGATTCCGTCGCTGCCTTGCGACGGCTGAAGCAGCGCTACAAGCTGGTCGCGATGACCAACACGCAACGCTGGGCGGTGGGGTACCTGGAGAACACGCTGGGCAATCCGTTCGACGACAGCGTGACGGTGGATGAGGCGCTGTGCGACAAGCCCGATCCGTGCTTCTTCGCCTTCACGCGCGGGCGCCTCAGTCGCGATGGCCATGGCTTGCACGACACACTGCACGTGGCGCAGAGCCAGTACCACGACATCGGCATCGCCCGCCGGCTGGGCTACACGGTGTGCTGGATCGAGCGGCGCAAAGGATTGCCCGGGTTCGGTGGCACGCAGGAAGTATCCCAACTGACAAAACCCGACTATCATTTCAGCACGCTTGCCGAACTGGCTGATGCGGCCGATGCGGGCAAGCTGGGATGCTGACGGCTTCGTGAACGATGCGGGACGCAGTGGCAATCAAAGGATTCCAGGAATGAGCGACGAAGCGACAGGCTGGACGCGACGTCAGGCGATGCGCCTGGGACTTGCGGCGGGTCTTGGCATCAGCGCGGGCGGCCTGCTGGTGCCGCGCGCTTACGCCGACGAACCGAAGCGCGGCGGTTCGATCCGCGCTGCCAACTACACGTCGTCCACCAAGGACACGCTCGATCCGGCGCACGCCAACAACTCCACCGACTACGCGCGCCTGTTCATGTTCTACAACGGCTTGACGGTGTTCGACGAACAGCTCAATCCGCTGCCGGACCTCGCGACCTCGGTGGAGAGCAGCGACGCCAAGGTTTGGACCGTCAAGCTGCGCAAGGGCGTGATGTTCCATGACGGCTCGCCGTTCACCGCGGACGACGTGGTGTTCTCGCTCGAGCGCCACAAGGATCCGAAGAACAGCTCGGTGGTCGCGCCGATCGCCAGACAGTTCGAGGAGATCAAGACGACCGCGGAGGATGAGATACGGATCACACTGTCGGCGCCGAATTCCGAATTGCCGACGATCCTCGCGATCTACCAGTTCGTCATCGTCAAGAATGGCACCACCGACTTCAACAAAGGTATCGGCACCGGTCCGTTCCTGTGCAAGGAATTCTCGCCGGGCGTACGTTCGCTGGGCGTGCGGAATCCGAACTACTTCCACTCCGGCAAGCCGTATCTCGACCAGGTGACGTTCCTTGGCATCCCTGACAATGCGGCTCGCGTGAACGCGCTGCTGTCGGGCGATATCGAACTCGCTGGCGCCATCAATCCGCATTCGACGCGCGACGTAAAGGCAGCGAAGGGATTCGAGGTCTTTGAATCCAAAAGCGGCAGCTACACCGATCTGATCATGCACCTCGATGCCCCGGACACCGGCAATCCCGACTTCATCATGGCGATGAAGTACCTGCAGGATCGCGAGAAGATCAAGAGCAGCGTGTTTCTGGACTACGCCGCGATTGGCAACGACCAGCCGATCGACCCGACTAATCCATACTACTCTCCCGAGCTCGCGCAGCGTGCGTTCGATCCGGACAAGGCGAAGTTCCATCTGAAGAAAGCCAATATCAGCGGTGCCAGGCTGGTCTGCTCACCGGCGCCAACGGGTTCGGTGGATATGGCGGTGATCTTGCAGAACGCCGCGCAGGGCATCGGCTTCAACCTGGAACTGCAACGCGTGCCGGCTGACGGGTTCTGGTCCAACTATTGGCTGAAGTCACCGTTCACCTACGGCAACGTCAATCCGCGGCCGAGTGCCAACATCCTGCTGACGTTGTTCTTCCAGTCGACCGCACCGTGGAACGAGAGCCATTGGAAGGACGAGAAGTTCGACAAATTGCTGGTCGATGCGCGCGCGCAGACTGACGTGACGAAGCGCAAGGCGATGTACGCTGACATGCAGCGCATGATCAACGAGGAGGCCGGCATCGGCATCCCCGTGTTCATCAGCGGCATCGATGCGCATACTTCGCGCCTGAAGGGACTGCGGGCGGTCCCAACCGGTGGCATGATGGGTTTCAACTTCGCACAGAACGTCTGGCTGGATGGCTGACGCATCGGCAGCAACCGGCTCCGGAACCATCCGGGTATCGGCCTCCCATTCGGTCGTACTCGGCCTGATCCTGCGCCGCACCGGGCTTAGCCTGTTGCTGCTGCTGACCGTGTCCATCGTGGTGTTCGCCGGCACCGAACTGCTGCCGGGCGACGTGGCGCAGATCGTGCTGGGACAGAGCGCGACACCGGATGCACTGGCGGGACTACGCCTGACGCTGCATCTCGATCAGCCAGCCTGGCACCGCTACTTCACCTGGCTGTTCGGCCTGCTGACGCTCAATCCCGGCGAGTCTCTGGTGAACAACATGCCGGTGGCCGACCTGGTTGGCGGCCGCCTTGGCAACTCGCTGTTGCTGGCATCGCTGACCACGCTGGTCACCGTTCCGCTGGCTTTGCTGATCGGCATCACCGCCGCGGTTTGGCGCGGCTCACCGTACGACCGCACGGTCAACCTGCTCACCGTCGCTGCCGTTTCGGTACCGGAGTTCCTGTTCGCCACCTCGGCGGTGTTGATCTTCGCGGTGCATCTGCACTGGCTTCCCGCATTGTCCTATGCCGCAGACGCCGACTCGTTCTCGGGACTGTTGCGCTCTTTCGCCTTGCCGGTGGGCACGCTCGCGGTGGCGATCTTCCCGCAGATGGCGCGCATGACCCGTGCCGCGCTGATCAGCACGCTCGGTTCATCGTATATCGAGATGGCGGTGCTGAAGGGCGTGCGGCCGGTGCGGCTGATCCTGCGGCACGCGCTACCGAACGCGCTCGGGCCGATCGCCAACGCCATCGCACTGAGCCTGTCGTTCCTGCTCGGCGGCATTGTGGTGGTTGAGTCGGTGTTCAACTACCCGGGCCTTGCCAAGCTGATGGTGGACGCTGTCAGCACGCGCGACATGCCGCTGGTGCAGGCGTGCGCGATGATCTTCTGCAGTGGTTATCTGCTGCTGGTGCTGACCGCGGACATCGTCGCTATCCTGTCCAATCCCAGGCTGCGCTATCGATGAGCGCAGCGCAGCGCACCGCTGTGGTTGCGCCGGTGCGACGCCGTTCCGTCACTCTGGGCCTGTCCGCGACCGGTTGCGTTGCGGCACTGGTGGTCATCGCCTTGCTTGTCCTGGCGGTGATCGGCCCGATGCTCGCACCATATCCGCCCGGCGCCATCGTCACCGACGATCTGTTCGGGCCGATGAGCCGGGCGCATCTGTTCGGCACCGACTACCTCGGCCGCGACATGCTCAGCCGTATCCTCGAAAGCGCGCGCTACACGCTTGGCATCGCGTTGCCGGCAGCCGCGCTGGCGTCGCTGACCGGAACCAGCCTCGGCATGCTGGCTGCCTCGGCGGGCGGCCTGACGGATGCGGCGCTCAGCCGAGCCATGGATACGCTGATCTGCTTCCCCAGCATCATCTTCAGCCTTGTGGTGGTGGCGGCGTGTGGCTCGTCGGTCACCGTGCTGATCCTGACGGCGGGGGTGATCTACACGCCCGGCTGTTTCCGCATCGTGCGATCTATCGCCACGGACATCAGTGCGAAGGATTTCGTGCATGCCGCGCGGGCACGCGGCGAGCGCAGTCCGGCGATCGTGCTGGAGGAGATCCTGCCCAACATGGTCGCGCCCATCCTGACCGATTTCGGCCTGCGCTTCGTGTTCATCGTGTTGCTGCTCAGCAGCCTCAGCTTCCTCGGTCTTGGCATTCAGCCGCCGTATTCCGATTGGGGCGGACTGGTGCGCGAGAACCTCGACGGACTGAGTTCGGGCGCGCCGGCGGTGTTGATCCCGGCCATCTGCATCGCCGTCCTGACGGTGTCCATCAATTTGCTGATCGACAGCCTGCCCAGCCGCAAGGGCGCCCGCCGTGGATGACGCCGCAGCCCCGTACGTCGAGGTTTCCGGCCTTTGCGTGGTGGGGCGTGAGGACGGCGCTGCGCCGGTGCCCATCATCATCGACCTGAATTTCGCTATCGCCCGTGGCGAGGTTCTGGCGCTGATTGGCGAGTCCGGCTCGGGGAAAACCACCGCGGCGCTGGCGCTCATGGGTTACGCACGCCGCGGCTGCAGCATCACGGCGGGCCATGTACGAGTCGGCATTACTGACGTGCTCGCGTTGCCGCCGCATGGACTGACCGCCTATCGCGGACGCAATGTCACGTACGTCGCGCAAAGTGCCGCGGCGTCGTTCAACCCGTCGCAGCGCATCATGAGCCAGGTGATCGAGCCGGCGCTGGTCCATGGCCTGATGTCGCGCGGCGAGGCCGAAGACAAGGCGCGTATGCTGTTCCGCGCGCTGGCGCTGCCGGATCCCGAGGGCGTCGGTTCGCGTTACCCGCACCAGGTCTCGGGCGGACAGTTGCAGCGGCTAATGGCGGCCATGGCGCTGATCACCGGGCCGGACCTGGTGATCCTGGACGAACCGACCACCGCGCTCGACGTGACCACGCAGATCGAGGTGCTGTGGGCGTTCCGCAACGTTGTGCGCCAGCTTCACACAACGGCCGTCTATGTGTCGCACGACCTGCCGGTGGTGGCGCAGTTGGCAGACCGCGTGGTGGTGCTGCATGGCGGCAAGGAGCAGGAGACTGCGCCGATCGCGACAATCCTGCACGAGGCCGAGCACCCGTATACACGCAGCCTGCTGGCTGCGGCCAAACCGTCGTCGAAGGTGGCCTCCACGCCTGTCGCGGCCGATGCGAAGCGGGACGTGCTGGCGATTTCCGGATTGGTGGCCGGCTATGGCGGGCTGGACGCCCAGGGCATGCCGCGCTTTCCCGTGCTGCACGACATCGGGTTCGGCATCGGGCCGGGCTCGGTTTTGGGTGTCATCGGCGAATCCGGTTGCGGCAAAAGCACGCTGGCGCAAGTGATCGCGGGGCTGTTGCCGGCTGCGCACGGCACAATGCTGCTCGATGGCCGCGAACTGCCTCGCCGTGTGGCGGAGCGCACGCCGGAGCAACTCCAGGCGGTGCAGATTGTCTTCCAGATGGCCGACGTGGCGCTGAACCCGGCGCGGACGGTGGCTGGCATCCTCGCCCGGCCGCTCAAGTTCTATCACGGCATGCGCGGTGCCGCAGCGCGACGGCGCGTGGCGGAGCTGCTCGACATGGTACACCTGTCGCTGCAGCTAGCCGAACGGTATCCGGACGAATTGTCGGGCGGCCAGAAGCAGCGGGTCAACCTGGCGCGCGCATTGGCAGCGGAACCGAAGCTGATCCTGTGCGACGAGGTCACGTCCGCGCTCGACACCATCGTCGCCGCGGCGGTGCTCGAATTGCTGGCGGAGCTGCGGCGCGAACTTGGCGTCGCGCTGATGTTCATCAGCCACGACCTGTCGACGATCCGCGCAATCTGCGACCAGGTGATGGTGCTGTATGCCGGCCGCGCGGTCGAGGCCGGCCCCCGTGCGACGCTGGAGAGCAAGCCAATGCATCCCTACACCGAGCTGCTGCTCGCCTCGGTGCCGGAACTGCGGACGGACTGGCTGGATGGGATCGAGCGCGCTGCACTGGAGGAGGCCTCGGCAGGGCTGACGATGGAGGACCTGCACCGCCCCTGTCCGTTCTTTCGACGCTGCCCGGTGCATCTTCCCGGGCTGTGCGACGTGCAGCCGCCGCCGGTGCAACGCCTGTCGAAAGGGGCAGCGATCGCCTGCCATCGCACCGAGGACGAGCTGCGCCAGGCGCAGTGAACATCGGAACGCCGACCGACGTGTTGTTGGTCGCGGGGCACCGAGGCGGTTGAGTGCGCGCGAGCGCCAGGCAAGGACACTTTGGATTCCACGAGCACGTGGCGTTGCGGCCGAGAATGATTCGCTGACAGCTCAGGCGCGTTGGTGATGGCGAACCAGCCGGGTTTCTGCGATGCGGCGGATCGGCTTCAGGCGTTGTCGGCTGCGGGCGGTGGTGGACTTCGGCGTGTTTCGGCCGGAGTTGAGGCGGCGCTCGACCGATCGGATCGTCATCGAGGCGACCGGCCGCCGTATGACGCGGTGCTGATGTTCC
Source organism: Acetobacteraceae bacterium (assembly GCA_025452005.1). Classification (GTDB taxonomy): domain Bacteria; phylum Pseudomonadota; class Alphaproteobacteria; order Acetobacterales; family Acetobacteraceae; genus JAMXLO01. Next base: position 548 of record JANWJK010000040.1, on the reverse strand, counting down.
GCCCCTGGTTGTGCAGACGCTCTACACGCTGTCCGACGATCAGACTGCGTACCAGATCCGCGATCGGCTATCGTTCATGCGTTCGCCGGCCTCGCGCTGCACGATGGGATGCCGGACGCCAAGACGATCTGGTTGTTCCGCGAGCACCTGGACACCTCGAAAACTGATTGAATTGCGTGATAAGCGGCTGAAATGACGTGTGTCTACCAAAAATCTCATCCGGGCTGGGCGCAGCAATGCGGTAGCTTTGTCGGCATGATCGATCTCTGCAAACTGCTCGGTGGATGGCTCGTCGGACTGTTCAGATCGCATGCGGGTCGCGAAGCTGAGATCATGTTCCTTCGCCACCAGCTTCTCGTCTTGAGGCGATCGGCGCCACCAAGGCTCAGACTGCGTACCGCGGATCGACTGATCTTCGTCTGGCTCTATCGGCTATTTCCGTCGCTGCTCGGAGCCGCGATCATCTTCAAGCCCGAGACGCTGGTACGCTGGCATCGAAGCGGCTTCCGTCTCTACTGGCGCTGGAAGTCGCGACGCCGTGTCGGTCG
>JANWJK010000039.1 GCA_025452005.1 Acetobacteraceae bacterium | reverse complement strand
GGCCGAGGGCAGACCCCGGCTCCGCCGGGCCTTCCCGCCGGAGGGGCCCCCCCCGGCCGCCAGCCTGCGGCGCGCGCTCCCCCTGCGCGCCCACCCCTGGCCACGCTGCGCCGACGTCAGCGTGGCCAACCTGCGGGCCGAACCGCCGATGGGCGGTGAGGCCGGCCTGCAATCGCTGCGCCTGCACCTGGACATCAGCCCGCAGCCGCAGCCCGGCGAGCCGACCGCGACATTCACGCTCGGGGCCGAGGCGATCAACCCGCCGCCAGGCGTTGCCCGACTGCTCGGTCCGCGCATCGCGAACCTGGAGGTCGAAGGCGCGCTGAACGGGCCCGTGCCGGCGGGCCGCACGCTGGCGGAGCAGGCCGCGGCGTGGCGGGACGGCGGCGGCTCCCTCGAGATCAAACGGCTGGCGGTGGTCTGGGGGCCGCTCGATCTCACGGCCAGCGCCACCCTGGCGCTCGATGACCAGTTGCAGCCGATGGGAGCCGGCAGCGCGCGGCTGGTCGGCTATGCCGAGACGCTCGACATGCTGGCGTCGCGCGCCGCGATCAGCCGGTCCGCCGCGACCGCCACCAAGGCCGTGCTGTCGCTGGTGGCGCACAGCCCGGAGGACGGCAGCCCGCCGGACGTCGAGGTGCCGCTGACGCTCCAGTACCGGACGCTGTCGATGCGGCAGGTGCCGCTGGTGCGGCTGCCGGAGATGGACTGGCCGTAGCTCCGGCGGCCACGCCATTCTTGCTGGACTGCCGCCGACCACCTACCTAACCTGACGCCAACACCAAGGACAGCGGCGTGACGCACAGCATTCGCAACGGCCTGATGATGCGACGGGACGGCAAGGCCGCCCCGGGCGCGGCCGTGTCGTCCGCGCGCACCGGCGCCCGGGACCTCGCAACCGTCTAGCGGCGCGCCTCCGGGCGCTGCCCGGAGTTCCCGTCATGACCGACCGTATCCTCGTCACATCGGCACTGCCGTACGTGAACGGCATCAAGCACATCGGCACCCTCGCCGGCTCCATCCTGCCGGCCGACGTCTATGCCCGGTTCCAGCGCCTGCTGCGGCGCGACGTGCTGTTCGTCTGCGGCACCGATGAACACGGCACGCCGGCCGAGCTGGCCGCGCTGGAGGCCGGACTGCCGGTCGCCGAATACTGCGCCCGCCAGCATGCGGCGCAGGCCGAGATCTACCGCCGGCTCGGCATCTCGTTCGACCATTTCGGCCGCTCGTCGTCGCCGGCGAACCATGCCCTTACCCGGCACCTGTTCCTGTGCCTCGAGGCGGAGGGGTTCATCGAGGAACGCGTGCTGCAACAGGTCTGGTCGCACGCCGACCGCCGCTTCCTGCCGGACCGCTACATCGTCGGCACCTGTCCGCATTGCGGCGATAGGGCGGCGCGCGGCGATCAATGCGACAGTTGCGGCCGGCTGCTCGATCCGGTGGAGCTGGTTGCCCCCCGCTCGGCGCTCTCGGGTTCCGCCGCGCTGGAGACGCGCGAGACGCGCCATCTGTTCCTGCTGCAATCGAAGCTCGCCGACCGGCTGCGCCTCTGGCTTGAGGGCAGGCACGACTGGGACCCGCTGGTGCTGTCGCTGGCACGCGGTCTCCTGGACCAGGGGCTGCGGGACCGCTGCATCACGCGCGACCTGGCATGGGGCGTGCCGGTGCCGAAGTCGGGCTGGGAGGGCAAGGTGTTCTACGTCTGGTTCGACGCGCCGATCGCCTACGTCGCGCTGACCCAGGAATGGGCGGAAGCGGCGCCCGGCCGGGATTGGCACGAGTGGTGGCGGCGCGGGCCGGGCACGCGGCTCGTGCAGTTTCTCGGCAAGGACAACGTCGCGTTCCATGCGCTGATGTTTCCCGCGACGATCCTCGGCTCCGGCGCCGATATAAGGCTGGTGGACCGCATCAAGGGGTTCTCCTGGCTGACCTGGGGCGGCGGCAAATTCTCCACCAGCCGACAGCGCGGCATCTTCCTCGACGCCGCGCTGGACGAGCTGCCGGCTGACTGGTGGCGCTGGTGGCTGACTGCGAACGCACCCGAGGCGTCCGACACCCGCTTCACCCCCGCCGGCTTCGCCGACGGCTGCAACGCCGACCTGGCGGACGGGCTCGGCAATCTGGTCAGCCGCGTGCTGTCGTTCGCCGCCACGCGCTTCGACGGCCGCGTGCCGGACATGGGCCAAGCCGGCGAGGCGGAAGCGCGCCTGGCGATCGAGGCCGATGCCATCATCGGCGCCTGCGCGGGGCACTTCACGGCGATCCGGCCGCGCCGCGCGTGCGAGAGCCTGCGGGCGCTGTGGTCGTTATGCGACCGCTACTTCGCCGCGCAGGAGCCGTGGCGGACGATCGCGACCGACCGCGACCGCGCGGCCTGCGCGACCCGCACCGCGATCAACCTGCTGCGGCTGTCGGCCGTCGCCGCGTCGCCGGTGCTGCCGCACACGTCCCGCCGTATCGCCGAAGCGCTGGGCGGCGCCCGGCCCGCGATATGGCCGGCACGCGCGGAGGAGTGGTTGCGCGAGCCGGGCGGCCCGGCGGTGTGCCCGCCCGGTGTGGCGTTCCCACGCCTGCCGCCGGACTGGGCGGCGAGCGTCGCGTCGCGCTACCACCTGTGAGGGCAGCGTGTTGACTGGGCATACGGATGGGTCGTCACTTGGCGCGTCGATAGGGAGACGACAATGAAGTTCGGCCTGATCATCCGCGGCCAGTATCCGCTTGGCGACGACATGCAGCTTCGCCTGCGCGAGGACCTCGAGGCGGCGAAGCTCGCGGAAGAGCTGGGCTACGACCTCGTCGCCAAGGGCTCGCACTACAGCTCGCATCCGTTCCAGTACATCCAGCAGATCCCCTATCTCTGCCAGGTCGCGCTGGTCGCGCCGAAGTTGCGGGTGGTCCCCGGCGTGGTGCTGCTGCCGCTGCACAGCCCGCTGCATGTCGCCGAGGAACTGGCCTCGCTCGACGTGATGAGCGGCGGCAAGCTGGTGTTTGGCGCCGGCATCGGCTACCGCGAGGTGGAGTTCCGCGCCTTCGGCACGACGCTGAAGCAGGCAGGCCGCCGCTTCGAGGAGTGCCTGACCGCTGTGAAGCGGCTGTGGACCGAGGACTTCGTCACCATGCAGGCGTCGTATTTTGCGCTGGAGAACGCGAACTGCACCGTGCTGCCGGTACAGAAGCCGATGCCGCCGGTATGGATCGGCGCCAACATCGATGTCGGCATCAGGCGTGCGGCGCGCATGGCGGATGCGTGGTTCGTCAACCCGCACAACAAGCTGGCGACGATCGCGCGGCAGATGGAGGTGTACAAGCGCGAGCTCGATGCGTGCGGCAAGCCGTTCCCAGCCGAGTTCCCGATGGCGCGTGAGGTGTTCATCGCGCGCTCGCGTGCCGAGGCGATCGAGCGGGCGCGGCCGTCGCTCGAGGTCAAGTACAAGGCGTATCGCGAGTGGGGCCAGGACAAGGTGATGCCGTCGAGCGATCATTTCGATCTCGATTTCGACGATCTGGTGGACGACCGGTTCCTGATCGGCTCGCCGGCCGAGGTGACCGAGCAGGTGCTTGACCTGCGCCGGCGCTTCGGCGTCACCACGCTGATCGCCGGCGTGCACTGGGTGGGAATGCCGAAGAGCCTGGCGATCGAGCAGATGCAGTTGCTGGCGGAAGAGGTGTTCCCGGCGGTGCGGCAGGCGGCGTAGCGGGCAAAGCGCGTTGACGCGGCCTGGCGGCTGTCCGAACATCTCTCAGCGGCGCGTCGGCAAGAAGCGCGAGCATAGAGGGGAGAAGACCATGAGGCGCATTGCGCCGGCGCTGGTTGCCGGATTGGTTCTGATTTTCGCACAACTCGCACCCGCCGCCGCGCAGGGCGGCAAGTACCACGAAGCCCCCGCGCTCGCCGAACAGGTGAAGGCCGGCAAGCTGCCTCCGGTCGAGCAGCGCCTGCCCGAGCAGCCGCTGGTGGTGCCCGTTGTCGAGAAGACCGGCGAATACGGCGGCGTCTGGCGACGTGCCTTCCTCGGTCCCGCGGACGCCAACAACTATGTGCGCGTGGCCTATGACGGGCTGTTCCGGTTTTCCCCTGACGGCGCGGAGATCGAACCAAAGCTGGCGCTCGGCGCGAAGACATCCGCCGACTACAAGGTGTGGACGATCCTGCTGCGGAAAGGCGCACGCTGGTCGGACGGCGCGCCGTTCACCGCCGATGACATCGTGTTCTGGTACAAGGACGTCCTGCTCAACAAGGACCTGACGCCATCGGTGCCGAGTTGGATCCGCAACGCGGATGGCACGGCGGCGAAGGTGGAGAAGGTTGACGATTATACGGTGCAGTTCACGTATGACCGCCCGGCCACGCTGTTCCTGTACGAGGTGGCGAACCAGGACGGCCCGGATATGTCCTATGCGATGTTCCTGCCGTCGCATTACCTGAAGAAGTTCCACCCGGCCTACACGTCGAAGGACGAGGTCGATCGCCTCGCGCAGGCGGCCAGCTTCAAGGCCTGGAACGAGCTGTTCCTCCTGCGCGCCACGCCGGCGCAGAATCCGGAACGTCCGACCATGGCGGCGTGGATGCCGGTAACCCGGGTGAGCGATCCGGTGTTCACCATCCGGCGCAATCCCTACTACATAGGCGTCGACAAGGATGGGAATCAGCTCCCGTATATCGACGAGGTTCGGTTCACCTACTTCGCGGATCAGCAGGCGCTCAATCTGGCAGCCATCGCCGGCGACTTCGACATGCAGGCGCGGCACATCCAGATGACCAATTATCCGGTGCTGAAGGAACAGGAGAAGACCGGCAAGTATCGCGTTATCACCTGGCCGACCTTCGGCGGTTCGGACGCGGTGATCGCCATCAATACGACCTACACGGCTGATCCCGTGATCGGCAAGCTGATGGCGGCCAAGGATTTCCGCATCGCGCTGTCCTATGCGATCAACCGCGACGAGATCAAGGAATCGGTGTTCCTTGGATTGGGCGAAGCACGGCAGGCCGTGCCCGCGCCGTGGCATCCGTACTTTCCCGGCAAGGAGACAGCGGCGAAGTACACCGAGTTCGACCGCGAGAAGGCCAACAAGATGCTGGACGCGCTTGGCCTGACGAAGCGCGACGCACAGGGCATTCGGCTGATGGAGAACGGCAAGCCGGCCACGATAGAGATCAGCGTCGTACCGGCATTCGGCGCCTGGCCCGATGTGGCGCAACTGGTCGCCAAAGACTGGGAGGCGGTCGGCATCAAGACGATCGTGCAGATCCGCGAGCGTGCACTGCACTTCAATATGCGTGCCGCCAACCAACTGATGGCGGAGATATGGAACGAGGACACCACGGCGTTCCCGTTCACCGGCAACTCGAAGTTCGACCCGCGCAACGTAACCGGAATGCTCACCGTGGGACCGCTGTACTCGCAGTGGCTGACCTCGGGTGGCAAGGAGGGCGTGGAACCCATCGAGCCGTTCAAGCGCATCATGCAGCTTGTCGATACCGCGCGCAGCGTCGGTCGCGACGGCCAGATCCAGGCGGCGCAGGAGTTGTTCCGCATCTGGGCGGACAATGTGTTCGAGATCGGCACGGTCGGCTTGACGCCGATGGTTCAGGGTGTGGTCGTCATCAACAGCAAGCTGCACAACGTGCCGGCAACGACCGGCAATGACTGGCCGCTGCGCACGCCGGGCAATACCCGTACCGAGCAGTACTTCTTCGCCAAGTGACCCGCTACATCGTCCAGCGCCTGCTGCTGCTGCCGTTTCTGCTGCTGGTCTACTCGTTCGTGATCTTCGCGATCATGCACGCGCCGCCGGGCGATTTCCTGACCACCTACGTGGCGACGCTGACGGCGTCGGGCAGCTCGATCAGCACTGAGCAGATCGAGATGCTGCGGCATCAGTATGGCCTGGATCAGCCGTTCATCGTCCAGTACCTGTACTGGCTGAACAACCTGCTGCACGGCAATCTGGGGCTGTCGCTGGAATACCAGCGGCCGAACGCGGAGCTGATCAGGGAGCAGTTGGGGCTGACGGTGGCGCTGGCGGCGATGGCGTTCGTGCTCACCTGGGCGATCGCGGTGCCGGCGGGCATCTATTCGGCGACGCACCAGCGATCGGTCGTCGACCACGTCCTGACGGTGATCAACTACGTGGGCTTGGCGACACCGAACTTCATGCTCGCTCTGATATTGATGTGGCTGGCATTCGCGTATTTCGGCATCAGCATCACCGGCCTGTTCTCGCCGGAGTACCGCGAAGCGCGCTGGAGTTTCGCCAAGCTTGGTGACCTGCTTGCGCATATCTGGCTGCCGGCGCTGGTGCTGGGCATCGCCGGCACCGCGCGATTGACGCGGATCATGCGGGCGAATCTGCTCGATGAGCTGAACAAGCCCTATGTGGTGACGGCGCGCGCCAAGGGGCTGCGCGAGTGGCGGCTGGTGCTGCGCTATCCGGTGCGTCTGGCGCTCAACCCGTTGATCAGCACGATCGGCTGGT
>JANWJK010000038.1 GCA_025452005.1 Acetobacteraceae bacterium | reverse complement strand
GACTACCGCTGCCCGGTCGCCTCCGACCTGCCGATGATCGACGCGGTGCTGGTGGAGGTGCCGAACCCGGCGCATCCGTTCGGCGCGAAGGGTGTGGGCGAGGTCAACATCTGCCCGCCGATGGCGGCGATCGCCAATGCGATCGAGCACGCGGTGGGGGTGCGGATGACCGAGTTGCCGATGTCGCCGCCGAAGGTGCTGGAGGCGATCGACGCCAAGGGGGCGTGATCGGTGAGTGATGCGGCCGCGCGGGTCGTCTTCACCACCGGCTTCTCGCGCCGCTACACCGGCGGCGTGACGGAGTTCCAGGTGGCGGCGAAGACCCTGCGCGGCGTCATCCGCGAGATGGACCGGAAGTTTCCTGGCCTGGCCGAGACGCTGGAGGAGGAAACCACCGTCGCGATCGACGGGGAGCTGTACGAGATCGACTTCCTGCGACCGATCAGGCCGGGAGCGGAGGTGTTCTTTATTCCGAAGATCGAGGGGGGATAGGCCGGAATTTTACTTCGCCAAGAACGACGCTGCGGCAAAGCCAAGGCATCAAGCGAGATTGCATTCCTCAATTGCGCCATCAAGTTCAAAGAGAGCAAGGGAGGGAGAAGAAATATTGCGATGAAGCTCGTATCTACATTCGCTGTGATGGCATTTGGAATTCTTACTTTAGGAAGTTTGCGGCCATGCTTTGCCGACAGTGCTTTGGATGGAGTATACAATGGGATAAATAAACTAAGAGTGAACAAGACAACCTACAAATGTGTAGATAACCTCATTTTCACTTATACCATTGCCAATGGTCAACTTCTGACTCGTGTGGGGAATTCCGATGTGAAATTTACGGGCCCTGTTCAGCCGGATGGATCCTTCTCAGTTCAAGCTACGTGGGGAGATGTATCGGCGGGACAACGGGGAACGCGAACTATTAAGGGCAGAATCGTAGGAAATTCTTTGACAGGTGAATTTGAAAGCCCTTGGTGCCTATACGATGTCTCGGGTCAAAAACAATAGCTAAAACCAGGTCACAGACCCAATAAAAGTCTCTCTCGGCTCGTTACCCCAGGTTTCACTTTCGAGATACCGAGGCGGCGGGTTTTGGCAATCAGGATTTTGCTGGGACGTAGCTAGGAAATGGCAGGACGCAACGTAAGCCTGACGGATCAGTTGGCCCGCTTTGTCGATCGGCAGGTGAAGACCGGCCGGCACCAGAGCGTCAGCGAAGTGGTGCGCGAGGCCCTGCGCCGCTACGAAAGCGAACTGGCGGCGGAACAGGCCTGTGTTGAGATGATCCGCGAAATCGCCCGCGAGGGACGCGAAGCGATCGCGCGCGGCGACTACGCGTTGATCGAGAGTGCGGAAGCGCGCGAAGCGCTGTTCCAGCGCGTGACCGGCCGAATTCCGGCAGCGAAGTCTACATCGCAACGTGGCTGAATGGCGGCTGGCAGCGCCAGCCGAGGCGCAGCTGGCCCGCATCCTGGCTGACAGCCTGCGAGGCTGGGGCGTGGCCGGACGAGATCGCTACGCTGCCCTGCTCATTGCCGCGATGCAGGACGTGGCCGATGAACCCGACCGCATCGGGTCCCAGCGGGTCGAGGGTGAAGTGCGCCTCTATCATACGCGCCACAGCAAGCGCCGCGTCGCCGATCCGCCGGGGTCGGTCAGGCGCCCACGACACCTCCTGGTTTACGAACGCGCGCCGGATGGCGTCATTGACATCCTCGGCCTGTTCTACGATGGCATCCCGCTTGACCTCGGCATTCGACGAGTCCTGGACGGCTGGTTGTGATCGTCCGCTGCCCCAGAAGCAGGTGCTACCCCCAAAGAAAGTTCCCGCTTGGCATCGCCGCCATCCCGTGGATGTCGACGCCATGGCCGTTGCCGGCACCGAATGTGAGCAGCGTGCCGCCCTGGCCGTCGGACGCCTGATACAGCGAACCTTGCAGCGCCCGGTCCACCGTCAGGGTATCGCCCTTGGCGAGCGAGAAGTCATCGATCGTGAGCAGACCACCGCCGGCGTGGAACACATACGCATCCCTGCCGCCGCCTCCGGTCACCTCCAGCGAGCCGGTGCCCGCGACGAACCGGTTGTCGCCGGCATCGCACGAGACGACGTCCTGCCCCGAACCGCCGGTCAACGTGACCGAGCTCGCGCCGAGGAAGCTGATCCGGCTGGCGCCCGTGCCCAGCGTGACGGAGGCCGCATTGCCGCTGCTCAGCACGAAGGTGTCGCCGCCGACACTGTAGCTGCCGGTCTGCGCGAGGTTCTTCTGTAGCGATCCATGATCGCTCGTCTCGCTCACGGATGGCGTCGTGCCGCCGGAGACCGCGAATATCCGAGCGCCGGCGCTCAACAGCGCAGCGCTCTGAGTAGTGTTGGCTCCCCTGTAGGTGACGCTGTCGACATAGAGGTTGCGATCCGTGGCTGGGGTTCCGGCCCATGCGTCGTTGAGGAATTTCACCGCGACGGCGTGTGCACCTGGGCCGAAGTCTCCCTTGAAGACGAATGCCTGGCTGGCGCCGGAGCCGTGGAGCGCGGTCGCGGTGAAGGTGCCACCGAGCTGTCTGCCGTCCACCGCAACGGTGAACTGCGCGTTGCCCAGGTAGGCGTCCTCGGAGATTCCAAGCACCAGCGAATCGGATCCGCTGCCGGTGACTGCGGCGGGAACCGCAGTGCCGTCCGTCAGGGCAAAGCTTTTGGGGCCAGCGCCCATGAGCGCCGCACTCTGGCCGGTCGCCGCTCCGTCATAGCTGATGCCATTGACATAGAGGTTGCGGTCGGTGGCGGCGGTTCCGCCCCAGGCATCGTTGAGGAAGTTCACCGCTACGGTATGCGTGCCGCTCGCCCAGTCGCCCATGAAGGTGAAGTTCTGACTGCCGCCGGCCGCATGCGGCGCGGTCGCCGTGTAGGTGCCACCGAGCTGGCGGCCGTCAACCGTCAACGGTGAACTTCGCATCGCCCTGATAGGCGTCTTCCGACATGCTCAGCACCAGCGTATCGGACCCGCTGCCGGTCGTGATCGATGCGGCCGGCGGAGGCGGTGGCGGAGGAGGCGGGGCGGCCACCGTTACGCCGATCGCCTTCTGCACCTCGATCCCTGCCTGGTTCCACACATCCACGGTGATCGTGTCGCCGCCCTGGCTGGCTCCTGCCGTGTAGGACAGGCCCGCCAGCCAGGTGTTGAGCTGGGCCAACGTCCCGCTGACGCTGATCCGACCGGACGAGGTCGCGGTCTGTCCGGCCATCGCGATCGTGCCGCCGCCCGCGTCCCACACGTTCAGGGTCATCGTCCCGGGCGTCGCCGCGGCCCACGGATCGCTGATCGACACGCCGCTGACCACCAGGCTGGTGCCGGCGACCAGGCTTTCCGAGGCCGGGGTTGCGACGACCAGATCGGTCGGCGTGGGGCCTGGCGGGGGGGCGGCCGGCATCCAGGAGGACGAAGTATCCAGCGTCGGACTGCTCAACAGATAACTCGTGCCGGACACCGTCGCAGTCCCGGAGGTCAGATTGCTGCTGGTCAGGCCATAGACGCTGTTGCCCTGGAGCGTGACCGCATAGAGAGCCTGGTTGACCACCCCCACCGCAGATCCTGTCCGGGCGTTGACGATGGTGTTGTTCGCGATGACGACGGTGGTGCCGGCGTGCAGGCTGCCTTCCTCGCCGTAGCTGATGATGGCCGGGTTGTCGCTGTTCGGACCCTGCTGGATCACATCGTTCTGGATCGTGGCATTGCCACCGTTCGGAAGATCGACGCTGTAGCTGGCTGTGCTGTTGTTGTCGTAGATCCGCGAGCCGGTGATCGTCGTGCTTTCGGCGCGGCTCTTGATTTCGTGACCCTCGCTGGCGTCATGGAAGTAGCTGTTCGTTATGCTGAGGCTGGCGACGTCGCCGACATAGAGATTGTGCGTATAGCCGTCGCCCTTGCCGTTGTAGGCGAACTCGGAAGCGTTGATGGAAATACGGCCTGCCGGGTCGGCCGCGGACAGCAGCCCGTCCTGATTGTTGTGGATATAGTCGTTGTTCAACGTGAGCGTGCCGCCCTCGTATCGGATGGCCGCACCGTTGCCGTCAGCCACCACCGCGCCGCTGATGTCGAAGCCGTTGATCGTGATGTTAACGCCGCTGCCGCCCTCGTCGATGATGGCCTTGCCGTTCGGAGGGTTCACGGTGGCGAGCATCTTCACCACGCCGCCGACCGCCTGCAACGTGATGTTCTTGTACACGTTGACGAAGTCGTTGGTGTAGGTGCCGGCCTGCACATTGACGGTGTCGCCGGCCCTTGCCGCGGCCACCGCTGCCGCGATCGAGGCATATTGCTGACCCGGGCCGACCGTGAGGACGGCACCGGACGCGGGCGGTGCGCCGCTCGCGCCGATCACCTGCACGATGACCGGATGATCAGCGACCGCGAAGCTGGCCGAGGCGGTGTTCCTCACGTCCTGTAGCACCGCGGTGCCGGTCAGCGGATCGAACACCTTGATCTCGCTTGCGCCGCCGAGCGACAGCGTCACGTTGTGCGCCGCATCGCTCTCGTTCCAGAGCGAAAGCCAGTAGCTGCCGTCGGACTTCTGCATGACCAGCGTGTTGTCCGCCGCCGTCGTGCCCGACAGGGTGTAGCTGAGTGAGCCCGGGGTGAACGAGGCCGCGGTCGCGCCGGTATCGGCCAGCAGCGTGGTGAGGTTGTGGATCGCCACGCCGGCGGGTTTGGCCGTGCCGTCAGAGTTCATCAGGCCGAACTTGCCGGCGCCGTCATCGAACAGCCCGTAGAAATACGTCCTCACGTCGCCGTTCTTCATGCCGTCCATCGTCGCGTCGAGAGCGAATTTCGCGACGTCGGCCTGCGCGAAACCCTGGTTCTCGTCCCAGCCGATCTCGGTGGTGATCACCGGGCGCGACGCCGCGGCCAGGTGCGCAAGGCCGTTGAGCCGTTGGACCGACCAGTCGGTGCCCTGCCCGACATTGGGATAGGTATGCGCATTGGCGTAGTCGGCGACGGCGGACAGATCGCCGACAGCACCGTAGTCGCCCTGCCAGTTGTTCGCTGCCGTCCAGCCGGCGCCGAAGCTCATGTTGATGACCGGCAGGCCGAGCGCGTGACCGGTCGCATAGACCTGCTGCTGGAACTGTGCGGTGATCGGTAGCGTGTTGCCGAGGGACGCCGGATAGGCGTCGTCTTCCTCGTTGCCGCCTTCCAGATAGCTGAGCAGCCCCAGATGGGCGAGCTGCGTCACGAAGCCAAGGTCCGTCGTCATGCCCGCGGGCGATGCCTCGGCGATATAGTCATCGAATCTGGCGCCGGTCGCCTGCGCGACCTGCTGCCAGGTGGTTGCGTCCGACGCGGTCTGCGCGCTGTCGCGCAGATTGGTCAGGCCGAGATACTTGACCGAATTCGCAACGACAGTGAGGTTCTGATAACCGTAGGCGGCAAAGTCGATGTGGGTATTCACACCGAGCGTATTGATGAATGAACCTGTTCTGATCGCCGTTTGCGTGGTCACCCGAGATGCCCTCCTGTTCCCTGATCCGCCTCGGAGTTGCTGGGCGAGCCATTAAGGTTCGCATAGAGTAACGTCCGGGATGTTTGACCAGAGTGTTGATCAATCGCAGAAAATGCCTGCTAACTTTGTGTAAACCGTCCTTCTGCTACACGGTCGTTCAGCTCTTATGCTATTCGGAACCGACGATGCATTGACCCACATCAATTAGTGCTTTTCTGCATCGAAATCGAGAACGTCGTTGCGGCCGGACACGACAACGCCCGGCGTGACGCCAGGCATTCCCGCTGCCCGCCGCTGCGGTTAGCCTTCAGGCTTCCGCCACACGTCTTTGTCCGGGAGCGGTCGGTATGTCCCTCAGTCGCGACTTCGCCGCGTTCGTCGCCAACCTTCGCTACGAAGACCTGCCGCCGCCGGTGGCAGACCGCGCGAAGGGCGTCACGCTGCAGGCGCTGGCGTCAGCGCTGGTCGCGCATGACATGCCGGCCAGCCGGCAGGCACTGGCGCTGATGCAGGATGAGGAGCGGGGCGGCGCCGGTATCGCCACCGTGCTGTGCAGCGGCGCCAGGCTCACCAAGGCTGGCGCCGCCTTCGTCAATGCCGAAATGATCCTTGCCGGCGGCAAGTGGGACACGTTCCGCATGCTGACCCACCCCGGCACGGCGATCCTGCCCGCCGCACTGGTGGCGGCCGAACTCGCCAATGCCTCGGGGCGGCAGTTCCTCACTGCCGTCGCCGCCGCCTACGAGGTGATGGAGCGCATGGCCGCAGAGTTCATTCCCACGGTGATGTCGCGCGGGTTCCACGCCGGTCCGGTGTTCGGCATCTTCGGCGCGGCCATCGCCGCGGCGAAGCTACAGGGGCTCGACGCCGGGCAGATCCACAGCGCGATCGCCCAGTGCGTCAACCTCGCCGCCGGCAACCTGGAGGGTGCGCGCAGCGGCGGACGATCGCTGCGCGAGGGCGGTGCCGTGCGCAATGCGCTGCTCGCCGTCGCCATGGCCCGCCACGGCACGCCGGGCGGCGAGACAACGCTGGAAGGCGAGGCCGGCTTCTACCACGCCTATGCCGGCAACAATCTTGGCCGGCTGACCTACAGCTACACGGGCCGCACCAGCACCGAGCTCGCCCGCATCACGGAAAACCTCGGCCAGGATTGGATCTTCCTCGAAACGCTGTACCGCATCTACTCCACCGCCGGCTACAACATCGCGCATGTCGACGTGACCGCGCGGCTCTGCGAGGAAAACAACATCGCCTACGCCGACATCGACCGCATCGAGGCCGTGGTGAACTGGTTCGAAACGGAATATCCCAGCCCGGCCTTCCCCACACCCGGCAGCGACGGCAGGCCGCGGGTCGGCAGCACGCAGTATTTCACCGCCTACGGCGCCGTCACGCGCGGCTATCCGCTGCTGCGCGGCGCTCAGCCCGCACCAGGCGAGACCGACCCGCCGGAGGTGCTCGACCTCATGCACCGCGTCACGCTGATCCCGATGGTGCGGCGGACGCTGTTCGGCCCGCGCATCACGGTATTCACCAAGGACGGCCGCCACTACACGCGCGAGGGCACAGGCCGCGAGTTCATCTGGGATTTCGAGGAGCAGGCGCGCCGCATCCAGCCTGTCGCACCCGGCCTCGCCATCCCTGCGGCGCGGTTCGCCGAGCTGATCGACACCTGCCGTAACCTCGATCGCGTCGATGCGGCAGGACGCAAGCTCATCGCGCTGACCATTCCGGCCTAAGCCGTCACGATGCGGCCGATGTCTCCAGCGCGTCGAGAATGAGATCGGTCGGCACCATCTGGGTCAGCTCGCAGTAGCGCGTCCGCTCGCTGGCGAAGCTGCCGTTCTCGGTCAGCTTGTTGATCGGGGCGCCACCGCCGCAGACCGAGAAGTATCCGCAAGAATGCCGGCATGCCTCCACCCCGCGCGCGATGTCGTGCGACATGCGCCGCATCGGCGCGCTTTTCGCCATCTCCGCCAGCGAGTGCGTATGGACGTTGCCGATGATGAAGTCGCTGTATTCTTCGTTGCGCAATCCAAGCAACTCCGGTGAGAAACTCGAGACGTCGCCGTTGCACGCCACGTTCAGCATGCCGAACGGTGCGACCTGGCAGTTGCCCATCGGCGCTTCCTCGGGACGCAGGATGCGCGGCAGCATCGTATCGATCTCGCGAATGAAGTCGAAGCGGCCGCTCTGCCGCGCCGTCCGCCAGAAGCGATCGAGAAAGTCATGGAAGCGCCGCCGCAGGTCCGCCATCGCGAACAGACCGGAGCGATGATCGCCTTCGGATTCCTCGACGTTGAAGCAGACCTGATCGATGGACTCGGCGATATAAAAGTCCACCAGCCCGTCCGGATCGTCCAGGCTGCGCTCCGACAGGACCGTGATGACGTGGAACGGCACGCCGCGTTCCCGCAGCAGGCGAACGCCCCGCATCGTCTGATCGAACGTGCCGCGACCGCTGCGTGTCAGCCGGTGCGCGTCGTGCAGGTGTCGCGGTCCATCGAGGCTGACCCCGACCCCCACCGAGTATTGCTTGAACAGATCGCACCATTCCGGCGTGATCAGCATGCCGTTCGTCTGGATCGAATGGCGCAGGCACAGGTCGCGCG
This sequence comes from Acetobacteraceae bacterium, assembly GCA_025452005.1. Classification (GTDB taxonomy): domain Bacteria; phylum Pseudomonadota; class Alphaproteobacteria; order Acetobacterales; family Acetobacteraceae; genus JAMXLO01. Next base: position 18,411 of record JANWJK010000038.1, on the reverse strand, counting down.
GGCGCGCGCGCGCGATGCGATCGAACGCCTCACGGTAATATTGCACCGGCAGAACGAGCGGTTCGCCGGCGTGCCAGATCACCGTCAACGCCGGTGCCGCCCAACCGGACGCGAAGACCCGTGCGAACACTGTGTCCAGCGTCTCGCGCGGCATCACCGACCGGTCACGACGGTTGGGCAGGTAACAATAGGTGCATTCTATGTTGCAGAAGGGCGTTGGCTGGATGACGAGGGTCTCGATCACGCCGCCGGTCGGCACGCCGGCGTCGGATGGCATCACCAGTTGCGCCAGCCGTTATGCCAGTTGTTCCAGCCGCCGTTGCCCCAACCGTTGTGCCAGTTGTTCCACCCGCCGTTGCGAAAGCCGTTGTTCCAATTGTTCCAGCCGCCATTGCGCCAGCCGGGAACCCCGAAGTTGAGCCACTGGGCCGACTGGATGTTCGGATCGCCGGGCTCCAGGTCCGCCTGCCCGGCCGCGATCTCCGACACGGCACCGCGGATCGCCTGTAACCGGCCGGCGACATCGCGCCGGGCGGTATCGCCATCTTGCACCGGCGAAACGGGCTTGGCAGGCGCTGCCGCGAGGGCGACAGATACGCCCAGCGGGCCAAGAGGCAGCAGCGTGGCGAGTGCCTTGACCAGGCGAAGTGATGAGATCATGCGTGGACTACCCTGTATCTGACCATGCGCCGTGGGCCGACCACGGCACCCGGCCTTTTCCTGCGATTCACCCCGATCCAGCAACTATGCTGTGCGGATGGTGGCAAGTCCAGCGTTTGCTGCGCGATCGTTGCGCTCGATGAGCACACGCCGCGGTTGACCCGACGCGCCCGCCTCTGCAACGGTTCGCCGGCACGCCGCGCAGACGGCACACCTCGGAGGAGGATACGCATGGCCCAGACGATCGAGGCCTTCGTCGGCACTTCGCTGGACGACGCCCGGATGAGCCCGATCCACTGGCGCGTCTTCGCGCTGATCGCCGCCGGTTATTTCTTCGATGTGGCCGACTACGTGATCCTCGGGTCGCTGATCCCCGACATGGTGCGCTCCGGGTTCGCCACCGCGGCGCAGATCGCCACCGTGGCCAGCGCCACGCTGTTCGGCCTGTTCGTCGGCACGCTGGCACAGGGGGAGTTCACCGACAGGTTCGGCCGCAAGACGGTCTATCAGTTCAACCTGTTGCTCTACGGCGTCGCCACCATCGTCGCCGCCTTCTCGCCGGACTACATCTGGCTCGCGGTGTTCCGCTTCATCGCCGGCATCGGTCTGGGCGCCGAGCAGCCGCTGTGCTTCGCCTATGCCGGCGAATATGCGCCGAAGAACATCCGCGGCCGCTTCATCGCCGGCGTGCAGATGATCGGCGGCGCCTGGTCATGGCCGCTTTCCACCCTGTTCGCTCTCGCCTTCCGTGACTCTCTTGGCTGGCGCGGCATCTGGATCGTCATCGGCGCGTGCGCGCTGGTCGTATTCCTGTTTCGCTTCTCGCTGCCGGAATCGCCGCGTTGGCTGGCCACGCACGGCCAGGGCGACCGCGCGCTCGACCTGCTCAAGCGCATGGGCATCGCCGGGCCGCGCGAGCCATTGGTGACCGACGCCGCCAGCAACACCCACAGCGATCCGATCGGCGTGGTGTTCCGGCTGTATCGCCGCCGTGTCATCGCCGGAATGGTCTGCTTCGTGGCGTTCTTTGGTGTGGCGCTGGGGTTGGGCACGTGGCTGCCGAACATGATGGCCGAGCGCGGCATGACCATCACCAAGTCGCTCACCTACACGTTCGGCATGACGCTGGCATTCCCCTGCGCCAGCCTCTGCATGATGTATGCCCTGGAACGCTTCGGCCGGAAGCCCACGTCGATCGTTTCGTTCGTCCTGGCCGGCGCGTTTGCAGTGGCATTCGCCAATGCCACCAGCGATACCATGCTGCTGGTGGTGGGTTTCTGCATGATTTTCTTCATCCAGCTTGCCGGCAACTCGATGCAGATCTTCGCCTCGGAGGTGTTTCCGACCAACGCGCGCGCTTCCGGCTTCGGCTTCGCCCAGGGCGCCGGGCGGCTGGCGACCGCCTTCATCATCCCGGGCATCCTGTGGATCCAGACGCATCACGGCGTCGAGGCGGTGTTCATCACCGTGGCGGTGGTGCTGGTGATCGCCGCGTTCACCGTCAAGCTGCTGGGCCCGGAATCGCGCGGTGTGCCGCTGGACGTGTTGGCGCCGCCAACGGGGTGACGGCGCCAGATTGGGGCGGTGATCTACCCGGCGATCCGCACCGGCAGCGCGGTGATGCCGTGGATGAAGTTGGAGTAGATCCGCTTCGGCTCCTCCATCATCTCCACCACCATCCCGCGCTTCAGTATCTCCTCCCACAGGATGCAGAGCTGCAGCTCGGCCAGCCGATTGCCGACGCAGCGATGAATCCCGAAGCCGAACGACAGATGCTGACGCGGCCGTGCGCGATCCACCAGGAACTCGTTCGGCCGGTCGATCGCGTCTTCGTCGCGGTTGCCCGAGATGTACCACATGCACACCTTGTCGCCCTCGCGGATCTGCTTGCCGCCGATCTCCGCATTCGCCAGCGCGGTTCGCCGCATATGCACGATCGGTGACTGCCAGCGGATGATCTCGGACACCGCGCCCGGGATCAGCGCCGGGTTGTCGCGCAGCTTGCGGTACTCGTCGGGGTGCCGGTTCAGAGCCCAGATGCTGCCCGACATCGAGTTCCGCGTCGTGTCGTTGCCACCAACGATCAGCAGCACCAGGTTGCCGAGAAAGTCGCTCGGGTTCTCCGGCAGATTCCGCGTCGCCTCGCCGTGCGCCAACATCGACAGCAGATCGGGCGCCGGATCGCATTTCTGCCGCTCATAGAACAGCTTCGTCATCGTCTCGAGGCACTCGGTCAGCAGTTCGAGCCGCTTCTCCTCGGAATCGACGATGCCGCCGGCCCTGATGTCCATGGTGGACACATCGGACCAGAAGGTCAGCTTGTGGCGCTCCTCGAACGGATAGTCGAACAGCGTCGCCAGCATCATCGTGGTCAGCTCGATGGAGACGCGCTGCACCCAGTCGAACGTCTCGTTGCGCGGCAGCCCGTCCAGCACCCGCTGCGTGCGCTCGCGGATCTGCTCGGACATGCGCTGCAGGTTCATCGGCGCGACGACGGGACTGACCACCTTGCGCTGCTCGTCGTGATACGGCGGATCGGATGAAATGAAGCTGCGGCGGCGGAATTCCGGGGGAATATCCCTGATGGTGATGCCGCCGAGATGCGCCTCGGACGAGTAGATCTGGTGGTTCGTCTCGACATGCATGATCTCTTTGTACTTGGTCACCGACCAGTACGAGCCGGACATGCCGTCCTGGCACCAATGCACCGGATCCTCGCGGCGCAGGCGCTCGAAGTAGGGGTACCAGATGTCGTCCTGGTAGAGCTTCGGATCGCTGACGTCGATCTTATCGAGCGGCAGCGCATAGGCGTCCCCGGTCGGGTCGTAATGCACGGGTGCGTTCATGGGCGGAGAACTCCTGCTCTTGCCGCCATACTACGATGAAAGCGCCGCCGCCGGTAGCGCTCCTGATACACGGCCGGCATCGAACCCAGAGCCATACGGCATTTCCGCCCAAGGTGGCGTGGCGGCACTCTGCGCGCATCGAACCCGTGGGAGTTCATGTGTCATGAGAACAGTCTCGCTCGCCCTGCTTGCGTTCACCGTCGCTGCCGCCGCGCCGGCCGATGACGGCGTCGTCAAGGCAAGGAGCGCCTATTCGATGACCGAGACGATCGACCGGATCAGACAGGATGTCGCCGGCAAGGGCATCACGTTCTTCTCTGCGATCGATCAGTCGAAGCTGGCCGCCGACGCCGGGATCGCGCTGCGTCCCTCGACGCTGCTGATCTTCGGCAATCCGGCGCTCGGCGCGCAATTCGTCACCTCCAACCCCACGGCCGGGCTCGACTGGCCGGTGCGGCTGCTGGTGTACCAGGACGCGAACGGCGCGGTATGGACCGCCTATACCGACTTCTCCTGGATCGCGCGCCGCCACCACATCGAGGACCGCCAAGTCGCATTCGGCAAGGCCACCGAGGTGATCGCGTCGATCACCTCGACTGTGCGGGCACGCTCGCCGCGGTAAATGCCGGTTGCGGTCGCGGCGGCCTTCCCCCGCCATCGCGGGTACGGAGCCATCAACCGGGCCTCAAAGTCGACCAAGCCGCCCGTTGCTCAAATCCATCGAAATTGCAAGGATTGGTCCTGGCCAACACCGGCGCCCAGGCAGCGCCTGCAGGGAGGAGACACCGTGGACAGTATACGATCCCGGGCTATGGCTGCGTTCACTGCGGCCATATTGGCCTGCGTTCTTTTGCTGCCGGGCGGTGCATTCGCACAGAGCAAACCCTCGGGAGTATACAAGGGCAACGGCACGCCGGCCGCCTTGACACAGGTCGTGGCCTACAAGGGTGAGCCGGAGTCCGGGAAGCCCGTGACGGTCCTGGTGTTCTCTGCCAAGAGCCAGGCCGGGAGCTCCAAGCCGCCATTCGATGCACTATTCAACAAATTTGGCGACGCGCTCGTCGTGAAGATCGATCCCGACGGCAAGGTTCTCAGCCTCGACCTCGTGCATTCGAAGCTGGATAGCCCAGGCGGCTCTATCCAGGTATTCGGCGTCCTCAAGACGACCGACTTCAAGATGGCGGATGGTAAGATCTCAGGTCATCTCACCTCAGGTGGAGTGTCCAAGGTGCGGGACCAGACGTGGGAAGTCGATCTCACGTTCGAGACGAAGGCCCCCTGACCGGCGCGTCCTGCTGCACGCGCCGTGACGTGGAGGGTCAGCCCGAAAACCGGTCGCCACCGTCTGGTGCGGGGACGTCGAACGCGTTCACCACGCCGCACAGTGCGACGTAAAAATTAGCCACTGCCGTCAGCTCGACCAGCCATTGGGCGCCGTGACGCTTGTTCAGGGCGTCGAACACCACTTGCTCGGTACGGTTGGTTCGCATGAGCTGCCGCACATAGGTCACGATGTCGCGCTCGTCCGCCGCCAGGCCCGCCGGATCGCCCTTGGCGCGCAGCAGGTCGATCACCGGCTCAGGCACTCCCGCCCGGCGCGACGCATCGACCTGGGCGGCCCAGACATAGTTCGCCTCGCGTTCCCGTACCGCTGCCAGCACAGCGATCTGGCGCAGTTGCGGCTCGACGATCGTGCCCTCGCGGGCGAACGGCACCATCGGCAGCAGGCGCTCGGCCAGTTTCGGACTGTGCAGCAACATGCTGAACGGTCCGCGTATCCGCCCGAACACATCCATCACCTGGTCGAACACATACTGATGCTCGGGCGCCATGTCGGACCGGGCGACGATTGGTGGGATGCGTGGCATGTGCGACTCCGTCAGTTCATCGCTGCGTAAGGCTTGCCCCACGCGTCCTGGTATACAATCTCCGCGAGCTTGCCGCGCCCGACCGGACCGAACCGCCCCATCGGATAGCCGATCGGCAGGATGGCGTAGGAGTGCACGCCCTCCGGTAGGCCGAGTGCCGCCTCCGCCTCCTTTTCGTACAGCAGGTGCCGCGTGGTCAGCGTCGAGCCAAGACCCAGCGCGCGCGCCGCGAGCAGCATGTTCTGCACCGCCGGGTAGATCGAGGCGCCCGACCAGCGCGTCGGCTTTGCGGTTCCCTCGTCGATGCAGGCGACGATCCACACCGGCGCCTCGTGGAAGTGCTCGGTCAGGTATTCCACCGCTGAATGCTGCCGCACGTAACGTTCCGCCGTCACACCGGGTGGCGGCGCGCTCTTCGCGTAGCGCGGTCCCACCACCTCATCGAACGCACGCTTGTACCAGCCCTGCACCGCCTGCTTGATCTTCGCGTCCTTCACCACCATGAATCGCCAGCGCTGCGTGTTGCCGCCGTTCGCCGCGCAGGCACCGGCCTCCAGGATCTTGCGGATCAGTTCGTCGGGTACGGGGTCCGGCTTCAGCCGCCGCATCGAGCGCGTCGTCTGCATGATCTCGAACAGGTCATCCATGGCCATCTCCTCGTCCTGGTTCGCGCCAGCATAGCCCGGCTCGCGCCAAGGGTGCAGGATCGGCCCGACAATGGCCAGTGCTCCCTCCATCGTCGGCCTGCTGCTGCTCCTGGGGCTTGGGTTCTTCTTCGGCCTCGCGTTCGAGGAATTTCACGCGCGTTCCAATCAGAAGCGCCCGGGGGGCGTGCGCAGCTTTCCGCTGCTGGCGCTGATCGGGGCACTGCTGTACCGGCTCGATCCAGCGCACCTGGTGCCGCTAAGCGCCGGGCTGCTGGCGTTGAGCGCCTGGTTGACCTGTTACTACTGGCGCCACCTGGGGGAGGCCGATGCCGAAGGCTTGCCGAATGTCGGGCTCATGGTGCCGATCTGCAATGTGCTTGCCTACCTGCTGGGACCGGTGGCGCTCGCCGAACCGCCATGGGTGGCGGTGGGCGCCACCGTCGCGGCCGTGCTGCTGCTGACCGCGCGCCGGGAACTGCACGGCTTCGCACGCCGCATCGAGCTGACCGAGATCGTCAACGCCGGCCGGTTCCTGCTGCTCACCGGATTCGTCTTGCCGCTGCTGCCCGACACGCCGGTGACCGACCTCACGCCGATCACGCCGCACCAGGTCTGGCTGGCGATGGTCGCGGTCTGCACCGTCTCGTACGCCAGCTACCTGCTGCAGCGCTATATCGCGCCGCCCGGTGCAGGATTGCTGGTGGCGCTGCTGGGCGGCCTCTATTCGTCCACCGCGACGACGCTGGTGCTGGCGAGGCAGGCGCGCGCCGAGGCGTCCTCGCTGCGGCAATTGGAGGCGGGGATCGTGCTGGCGACCGCGGTGATGTATCTGCGGCTGCTGATTATCATCTTCGTGTTCAATCGTGAATTGGCACTCGCGCTGGCACCACCGTTGCTGGTGCTGTCGGCACTCGGTCTGGTGATGGCGCTGGCGTGGAACTGGGCGGGCGGCAAGCGACAGGCCGATGCGAGGCAGGCCGCCGCGCCAAGCAATCCGCTCGAGCTGCTGACCGCCGCGACCTTCGCGGTGCTGTTCGTGGTTATCTCGATCGCCACCGCGTGGGCCAAACAGCGGTTCGGTTCCGCAGGCATCTATGCGCTGGCTGCCATCGTCGGCGTGTCCGACATCGATCCGTTCGTGCTGAACCTGGCGCAGGGCGATGCTGCCCAACTCACCATCCGGGTCGGCACGGGCGCGATCCTGGTCGCCGCGTCGTCCAACAACGTGGTGAAGGCGATCTATGCGATCGTATATTCAGGCGCACGCGTGCGCGCCGCGCCGGCGGCGTTGACCCTCCTGGCGGTTCTTGGCGTCGCGGCGGCGGCATTGTAGCACCGCGCGAACCTCACTGCTAACGTGACCGGGCAAGCCGGCACCAGGTCGGCAGGGAGAGGCAACATGGCAATAGGCAGACGCAGCATGCTTACCACGGCGGTCGCGGGCGCTGCGGCGCTTGCGGCACCGCGTATCGTTCGCGCGGAGGCACAACGCGAGCTGCGCTTCATCCCGCACGCCGACCTCGCCTCGCTCGATCCGGTGTGGACCACCGCGGACATCACGCGCAACCACGGCAACATGATCTACGACCTGCTGTACGGCCTGGATGCAGACTTCCAGCCTCATCCGCAAATGGTCGCGGGCCACAAGGTCGAGAACGACGGCCTCACATGGGAGCTGACGCTGCGTGACGGTCTGCGCTTCCACGATGGCGAGAAGGTGCTCGCGCGCGATTGTGTCGCATGCATCCTGCGCTGGGGCCAGCGCGACGCATTCGGCAGCGCGATGATGAGCCGCACGGACGAGGTGTCCGCGCCGTCGGATCGTGTCATCCGCATCCGGCTGAAGAAGCCGTTCGCACTGGTGCCTGTCGCGCTGGCGCAGCCCAACTGCGTGATCATGCCGGAGCGGATCGCCAAGACCGATGCCAACGCACAGATCACCGATCCGACCGGCAGCGGTCCGTTCCGGTTCCTGACCGCGGAGCGCATCCAGGGCTCGCGCAGCGTCTACGCGAAGTTCGATGGCTACGTGCCGCGGCCCGAGGGTACGACAAGCTTCCTCGCCGGCCCGCGCATCGTGCACTTCGACCGCGTGATATGGACGTTCCAGCCGGATCCCGCGACCTCGGCCGCGGCGCTGAGCAAGGGTGAATTCGACTGGTGGGAGAACCCGCCGATCGATCTGGTCGGCATGCTGCGGGCCAACAAGAACCTCACCGTGGATGTGAAGAACCGCATGGGCGCCATCGGCTGCATCCGGTTCAATCACCTGTATCCGCCGTTCGACAATCCTGCGATCCGCCGCCTGGTGCTGTCGGCGGTCAACCAGCGCGACTTCATGGAGGCCTATGCCGGCGCCGAGCCCGAATTGTTCCGCACGGGTGTCGGGCTGTTCACGCCAGGCATGCCGATGGCGACCGACGCAGGCGTCGAGGCGATCAAAGGCCGTACCGACTTCGACAACATCAAGCAAGAGCTCGCCGCCGCGGGCTACCACGGCGAAAAGATCGTCCTGTTGGCGGCCACGACCATCCCCTCGTTGAACGCCGAGTCGCAGGTGGCGGGCGATCTGCTGCGGCGCATGGGGTTCAACGTCGATTACCAGGCGCTGGAATGGGGCATGGTCGTCGCGCGGCGCGCCAGCAAGGAGTCACCGCAGAAGGGCGGCTGGAACATCTTCATCACCAACCTGACCAGCTTCAACAACGTGTTCGTGCCGGCACAGATTGCCATCCGCAGCGGACCCAGTGCGTGGTTCGGCTGGCCTGACGCACCAAAACTGGAGAAACTGCGTGAAGCTTGGCTGGAGGCGAAGACCGAGGAGGAACAGAAGCGCATCGTTCGCGACATGCAGCTTCAGGCCTGGCAGGACGTGCCGTATGTGCCGTTGGGATTGATCATGGGGCCGACGGCGTTCAGCAAGACGCTGACCGACATCCAGATGGGCTGGCCGGTGTTCCACGCCGTGCATCGGGTCTGACGGGAGGACTTTGATGGGCAGATTGTCTGGCCGAACGGCAGTCGTCACCGGTGGTGCCAAGGGAATCGGGAGGCATTATTCGGAGGCACTCGTGGCTGAGGGGGCCGAGGTGGCGATTGTCGATGTCACCGACGGCGAGTCTCTGGCGCAGGAGCTCAACGCGAAGTTCGGCCGCAACGCAGGCATGAGCGTTACCTGCGACGTGAGTGACGAGGCCGCGGTGCTGCGTACTATTGCGCTTGTGATCGAGAGATTCGGCAAGATCGACATCCTCGTCAACAACGCGGCCCTATACGCGCCGTTGCCCTGGCAGAAGGTCACCGAGATCGACGTCGGTATCTGGGACAAGGTGATGGCTGTGAATCTTCGGGGTCCGTTCCTCATGGTGAAGCACGCTGCTCCGCACATGATCGCGCGCGGCTACGGCAAGATTATCAACATCGGCTCAGGAACAGCGTTCCGCGGCATTCCCAACTTTCTGCACTACGTCACCAGCAAAGGTGGGATCATGGCATTGACCCGAGCGTTGTCGCGCGAGCTCGGGCAGCACGGCATCTGCGTCAATACGCTCGCACCCGGCTTCACGCTGAGTGACAGTATTGTCGAGCAGAACCCCGGGCACGTGAATGCGGCGCGTGAAAGCGCGGTGCAGGGTCGCGCCATTCACCGCGACGAGTATCCCCAGGATCTCACCGGAACGCTCATCTTTCTCGCCTCAGCGGACAGCGACTTCGTCACCGGACAGACGCTCGCGGTTGATGGCGGCAGCGTGAACACGTGAGTGGTGGTCGATCTTTAGTGGAGAAAGTTGAATGATCGAGCAGACACTGGACATCAGCACCAAGGCCGGTGCGATGGAGACCTTCATCTGCCACCCCGAACGCGGTGGTCCGTATCCCGCCGTGTTCCTGCTGATGGACGCGCCCGGCATCCGCGAGGAACTGCGCGACATGGCGCGAAGGCTCGGCACCGTCGGTTACTATGTGCTGCTGCCCAACCTGTACTACCGTGCCGGCCGGGATACGATCTTCGGTGCCGATGTGCTGGAGCAGGGCAGTCCCGAGCGTGAGCGCATGCGCGCGGTGCGTACCAAGATGACGATTCCGCCGGTGATGGACGACATCGCCGCCATGCTGGACTTCGTCGATCGCCAGGATGCGGCGAAGCGGGGGCCGGTCGGCGTGCACGGCTATTGCATGAGCGGCCCCTACGCGCTGGCCGCGGCCGCGCGCTATCCCGATCGTGTCGCCGCCGCTGCGTCGTTCTACGGTACCTGGCTGGTGAACGATGCCGAGGAAAGCCCGCATCTCAATCTCGGCAAGGTGAAAGGCGAGCTTTACATCTCCTGTGCGGAGCATGACGAACTGGCGCCGCTGCCGATGGTCGAGGAACTGCGCGGTCTGTTCGCGCACGCCGGCTCGCCGGGCGAGATCGAGCTGCAACCCGGTGTGCATCACGGCTTCGCCTTTCCGCAGCGCTGGTGCTACGACAAGCCGGCGGCGGAACGGCATTGGGAGCGGCTTATAGCGCTGTACCGGCGGAAGCTGGGCTGATCCCCCTGTCATTGCGAGGAGCGTAGCGACGAAGCAATCCCCATCGAGGTGCACAACTCTCATGGGGATCGCTTCGTCGCTTCGCTCCTCGCAATGACAGTGGGGTCACTTTACGGGGCATTCCTCCCGGGGCTAGGCTACTGGTCAGTAGCTGCGCCTGACGAAGCGAAGGAACGCCCATGCTGCACAGCCGACAAGACATCCGGAAGGACAACGCCGTCGACGCGTTCACCGACGCCATCCTGCAACGCGACCAGCCGCGCACCGCCGAACTGTTCTTCAACCTGGTCCGTGATGGGCGCACGATGGGCGATGCGCTCAGCGTGGTGACGGAGGCCGAGGCACCGTTCGTCCAGGTGCCCAACCATGTCGATGTGCGCGACGGGCAGATCACGCTGATCAACAACGACCACACCATCCTGGGCCTGCGCACCTCGGCCGATCTCGTGCAGTACCTGCCGGAAGAGTTCCGCCTGCTCGGGATGCTCCAGAGCGTCTGGTACATTCCTGCCGGTCTCGACATCTGGAACCAGTTGCGCGGCAAGTATCCCGGCCGCTACGCCACGATGAAAGGCATGAACGTGCCGCCGCCCACCTACGGGCCGGTGGTGTGGAACGACGACCAGGAGCCGATCGTCGAGGCTGGCGGATTCGAGGACCGGCTGCACGCCCACATGATCGCCACCATGAGCGGCGACGTGAAACGCTCATATGGATTGTTCCTTGGCCTCGCGGCCGACGAAGCGGTTCGGCCGAAGCTGCGCGACCAGATGCTGTTCCTGGGGCTGATCGACCTGCAGGACACGGTGATGGGCCGCAAGGCACGCAACACCGGCCACAAGGCGCTGCGCGCCCGCGCCGTGGTGGACCTCGCCGGTCATATCGGCTGGGAACGCGCGCACGGCGTCTACTATACCGGCGTGCCGGACATGGCGATCGGGCCGCTGTACTATTCGCTGTACGACGCCGCCTGCGTGACGGTGACCGAGGCGTTTCCCGATGCCGGCAAGAACCTGAAGCAGACCAATCAGGCAGCGCTGACACCGGAGCAGGTCGAGGACATGGTGCGCCTGCTGATGGAAGCCGACGGACAGACCGTGTGGGACCAGCTCACCGCGCACCTGCGCGACGGGATTTCGCTGCGCAGCCTGGGCGATGCCATCCAGCTCGGCGCCGCGGAACTCGTGCTGCGTACCACGATTCCGAGAAAGTTCACCGAGGGCCAGCACCCGTTCGACTACTGCAACACCGCCAACTACTGGATGCGCACGTCGGACAATCCGTATCAGCCGCGCATCCTGTACTTGATGGCCAATTTCGTGAACGATGCGGCGCGTGCCAACAAGCTGTTCGGCTCGGTGATCGAGCAGGAATTTGCTTCGCACGACCTGAGCGGCCGCACGCCGGAGGCGCTGCTGCGCGAACAGGACGAAGCTATCATGGCGTTCGACTTCGCGCGGGCGACGGCGGTCGCGAACGCGTATCTACAGACCGGTGCGGACCGCAGGCCGCTGCTGGAGAGTCTGGCGGTGACCGCCTGCAAGTTCCAGGACGATCCGCACAATCAGAAGATCAGCCACTCCACGTTCGAGGAGTATGGCCATAATTCGACCCATCTGCGCGACCGGCTGTTGCTGGCCACCGCGCGGCTGCTCGCCGGCTGGCCGAAGATGCCGGGCGAGCGCGACTGCTATGCTCGCTACATGAAGGAGTGGATCAAGCACTAACAGGAGGAACAACCATGGCTCGCGCGTATCACGTCATCGACGCCGACGGACACATTCTGGAACCGCTGAACCTCTGGACCGACTACATCGAGCCGAAGTACCGCGATCAGGCTCCGCGCTTGATCCGCGATGCGGACGGCAAGCAGCGCCTGCAGGTCGGAGAGCAGGTACTCGGCAGCAAGAAGGGGCTTGGCGCGCTGGGCGGGGTCGGTGCCCGCGACGGCACCGTGGTGGACGACGCCATGGAATACGAGCAGGGCCGCAAGGGCGGCTTCGATCCGCACGCGCGCATCCCTGACATGGACCTGGATGGCATCGATGCCGCGTTCCTGTATCCCAGTATCGGGCTGTTCGCCGGCGCGGTGAGCGATCCGCCGACCGCCGCGGCGATGTCGCGTGCCTACAACCGGTGGCTCGCGGATTACTGCAAGCCGTACCCGGACCGGCTGTTCGGCATTGCGATGATCCCGATGCAGTCGGTCGATCTGGCAATCGAGGAGATGCGCTACGCGCGGGAGAAGCTTGGCTTCCGCGGCGTCTTCCTGCGGCCCAATCCGTACAACAACAAGATGATCCATCACCCGGACTATGAAAAGTTCTGGACGATGGTCGAAGAGCTCGACATCTCCGTCGGCTTCCACGAAGGCGGCAACAGCGGCATGATGCAGGTCGGCATGGACCGCTTCGAGGAGCGCGGTGCACGCCACATCATTACCCACACGATGGAAATGATGCTGGCATGCATGGCGGTGATCTGGGGCGGCGTGTGCGAGCGTCATCCAAAGGTCCGTATCGCGTTCCTGGAATCGGGCGGTGGTTGGATCGCCGGCTGGCTGGATCGCATGGACCGGCATTTCGACGACAAGGGGTTCAACGATTCCGGCCTGAAGACGCGGCCCTCCGAACTGTTCCAGCGCAACTGCTGGATCGCGTTCGAGCCGGTCGAACACTGCCTGAAGCCGCTGGTGGACTATGTCGGCGCGCACAAGATCCTGTGGGCGACCGACTATCCGCATCCGGACGGCTTCTTCCCCGGTGCGCCGGCGATGGTGCGCAAGCTCATCGAGGGTGCACCGCAGGAGACGATCAGCCAGGTGATGGCGGGCGGTGCGAAGGGGTTCTACGGCCTGCACTGACGCATCCGGCCGCTCCCGTCACGGTGTCGTCGGGAGCGGTTCCTGCGTCAGCGGTTGTTGTTCCACCGGCGCCTGTGTGGCGCCGGCGGACAGCAGCCACGGCGCGAGTGCGTGCCGTACCTGGTATTCGAACTCCACGTTCAACCGGTCCATCATGTCCTTCGTCAGGTCGTAAAGCCGCCCCGGCAGATCGTCGAGATCGCCGGTGAACCGGCCGGACACACTGGCCTGGGCAAAACCGGCACGCGCGCCCGGCGCGGTGTAGATGCCAAGCTCCACAGAGAAGTTGCCGGACAAGGTGTCCCTGCGTCGCACCAGCGAGGCATCCTGAATGACGAACACCGCCTGCCCCGCACTGCCGAAGGCCTGCAGGCGATCCTCCGCCATGGCGCGGAGCGCGCGCAGCGGCGGCACCGGATCGAGTTGGCTGACGTCGGGTGCGGCGCCCGACGTCACGAAGCGCTGCTCGATCTGGATCGCGGCGACGTTCAGCGTCAGCGGCGTCAGGTAGTCGTAGCGCAACGGCGGGTAGCTCCTGGGCCGGCGGTCGCCGCCGCAGCCGGCCAGCAGCAGCGGCAGCAACAGCGACGCACGCCGCGTCAGCATGCCGGGGCGCTGCGGCCGCGCACCTCCTGGCGTGGGAAGCGGAAGTCGAAATTGCAGAATTCGCAGGTCATCACGATGTCGCCGTCCACCGCCATATGGTCCAGGTCGTCCGGCGGGAAGCCCTCCAGGATGCCGACCAGGCGGGCCCGCGAGCAGCGGCACCCGTACGACAGCGCGCGCGCCCGATCGGTCGCCACGCCTTCGCTGTGGAACAGCCGGTACAGCAGCCGTTCCGGCGGCAACGCATCGTCCAACAGCTCCGCGTCGGTCAGGGTCGCGGCGAGGATGGTGGCAGTCCGCCAGCTCTCCTCCTGCGCGTCGGCGTCCAGCGAGGGATCGATGCCGCCGGCACCGGCCATCTTCTCCAGCACCAGGGCGCCGGCGCGCCAGCCGTCCTCGGTCTGGTCGCAGGCGAGATGCACGAAGCAGCGGAGCTGCTCGGAGGTGCGGAAGTAGTGCAGCGCCATCTCGGCGAGGTTGCCGCCCTCGATGGTGACGATGCCCTGGTGGCGGTTCTGGTCTGGGCCTTGATCGACGGTGAACGCGAGGTAGCCGCCGCCGAGAAGCTGCTCGGCCGCCGGCGAAGGGTCGGTCCCCAACAGCGCCTCGAGCTTCTTCGGATCGGCACGGGCATAGCCGCGCAGCGCCCCGGTGTCGGTGCAGTCGGCCAGCAGCATGGGCACCGGGCCGTCGCCCTTCGCCTGCACGCTGAACGAGCCGCGGAACTTCAGCGCGGTGGACAGCGCCGCGGCCAGCGCCAGCGCCTGGCCGGAAAGCCGGGTGACCGCCGGATGGTTGGGATGGCGGGTCAGCAGCGCGTGTGCCAGCGGGCCGAGCCGCACCAGGCGGCCGCGCACTGGCCTGCGCGGCAGATAGAACGGCGTCACTCCGCGCGGCACGACAATGTCGGGCACCGGCGGACGATCGCCGTCCAGGAACGCAGGGGTTTCGGACATCGCCCAAACATAGGCGCCAGCCGCCGCGTGGGCTACCGGTCTGGTTCAGCCCTCGCGCACGAACCGCATCCGCGCCTGCACCTCCGCGACATCCGCGGGCCGTTCGAACGGCCCCGGCATCGCCTCGCCCGGCCGCCGAGGGCGACCGATGGCGCGGAACCAATCCTCGAGACCCGCCGGCGCAATCATCCACAGCAGGCGCATCTGCCCTGGCCCGGTGTTCTGCACCGTGTGCCAGGCGGCGCGGCCGATCAGGATCGTCGTCTCCGGCCGCACCTCGTGGCGCTGCTCGCCTATCTCGGCCCAGCCTTCGCCGGCGTAGCAGAACAGCACCTCATGCTGGCGTTCGTGCGCGTGGCGGCGAATGGCGGCGCCCGGTTCCAGCACCTGGATGCCCAGCGAGAAGCTGTCATATGGCGTGTTGTAAGGCGTCAGCTTGTTGACGATGTAGCCGCGCGAGGGGAGCGGCTGCCAGAAGGACTCGCCCTCGTCCGGGCCGAGCACCACGACGTGCCCCTTCGCGAAGTCGTTCATGAGTTCCTCCACCGTTGTAGTTAGTGCACCGGCGGCGCCACTGTCAGTCCTGTGGCGCCGCAGGACAAGAAAGCACTTGACGCAGATGACGGCGGATGCCCGCAGAGCACGCCGATAATGACTCTATCGGCGTGTTCTGCGTGCATCCTCTTGCATTTGCATTCAAACCTTCCCTTCGCGTTGCCACCGACGGAGAGCTATGGAAGCCTCGCGCGATACAAGGGCAAGGAGCCGCCGCCACCACCGTAGTGTGGTTCGTCGGCGCCGCCTATGTCGATAGCCTATTCGGTTGTGGGCTACCCTCGGACCACGCGGCAGCATCTACGACTGACGGAGGCACTTATGCAGACCACGCGTGGGCCGAACGGCGAGGGCATGGTGCCGCTGAGCCTGGATGAGTATCAGGACCTGACAGTTTCGCGTGGTCACGCAGCGGCGATGCAGGCGGTCGCGTCGGGAGCGATGGAGACACTGTCGGAGGAGGACGCCGCCGCCTATCTCGCGGCGAAGACCCCGCTTGCATTTTGGCGCCGCCACCGCGCGGTTACGCAACGGGCACTTTCCGGGGCGATCGGCGTGTCGCAGGCATACATCGCCCAGATCGAGAATGGGGTACGCGAAGGCAGTCCCGTGATGCTACGGAACATCGCCCGCGTGCTGCGGATCAGGATGGAAGATCTGGTGCCGTGGCGCCTCTTACGTGACCTGACAGCAAAACGGCGCCCGGAGGCGCCGTTTGCATTTACTGGCACAGAGCTCGGGGCTCAGGCGCGGCGGCGGCGTAGCCAACCGAGCCCGACAAGTGCGCCGCCCAACAGGGCCAGGCTCCCGGGCTCCGGGGCGCGCACTGGCAGAGCGCCTGCGTACACGAACATATCACGGCCGTTTCCGCCCGTATCGCTAACGTCCCCGTTGGTGCTCAGCGGTTGGTACGCGGTGACGCCGCCCGCCGTGCCGCAATCGCCCGGGCAGCTATCGGAGTAGCTGTAGGTGAGCTGATAGGTATCGCCTGCGGTAGTCGCGATCGCTTGGGTGATGGCGTCATAGGCCTGCACCGCGCCGTCGTCATAACAGTTCGACCCACCAACGCCGCAACCGGACTGGACCGCCCCGCCGAAGGAGGCGCCAAAAGTATTGAGATACGTCCAGCCAGTCGGCGCCGACGCGCCGATCGGTCCGAGCTCGAAGTCGCCGTTGACCAGCAGATTCCCGCTGGAGGTGGTCACATCGACAAGCGAAAGATTGTCCAACAAAAGAAACGCCGGATCTTCGCGGATAGCGAACGAAAGATTGGTGCTTGCCGCAGTTGCGACGAAGCTCGCCGTGCGCGTCGAGTAGGTGCCGATAATCGGTTGTCCAGTTAGCTGATCGATGATGGTTCCTACCGGCGGCGGCTCGTTCGTGGGCGCCGAATTTGCGGCGTTGGCGAACCCGAGCGCCACGCACGCTACCGTTGTAACGGTAAGGAATTTACGAAATTCCATAGTCTACCCCTTCTGCCAAGTCTTGACTCTTTTGCTGGTAAAACGACTTTACGCAAAGTCCATGCCACGCAACGAAGCTGTTGAAAACGTTCAACCGTTGAATCGTAATCGATTGAGATTTTGATGAAGTGTAAGTTTTCCCGACACCCGCATCGGCTTCCGATCGGTCTGCATTCTTCTATCTATGATTGTAAAGACACCCTCTCCGCGGCCCGTGGAAGACGAGCTTTCGACCGCGATGCGAAAACGGCATCGGCGCAGCCCCTTGGCGAACGCCCCTTCCCATGTCTCCATTCCGCCAGCACCACGGAAGGAGCCGCCGCCATGTCCGCCACCACCGCCATCTGGCCTTCGGGGGCCGCCTATATCGACGGCCGCTTCATGCCGGTCGCCGAGGCGATGATACCAGTCACCGACTGGGGCTATCGCCGCTCCGACGTCACTTACGACGTGGTCAGCGTGTGGGACGGCGCGTTCTTCAAGCTGGACGACCACCTGAAGCGGTTCCGCGCCTCGATGGACTGGATGCGCCTTTCCCCGCGCGAAAGCGACGCCGACATCCGCGCCACCCTGCACGAGCTGGTGCGTCGCACCGGGCTGCGCGAGGCGTATGTCGCGATGGACTGCCTGCGTGGCGCCGCACCGCCGAATGTTCGGCGGCATCCGGCGAACGCGCGCAACTACCTGCTGGCCTACGCGGTGCCCTATGTCTGGCTGATGCCGCGCGAGGTGATAGATCGCGGCGCGCATCTCATCGTCGCCGCGACGCCGCGTATCCCCGAGGTCTGCGTCAATCCGCGGGCGAAGAACTTCCATTGGGCCGACATGACGCGGGCGCTGTTCGAGGCGCAGGACAAGGGGGCCGACAATCCGGTGCTGCTCGATCTCGAGGGCAATGTGACCGAGGGGCCGGGCTTCAACGTGTTCGCCGTCACCGACGGCGTGGTGGCGACGCCGGATCGTGGCGTACTGGAGGGGATTACGCGGCTCGCGGTGATCCAGTTGTGCGAGAAGCTGGGACTGCGCTGCGAGGCACGGACTGTGCCCCTGGCGGAACTGCGCAACGCCGACGAGGTGTTCATCTCGTCCACCGCCGGCGGGGTGATGGGCGTCACGCGGCTGGACGACCGGATCCTGGGCAACGACCGGCCGGGGCCGCTGACCGAGCGGCTGCACGACGCCTATTGGCGGTTCCGCCGCGAGGGCTGGTGCGCAGAGCCGATCGACTACGCGCGCGCCGAGGCGGCGGAGTAGCACGGGCCGGTGGACGATCTTGCGGCGCTGAAGCTGCTGATTGAATGGGGGGCGGACGAGGCGCTGGAGGATGCGCCGGTCGATCGGCTTCGGATGCTGGATGCACCCCCTCCCCCCGTCCCCCTCCCGCAAGGGGAGGGGGAGTATTTGACTTCGCATT
>JANWJK010000037.1 GCA_025452005.1 Acetobacteraceae bacterium | reverse complement strand
GGTTCCTGCCCCTGCCCCCGATCCGGGTGGAGCATTGAGCCCCCCCCCCCCCCCCCCCCCCCCGTTGCGGGGGTGGGGGTTTTCCGCCCCCCCGCCCCCGCTATGGGGGGGTGGGTCGGGGAGGGGGTGACGCCATGCTCGGCTACATCGCCCGCCGCATCCTGCTGGCAATCCCCATCGCGTTCGGCGTCAGCGTGGTGTGCTTCTCGCTGGTCTACCTCGCGCCGGGCGACCCGCTTCAGACCATTCTGCCCTCCGACGCGACGCAGGAGATGGTGGCGCAGATCAAGCATGCCTACGGCTTCGACCGGCCGTTGCCGGTGCAGTACCTGCTGTGGCTCGGCCACGTGCTTACCGGCGACTTCGGCGCATCGATCGCGACGCGGCGCCCGGTGATCCTGGAAGTGACCGGCGCGCTGTCCAACACCTTCATGCTGACCAGCCTCGCGGTCCCTATCGCCTTCCTCATCGGCTACACCATGGGCGCCGTCGCCGGCTGCTTTCCCGGCCGCGCGGTGGACCGCGTCGTCACCGGCGCCGCGGTGGTCGGTGTGAGCCTGCCCAACTACTGGCTCGGCATCGTTCTCGTCATCATCTTCGCCGTCGAGCTGATGGCGCTGCCGCCAACCGGCATGGGGCCCCAGGGCTCGGCGCGGTTCAGCATCCTGCGCTGGTCCGATGCGCGATACCTCGTGCTGCCGGTCATCACGTTGTCGATGATCCCGGTCGGCATCATCGCACGCACCACGCGCGCCGCCGTGTCGGAAGTGCTGAACCAGGACTTCGTCACCACGCTGCGCGCCAAGGGATTGAGCGAGCTCGCGGTGATCCGACACGTGCTGAAGAATTCGGCACCGCAGGTGCTGGCGGTGATGGGCCTTCAGTTCGGCTACCTCATGGGCGGCTCGATCCTGGTGGAGACCGTGTTCACCTGGCCGGGCAGCGGCTTCATGCTGTCGAAGGCGATCATCAACCGCGACATCCCGGTGCTGCAAGGAACCATCCTGTTCCTGTCGATGATCTTCGTTGCCACCAACCTGGTCGTCGACCTCATGCAATCCCTCATCGACCCGCGCATCCGCCGGAGCTGACCGATGTCGCAGACCGCCACACTCCCCATCGCCGGCCTGAACGACGATGCCCCGCCCGCGCTGCGCGTGCGAGGTTACTGGGCGAATGTCGGCCATCGACTGCGCCACGACCCGGTCACCCTGTGCTTCGCCGCGGTCGTGCTGCTGATCGTGCTGATGGCGATCTTCGCGCCGTTGCTCGCGCCGTTCGATCCCTACAAGGAGAGTGTCGTGCTGCGCCTGAAGCCGTTCGGCTATCGCGGCCATACGCTCGGCACCGACGAACTGGGACGCGATCTGCTGAGCCGATTGATCTACGGGGCGCGGTCCTCGCTGTTGATGGGGCTGGTTCCGGTGTGCATCGCCACCGCCCTCGGCGGCACGCTCGGCGTGATCGGCGGCTTCGCCGGCAGGCGTGTCAACGCGATCATCATGCGCACGATGGACGTGTTCTACGCATTTCCCTCGGTACTGCTGGCAGTGGCGATCTCCGGCGCGATGGGCGGCGGCATGGCGAACGGCATGGCGGCGCTGGCTCTCGTGTTCATCCCCGCGATGTGCCGCGTCGCGGAGACCGCGACGGCGCAGGTGCGCAGCCTCGACTTCATCGAGGCCGCTCGCGCGACCGGTGCTGGCCGGCTTGCCATCGTGCGATATCACGTACTCGGCAATGTGCTCGGTCCCGTCTTCATCTACGCGTCGAGCCTGGTGTCGGTCAGCATCCTGCTCGCGTCCGGTCTGTCGTTCCTGGGTCTCGGCGTGAAGCCGCCGACACCCGACTGGGGCCTCATGCTGAGCACGCTGCGCCAGTCGATCTACATCGTGCCGTTGTCCTGCGCCTTGCCTGGTGCGGCGATTTTCGTGACCTCGATCTGCTTCAACCTGGTGAGCGACGGCATCCGCTCGGCAATGGATGTGCGGCTGTGAGCGATGCCCGCGATGTCGGTGGCCCCGCGCAGCCGCTGCTGATCGCACGCGACCTGGCCAAGCATTTTCAGGTTCGCGGCGGCGGGAGGTCGGCGCATGTGCGCGCCGTCGACGGCGTGTCCTTCACCCTCTTCAAGGGTGAGACACTGGGCATCGTCGGAGAATCCGGCTGCGGCAAGTCCACCCTCGCACGCCTGCTGCTGCATCTGGTGCAACGCGATGCCGGCGAGCTGATCTTCGACGGCGAACCGGTGGGCGCCCCGCATGGCATCACCGTCGCCGGATTGCGTCGCCACGTACAGATGGTGTTCCAGGACAGCTACTCTTCGCTCAACCCGCGGATGCCGGTGCAGGATTCCGTGGCCTTCGGCCCGTTCGTGCATGGCCGCAGCAAGCCCGACGCGCGCCGCGTCGCGCGCGACATGCTGGTGAAGGTGGGGCTCAACCCCGATCTGTTCGGTCCGCGTTATCCGCACGAACTGTCCGGCGGGCAGAAGCAGCGGGTGAACATCGCGCGTGCCCTGGCGATCGAACCCCGCATGGTCATTCTGGACGAGGCGGTTTCGGCGCTCGACAAGTCGGTGGAGGCGCAGGTGCTGAACCTGCTGCGCGCGCTGAAGCAGCAGTTCAACCTGACCTACCTGTTCATCAGCCACGACCTGAACGTTGTGCGCTATGTCAGCGACCGGGTCCTGGTGATGTATCTCGGCCGCGTGGTGGAACTCGGGCCGTCGGAAGCCATCTTCACGCGACCGCAGCATCCCTACACGCGCGCGCTGCTTGGCTCGCGTCCTTCCATGGATCCGCGACATCGCATCGAGGAGCCGCCAATCACCGGCGACCCGCCAAGCCCGATCGATCCGCCGTCCGGCTGCCGTTTTCACACGCGCTGCCCGTTCGCCGAGGCGGTATGCGCGGAACGGGCGCCGGAACTCGGGGAGTGGCGCGAACGCGCTTCGCACGTCGCCGCCTGCCACATGCTGGAACCAGGCTCCGGCCACTCGCGGACAGTGCAATGACGGCGCTTGTCGAAGTCAGCGACCTCTCCGTCCGCTTTGTCACCCGCGAAGCGACGGTGCATGCGGTGAATGGCGTCAGCTTCAGCGTCCGGCCGGGCGAGGTGCTGTGCATCCTGGGTGAGTCCGGATCGGGCAAGAGCGTCACGTTGCGCGCCATGATGCGTCTGCTCCCGCCGCGCCGCACGCGCATCGACGGCACGATCCGCATCGATGGTCAGGACGTGCTGGCGCTGGACAAGCGCCGGTTGCGTGAGCTGCGCGGCGGGCTGGTGTCGATGATCTTCCAGGAACCGATGACCGCCCTCGACCCGGTCTATACGATCGGCACGCAGATCACCGAGACGGTGATGCGTCACAAGGGCAACGGCCGATCCGCGGCACGTGCCCGCGCGCTGGAACTGCTGGAACTGGTGAAGATCCCCGAGGCCGAACGCCGTCTCGCCAACTACCCGCACGAACTCTCCGGCGGGTTGCGGCAGCGCGCGATGATCGCGATGGCGCTGTCATGCGGGCCGCGCCTGCTGCTGGCCGACGAACCGACCACCGCGCTCGACGCCACGGTGCAGATCCAGGTGCTGATCCTGTTGCGCCGGCTACAGCGCGAACTCGGCATGGGCACGATCTTCGTCACCCACGACCTCGGCGTCGCATCGGAGATCGCCGATCGTATCGCGGTGATGTACGCCGGCCGCATCGTGGAGGAAGGCCCGGTCGCCGACGTGCTGCGGGCGCCCATGCATCCGTATACACAGGGCCTGCTCGCCTCGACCGTGCACGGCCAGAGCCGCGACGGCGAGATAGAGGCGATCCCGGGCAGCCCGCCCGACATGCGCCGCCTGCCATCCGGCTGCGCGTTTGCACCGCGCTGCATTCACGCACAACCGGCATGCCGGACCACAATGCCGGAACCACGCTGGCCCTCGCCGGATCGGATGGCGCGGTGCGTGCGCATTGACGATGCGGCGCTGGTGGCGGCGGAATGAGGGTGCGCCCTGTCATTGCGAGGAGCGCAGCGACGAAGCAATCTCCATGGGGATTGCTTGGTCGCTCCGCTCCTCGCAATGACAGGGGAAGGAAGCAGCAGAAGGATGCAGCCAATGCCCGAGCTTGACGATGCGGCTCTCGATTTCCTGCTTGACCGCTCAGGCCTTGCCCCGACCGAGGCGCAGAGGGCAGGCCTGAAGGCTGCCTACGCACATGTTGCCACGATGGCGGAGCTGGTGCGCAGGCCGCGCGGCCGCATGGCGGAACCGGTGCTGACCTACGGCTTCGCCGAGGAGGACCTGGCATGACCGGCATACCCACCATTGCCGAGGCGGCGAAGCTGATCGCGGCGAAGAAGCTGTCGCCGGTCGAGCTGACGCGCGCCTGTTTCGAACGCATCGGCGAACTCGATCGCGAGCTGCACGCCTTCATCCTGCTCACCGAGGAACGCGCGCTTGCCGATGCGCGTGCGGCCGAGGCGGCGGTCATGGCAGGCAAGGCGACCGGCCCGTTGTGCGGCATACCGATCGGTCTGAAGGACATCGTCGATACCAAGGGCATTCCGACCACCTGCCATTCGAAGCTTCTGCGCGACAACATCCCGGACACCGATGCGACCTGTGCCACGAAGCTGGCGGAGGCCGGCACGGTGCTGATGGGCAAGACCGCGACGCATGAGTTCGCCGACGGCGGGCCGTCGTTCGACCTGCCGTGGCCGCCGGCGCGCAACCCGTGGAACACCGCGCACTTCACCGCCGGTTCCAGCAGCGGCACCGGCGCGGGCGTCGCGGCAGGGCTGATCCTCGGCGGCATCGGCACCGATACCGGCGGCTCGATCCGTGGTCCCGCGGCGCTGTGCGGCATAGCGGGCATCAAGCCGACCTATGGGCTGGTCAGCCGCGCCGGCGTCGCGCCCGCGGCGTTCACGCTCGATCACATCGGTCCGATGGCGTGGACCGCGGAGGACTGCGCGCTGATGCTTCAGGCGCTCGCCGGCCACGATCCGCGCGATCCCGCCAGCGCGTCGCGAGCGATCCCGAACTACACGGCGTCTCTCGGCACCGGCATCAAGGGCTTGCGCATCGGCGTGATCCACCACTTCCACGAGGTGGACCACAAGGTCAGCGACGGCACGCAGCGCGGCATCGATGCGGCGGTCGCAACCCTGCGCGGCCTTGGCGCGGCGGTCAGCGAGGTGACGCTGTCGCCGCTCGCCGAATGGCATGCCTGCGGCACGCTGATCTCGCTCACCGAGCGTGCCGCCGCCTACGACGAATGGGCGCGCACGCGTCTCGGCGATTTCGGCGCGAGGGTGCAGCAGAGACTGCTGATGGGCGCGATGGTGTCGGGCGTCGACTACGTCCAGGCGGTGCGCCGTCGGCGCGAGCTGCGCGCCGAGCTGAAGGCGGCGATGGCCGGGCTCGATGTGGTGCTGACCGCTTCGCAGCCGACCGAAGCGCCGAAGATCGACGAGGTCCCGGACTGGGATGTGGGTCAGAAGCCGAGCTTCACCATGCCGTTCAACGTCGCTGGGTATCCGGCGATGTCGATCTGCTCGGGCTTCGGCGACGGTGGCCTGCCGGTGTCGATCCAGCTCGTCGGCAAGCCGTTCCAGGAGGCGACCGTGTTGCGGGCGGCCGATGCGTTCGAGAAGGCGACACCCTTCCGCGACCGCCGTCCTGCGCTACTCTCGGCCCTCGTCGCCGCCCAATAGGAGCAAACGATGGCCCAACATCAGCTTCGCGCCTCGCCGCAGACCGTCCGCATCGGCGTGTTCGATGCGACATTCCCGCCGGTGATGACCATCGAGTCGGGCGATCGCGTCGTGGTGCAATGCGTCTCCGGCCGCGACGAGGTGATGCCGCCGAAGAATTCCGGCCTGAGCGTGCCGTCGGAGTTGTCCGCCATCATTGCCGCCAATCCGGCGATGCGGGCTGGCCACATCGTCACCGGCCCGATCGCCATCGCCGGGGCCGAACCGGGCGACATGCTCGAGGTGCGTATCGAGAAGATCGAGCCGGGTGCCGACTGGGGCTACAACGTGATTCGCCCGCTCGCCGGCACGCTGCCCGAGGATTTCCACGAGATGGTGCTCAGCCACATCCCGGTGGATCGCGCGCGTGGCGTATGCCTGCTGCCATGGGGAACGGAACTGGCGCTGGCGCCGTTCTTCGGCGTGATGGGCGTCGCACCGCCGCCGGCATTCGGCACCATCGCCTCGAAGGAGCCGCGCATCCACGGCGGCAACATGGACAACAAGGAGCTGGTGGCGGGATCGACGCTGTATCTGCCGGTGTGGGTGCCGGGCGCCAATTTTTCCGTCGGCGACGGTCATGGCGTGCAGGGCGACGGCGAGGTGTGCGTGACCGCGCTGGAGATGTGCCTGACCGGCACCTTCACCTTCGTGCTGCACAAGGGCGGTGGGGCGTCGCGACCATTGCTGAAGCAGCCGAAGGCGGAGACGCCCACGCACTTCATCAGCATGGGACTGAACGAGGACCTCGACCAGGCGATGAAGCAGGCGCTGCGGGAGATGATTTCGTTCATCTGTTCTCGCAGCAACCTGTCGCGCGAGCAGGCGTATCAATTCTGCTCGCTGGCGGTGGATTTCCACGTCACTCAGACGGTGAACGGTGAGAAGGGCATCCACGGGATGCTGAAGAAGGGGCTGCTGTTCTGATCTGACAGGTGCCGTCGCCGAGATCGCTGCTGTAGCGTAGTTTCACCGTGACCGAATGCACGGTCCGGCGCCCCATCAATACGAGCATGACCATCAGGATTCCGCTGGTGTCGCTCTACACGTTGGGGTGACCCGCTACCGGCGGGAGTTCTTCCAAATCGCCGGCGCTGCTATGTCGCTTGGTCCGGTGCCAAGGCGATGACAGTGGAGGCGGTAATGGCCACGTCCGAGATCGAGTTGACGATCAACGGCCACCTGCAACGACTTTCGCTCGATCCCAGGACCTCGCTGCTCGATATGCTGCGCGAACATCTTGCCCTGCATGGAACGAAGAAGGGCTGCGACCAGGGCGCGTGCGGCGCCTGCACGATCCTGCTGGATGGGAAGCGCATCAATTCCTGCCTGACGCTCGCCGTCATGCACAACGGCGCCCACATCACCACCATCGAGGGTCTGGCGAACGGCGCGGAGCTTCATCCGCTGCAGGCCGCCTTCATCGAGCACGATGCGTTCCAGTGCGGCTATTGCACACCAGGCCAGATCATGTCCGGCGTCGCCTGCCTGGCCGAGGGCCACGCCGCTTCACCCGAACAGATCAAGGCGTGGATGAGCGGCAACATCTGTCGCTGCGGTGCCTACCCGGGCATCGTGAGCGCAATCACCCAGACCGCGAACGCATCCCGGTAGCCGCGATGAGGGGCTGAACATGACACCCTTCGCTTATCACGCTTCCCCCGACGAACAGGATGCGATCGCCAGCGCCGTCGCCGGCGGCCGCTACATTGCCGGCGGCACGACGCTGATCGATTTGATGCGCGAGGAAGTCGAAGAGCCCAAGCGCCTGATCGACATCAACCAATTGCCGTTGCACGACATCCGCGAGACCGCCGATGGCCTCGTGATCGGCGCGCTTGCCCGGATGGCGGAGGTCGCGGCCCATCCGGCGGTCGCCAGGATGCAGCCATTGCTGGTGGAGACGCTGCTCGAAGGCGCTTCGCCACAACTGCGCAACATGGCCTCGATCGGCGGCAATCTCCTGCAGCGCGTGCGTTGTCCGTATTTCCGCACGCTCGACGCAGCCTGCAACAAGCGCCGGCCAGGCTCCGGCTGCGCCGCGATCGGCGGCATCAACCACAACCACGCCATCCTCGGCACCAGCGACCACTGCGTCGCGACGCATCCATCCGACCTCGCCGTGTCACTGGTCGCGCTTGGCGCGGTGGTCCGCATCCGAGGCCCGCAAGGCCTGCGCGAATTCCCGGTCGAGGCGCTGTATCGCCTGCCCGGCGACACGCCGCATCTGGAGCACACGCTCAGTCCCGGCGAACTGATCGTCGAGGTGTTCGTGCCGTACGGCCCCTACGCACAACGGGCGCGCTACCTGAAGGTACGCGACCGCGCTTCCTACGAATTTGCCCTGGTCTCGATCGCCGCGGCACTGGAAATCGATGCCGGCGTCGTGCGGCAGGCGCGCCTTGCCGCCGGCGGCGTTGCCACCAGACCGTGGCGCCTCGCGGCCTGCGAGGCTGCGTTGGTCGGCCAACCGGCAAGCCAGGCAACCTGGCGGAAGGTCGCGCCGCTGTCCGTCGCTGGCGCCAGGCCACTATCGGGCAACGGCTTCAAGATTGAGCTCCTCCAGCGCACGTTGGTGCGTACTCTCGAACTTGCGGGAGAGGCAGCGTGAACGCGATCGGCAGACCGCTGCCGCGGGTCGAAGGCGCGGCCAAGGTGACCGGCGCCGCACGGTATGCCGGTGAATTCGACCAGCCGGGCCAGGCGCATGCGGTGATCGTGTCCGCCACCGTCGGCCTGGGCCGGATCGCCGCAATCGACGTCGCCACCGCCCAGACACTGCCGGGCGTATTGGCGGTGATATCGCATCTCAACGCGCCGAAGCTCGCTTATAGCCCGCACAAGGGTTTCATCGATCCAGCGCACGGCGAGCGCCTGCACGTGTTCCAGGACGATCAAATCCGATTCTTCGGCCAGCCGGTCGCGGTGGTGATCGCCGATACGCTCGACCAGGCGGAGCATGCCGCCGCGGCGATCCATGTCGATTACGCGGCGCGCACGCCAGAGCTGCGCATCGAAGGCGTCGAGACGCTGCCGGCCGGCGGCAGCCACGCATCGGCATACAAGGCGCGCGGCGACGCCGATGCGGCGCTGTCGCAGGCGCCGGTGAAGGTCGATGCCGTCTATCGCATCGCGCGCGAGAATCACAATCCCATGGAGCCGCATGCGACCATCGCCGCCTGGGATGGCGACCGTTTGCATCTATGGAGCAAGAGCCAGTTCGTGACCAACGAGCAGGTGGAGATCGCGGCGGTGTTCGGCCTGCCCGCAGATCATGTTCACGTCACGTGCCCGTTCATCGGCGGCGCCTTCGGCACCGCGCTCCGCACCTGGCCGCACGTCACCATTGCCGCGATCGGCGCGCGTCACGTGAACCGCGCGGTCAAGCTCGTGCTGACGCGCAGGCAGATGTTCTACACGACAGGCCATCGGCCGCGTTCCATGCAGCGCGTTGCCCTCGGCGCCGGCACAGATGGAAAACTCAGCGCCATCGTGCACGAGGGCACGGCCGAGACGTCGCGCTACGAGCAGTTCGTCGAGGCTCTTACCACCATCACGTCCTATCTCTATTCCTGTCCCAACGTGCGTTCGAGCCATGGCCTTGCGCCAACCGACACCAGCACGCCGACCTACATGCGCGCGCCAGGCGAGGCGAGCGGCGTCTTCGCCGTCGAATGCGCGATGGACGAACTCGCTGGTGCACTGAACATGGACCCGGTGTCGCTGCGCCTTCTCAACGAGCCATCGATCGACGAAGGCGAGAACCGGCCATTCTCCAGTCGCTCGCTGAAGGATTGCATCGAGCAGGGCGCGGCACGGTTCGGCTGGTCGCGTCGGGATCCGCGGCCTCGCGCGATGCGTGACGGCCGTCTGCTGATCGGATGGGGCATGGCGACCGCCACGTATCCCGCGTTCCACGCGCCGGCGGGAGCCCGTGCCTGCCTGCACGGCAACGGCCCGGCGGAGGTGGAGGCGGCGGCAAGCGACATGGGGCCGGGCACCTACACGTCGATGACCCAGGTTGCCGCCGATGCGCTCGGGCTGCCGCCCGAACATGTCTTGTTCCAGCTCGGTCGTTCGGACTTCCCGCGGACACCACCGCACGGCGGATCGATGACCATGGCGTCCGTCGGCTCCGCGGTGCAGGCCGCGTGTCTCGCCGTGCGCGCGAAGGCGGTGCAGGCAGCGATCGCGGATGCGCGCTCGCCGCTGTTCGGCGCCGCCGCGGCGGACATCGACGCGGCCGATGGCAGTCTGTTCGTCAAAAGCGAACCGGCGCGCCGCGAAACATATGCCACGATCGCGGCGCGGCACGGCTCGATTGAAGCCGAGGCGACATGCAGCCCGGATGAGGATGCTCGCAAACGATTTTCGATGCATTCCTTCGGCGCCGTCTTCACCGAGGTCGCCGTCGATCCCGACCTCGGCATCGTCCGGGTGCGCCGGGCGGTGGGTGCCTATGGCTGCGGCCGCGTCATCAATCCGCGGCTGGCGCGCAGCCAGTGCACCGGCGGCATGGTCGGCGGCATCGGCATGGCGCTCATGGAACAGACGCTGCTCGATCCGCGTGACGGCCGCCCGGTCAATGCGTCGATGGCGGATTATCTGGTGCCGGTGAACCTCGATGTGAACGAGCTCGATGCCATCTTCGTCGAGGAGGATGACCCTCACGTCAATGCGCTGGGCGTGAAGGGTGTGGGCGAGATTGCACTGACCGGGATCGCCCCTGCGATTGCCAATGCCGTTTACCACGCGACCGGCAAGCGCGTTCGCGCGTTGCCGATCCGTATTGAGGATTTGATTTAGGACTTGGCCTCTGTTGTCGACATCAGCGCGACGGGTAGTTGTGAGCGAGAACCCACGTGATGATGCACGTCGACATGGTCTACAGGTATCCGATCTGGGCGGTTGGGTTCTCGCTTGCCATCGCAGCCGTGATCGGGACGATGCTCCTGGAGATTGGCGTACGCCGCATCGTATCGGCTGAGTTCCGGCGTCAGCACAACGATGTCTCAGCGGCTATCTTCTCTATCATCGGCGTGACCTATGCCGTGCTCCTGGCCTTCGTCGCCACGGTTGCCTGGGAGGGTTTCAACAAGGCCAAGGCCGCGAGCCATTTGGAGGCCGTTCTGGTGCTGGACGTCTTGCAGGTGGCCGATGGTTTCGCCGACCCGGCGAGGGCAAAACTGATCGATGCTTTGAACCGCTATACGACGACGGTGATTGCGACCGAGTGGCCGGCTCAGGCGGAAGGACGTGTTGACCGAGCGGCGGACAGATATCTCGATGAACTCCGTCGGTTCGCGGTCAGCCTGCAGCCGTCCAGCCAGGCGGAGAGCAACCTTCACGCATTGCTCCTGCAATCCCTGACACGACTGCGCGACGCCAGACAGGAGCGACTCCTGGCCGCGGAGACCACCATCCCCGCAATCGTCTGGTTCGTGGTTATCGTTGGTGGAGCGATCACGATCGTTTTCGGCTCGTTCCTGGGGGCGCCCAGCGTGGGCATGCACCTTGGCATGTGCGCCTTGTTGGCGGTCTCCGGGATGTTGGTGCTTGTGCTGATCATCGCGCTCAGCAATCCGTTCCGAGGCGACTTTCGGGTCTCGACGGCACCGTTCGACTACGCATTGTCGCGGATCAGGGAATCGCCCTGACGCGACCGTGACTTTTCACCGCCGGGGCCGCCGGTTCAGCTCAGCCG
Organism: Acetobacteraceae bacterium; assembly: GCA_025452005.1. Classification (GTDB taxonomy): domain Bacteria; phylum Pseudomonadota; class Alphaproteobacteria; order Acetobacterales; family Acetobacteraceae; genus JAMXLO01. The sequence goes on along the minus strand of JANWJK010000037.1, from coordinate 1,065 downwards.
CACCTGCACATAACTCCCGGGCGCATCCTCGATCGGTGTCAGCTTGCCGTCGCCCGGCACGCGCGCCGGCACCTTCTCCTTCGCCAGCGCGCTTACCCAGCGGTGCCAGTCGGGCCACCACGACCCGGCGATCTCGGTGGCGCCCTTGAACCACTCCTCCGGATCAGCCGGCAGATCGGTGTTGATCCAGTGGCTGTACTTGCCGCCGTCGGGCGGATTGACCACGCCCGCGATATGCCCTGACGCGGCCAGCACGAAGCGCTTCGGCCCGCCCAGCAACTGTGTGCCGCGATAGGTGGACTTCCACGGCGCGATGTGGTCCTCGCGGGTGGACAGGAAATACGCCGGCGTCCTGATCTTGCGCAGGTCGATCGGCACGCCGGCCAGGCTGATCCCGTTCGGCACCGCCAGCAGGTTCTCCTGGTACATCTTGCGCAGATAGAAGCTGTGCATCCGCGCCGGCATGCGCGTGGAATCCGCGTTCCAGTACAGCAGGTCGAACGGGAACGGATCGTTGCCCAGCAGGTAGTTGTTCACCACGAACGACCAGATCAGGTCATTCGCCCGCAGCATGTTGAACGTCGTCGCCATCTCGGAACCTTCGAGATAACCACGCTTGTTCATCTTCTCCTCGAGCGCCTGCAACTGCTCCTCGTCGATGAACACGCCGAGTTCGCCCGCTTCGGCGAAGTCCATCATGGTGACGAAGAACGTCGCCGAGCGGATCCGGTTGTCCTTCTTGACCGCCATGTAGGCCAGCGTGCTCGCCAGCAGCGTGCCGCCCAGGCAGTAGCCGATCGCGTTCACCTCGCGTTCGCCGGTCGCCTGTTCGATCGCATCGAGCGCCGCGAGATAGCCCTCGGCCATGTAGTCCTCGAAGCCCTTCTCGGCGAGCCTCTCGTCCGGGTTCACCCAGGAGATCATGAACACCGTGTGGCCCTGCGACACCGCCCAGCGCACGAAGCTGTTCCGCGGTCGCAGATCGAGAATGTAGAATTTGTTGATCCAGGGCGGCGCGATCAGCAGAGGTCGTTTTAGAACCGTTTCTGTCGTCGGATTGTATTG
>JANWJK010000036.1 GCA_025452005.1 Acetobacteraceae bacterium | reverse complement strand
GAAGGCGTGGTTCCATCCGCCGCGCACCATTGCGAAGGTGCCTGCCTCGATCTGAGAAGCCACCGGCCCCGCGCGCGTCAATTTGGCACCCGTCTCACGTGAGGTCTCTATGCGATGGCCGGCAAGCTGGCCGGTGAGGTAGTGGGCCTGATGCTTACCGGCCTGCCCGGGGTCTTCCGCCAGACCGATGCTGACGGACGTACCGTCCACACGTGCGGTCTCGGCAATGGCAGCTTCTACCTGGTACGGGGTGCCGCGCATGCGCATCACATCAAGCACGATGAAACGACCGGACTGCTGACGCGTCAGCTTCACACCGACCGTCCAGTCGGGGTCGTTGCCGCCGGTTGCCGCGGTCGCGGCGAGATCCCATGCACGCACGACCCTACCGTCGGAGCGCGTCGGCAGGGCATCCAGGATGTCTATGCACTCCGTCTTGAACAGGCTCCCGACGATTGGCCGCGGCGATTGCTGGTACAATGCGGACCACGCCCGCTCACCGATCGTATCGCGCCGCCGCATCAGGGCGCGTTCGTCCTCCCAGTCCGGCCACAGCGGAGTACCTGGCTGGCGCCGAAGTGGATCGTTCTCCTCGGCAAGAGCGGGAAGGCGGATCACGTGCCATTCCGTCGGATTCTGCGCGAGCAGGCGGCCGGCCAGATCGTCTTCATGCCAGCGCGTCATGATCAGTACGATCCGGCCGCGTGGTTTGAGACGGGTGGTCAGATCGAATCTATACCAACTCCAAAGCCGTTCGCGCAGGACGGGACTGTCGGCCTCGGCTTGCGACTTGATCGGATCGTCGATGACAACGAGATCCGCGCGCCGCCCGACCAGTGGGCCCCGAATTCCGGCCGCGAAGTACTCGCCCTTGTCTGTAGTCTGCCAGTGGCCCGCCGTCTTCCGGCCGGCGTGCAGTCCGTAGCCCAGCAGGTCCCCATACTCTCGTACCAGTTCGCGCACCTGACGCCCGAAGTGTTCGGCCATGCTCGCCGTGTGCGATGTGGCGATCATCGAGCTGGCCGGATGCTGCGTGAACCACCACGCGGGGAACAGCAAGGATGCATATGTCGACTTCGCCGATCCCGGCGGCATCAATACCATCAAACGATCGATTTCGCCCCGGCACACGGAATCGAGTCTGTCGAGCAACAGACAGTGATGCGGTGCCGGGCTCTGTCCGATTCTTGCCACGGCCCAGGATGCCCAGGCGAGCAGACTGGAATGGATCGTGCCACGCGGACTGGACTCCTCAGTCTCGTTCTGCGAGTCGTGCGAGGAACCCGGCATCTTTTCAGGTGATGGAGTTCCCGATGAGCCCGCCGTGGGTCACAGCCATGGGGCGACGCGCCCGCATGACCTGCCCGGAGAGCATTGCAGATGATTGAAGCGGCAATCGGAGGCGGCGAACTTATCTGTAGGGTGTGCCGCTTGCGCTTGGCGTCATTGTGCCAGAGTGAATAGCAGAAACTGGGGTAGATGGGCAAGAAGAATTTGAAAAAAATCCTAAGCCTCTGTTGCGGCCGGTTTTCGCTCTGCGGCGGAGGTCTGCTTCTGTCCCTGCTCGTGGGTGGATGTGATGGGGATGTGGGTGAGCGCCTGCAGTCCGGAAAGGTTTTGGCGTGGTATGGGCTCCAGGGCCGCTGGGTCGGCCCCGTTGTGCCGGTTGAGCCCACCTGCGGTGCGTCGACGCAGGCTCTTATGACAATTGGCAAGAAGGGGTTCGGGCTCGATCCGTTCCAGAGCACAGCGGTGATTCACGGTGACGTCGGTGATGATGGCCATCTCCGCGGCAGCCTCGTCCGCCAGGGAGCCGATCATCAGGATCTGTCGATAGGTTTCGAGGGGATGGCGGCCGGATCGGACGCGATCAGCGGCACTTTGCAGTCCGGCCGCTGCCATTGGACAGTGACGCTGCATCGCGGTTGAGCCGCCCCTGTAGCATTGACGGTATAATCCCGCATTTTGACGGTTTACTAACCGTTTCAGCCCTTTGTCGTCATTGCCCTACGAGGCAGACTGTCCGGGCATAGTCCCTCTCGTGGACGTCGGGATCACAAAATCGCTCAATTAATGGGGACGCAATGACCTACATGGACAAAACGTTCGGTGTGCGTGCTACGGCGCAGGACGACGGTAGCGGTACGGGGGGCGCGACACGTCAGGCCCTGGTACTGGTGATCGAAGACGAACCCACCCTATCGAGCGCGTTTCGCCTTATTTGCGAATGTCTGAATGTGGCGGTTGAGCAAATGCCAACTGACGACAACCTTGCGTCGATGTTGCAAAAGCTGCGTCCGATGGCTGTGGTCGCCGAAATGGATGCGGCCGGCCAGGACGGCTGCCACGTGCTGATGACCGTCGCCGCATATGATCGCGATCTGCCGGTGCTTCTGATAGCGGGTGACGATGCCACACTGCTTGGCGCTATCGATGCTGTCGAGGAAATCTGGCAGCTTTCGTCGGTCGTCAAATCGGCTCGCCTGCCCGGTGTCGGCGCCATGGTCGATTTCCTGTTCCGCGCAGGTCGAAAGGGTGGCTGCATGCGGTTGATGTCGACATGATCCGCGCCGTCAGTCGGTGGCGACCTTCCGGGGGCAGCCCCCATGGGAGCGTTTGCGTGCAGCGACGGCATAGCCGCCGAAGCTGCGCTCCGGATCGTCGTTGGGAATCGCAATCGTCGCCAGGTAATCTGCCCAATCGCGTTCGGCCAGTCCCGTCATATCGACGGTGATATCGGTGGCGGCCAGGGTTCCATCGGCATAGGCCACGCGCGGCAACGGCTGGACCTGCGCAAGCGGAAAGTCGGCCCTCAGGCGCACTGGCACGTCGGTGCGGGTAAAGCGCAGGTTGGTGAACAGTGGGCCAAACCAGTGGTCGCTTTCGACAATCCCCTCATACATGGTGAAGCCTCCTGGCGATGGCAGATTGGCCGGGGCGCGAATCAGCAAGCTCCAGTCGGTCGCTGTTCGGGCCATCAGACCAGTCCAGATCTGCAGGGTTCCGGGCTCGGGAAGCGCCGAGAGGAATGGCGGCGAACATCCGGCAAGCGAGGCTGGAGCATTCTTGTCGAAGCGGGCGGCGAAATCCGGGAACTGCGCAGCAGGCATCAGGGGCAGCCAGTCCTTCCAGCCGGTACATTGCCAGAATATGTCGTGCCCATCCCACAGGAACTGCAGGTCTGTCGGCGGAAATACCCACCAGCCGAACCCAGCAGCCGCGGTGACCGCTTCACAGTAGCGGTATGCCCGCGTCGGCAGTGTTCCCGCAGCCGAGCGGTCGGCGCGTTGTGGCAGGCGTGCCTCGTCGATGAGGCGGTAGAAATGCACGACGGGATTACTCGCGCGGTTCATGCTCTGCCCGATTTCGATTGGTGGGTCGCAGTTGCGGCGCTTGCCCCGCGGCCGAGGCCGCGGGGCGTCAGGGGCCGCCGTCAGGTCAGTTGGTCGGCTTGCTCGATGGCAGCCGCCAGCCGCCACCAAAGCGGATGCGGCCCGTGTCGGCGGTTGCAGGCGACGCGGTCGTGGAGGGCGACTTCATGGCGAGGTCTCCTTCAGGTGTGACGTCATCCCGGGCGGCAGTCTGCATTCCCACGCCGACGCGACGCCGGTCGCAGATCGCGGTCGGCGTTTGGCAGCGCTGGCATGATCGGGAATCTATACGGACAAGGTACGCCCGTTGACGGAGGCTCTGTACCGCGCCTCTCTCCGCTTGTCAAGGAAAATTTTCATACCCACTAAAGCGTATTCGTCCACATCTGGACGGCGAGGCTGGCAAGGGCGACCACCGCCCAGGTGACAAGGCCGAGAATCAGGGGGCGCGCGCCAGCGCCCGTGAAAGCTCGCCAGTGGCCCTGGAGCCCTACTGCCGCGAGCGCGACAACCAGGACCCAGCGGCCGACGAGCTGCGCATTCGGTCCGAACTGGCCCATCAGGCCCAGCGTGTTCAGCAGCGATGCCAGGACAAAGAGGATGATGAAGATCGGGACGGCCTGATAGACGCGCTGTGCCAGCGAATCCTTGTCCCCTTCGGGCGGTGCCTCGAACAATGGCATCAGCAGCCCGAAGCCGATGACCAACGGGATGATCAGCGTGGTGCGCGTGAGCTTCACGATCGTTGCTATCGTTCCGGCGTCGTGGCTGTAGGCAAAACCGGCGGCGACAACCGCCGATGTGTCGTTCACCGCTGTTCCAGCCCACAACCCGAAGCCGGGATCGCTCAACCCCATCAGATGGCCGATCGTCGGAAATATGAAGACGGCAAGCATGTTGAAGAAGAAGATGACCGAGATCGCATAGGCGATCTCTTCCGCCTTGGCGCGCACAACGGGCGCCAGGGCGGCAATCGCCGAAGCACCGCAGATCGTTGTGCCGATCCCTATCAGGCACCGCATCCGCCAGTGCACATTCATCGTCCGACCGATCAGCAAGGCGCATATCAGGCCCGCGCCGATGGTGAGGAAAAGCAGCGGCAGCGATTCCGCGCCTGTACGCAGGATGACGCCCAGGTCCAGGCTGGCACCGAGCAGGATGATGCCGCCCTTCAGGCACAGCTTGCTGATATCGCCGACGCGCAGTCTGCCGATGTGAAGCGGTCCGCGCAGCGTATTGGTGAGCACGACGCCGATGGCGATCGCTATCACCGGAGCACCGACAACCGGGGCATAATTGGCCGCGAGGAAGGCGGTCGCGGCGATCGCGACGCAAAGCAACAACCCAGCCGCGAGGCGGAGCCAGGGTGCATCGGCAATACGCGACACCGACACTGCCATTTCCTGCTGGATCGCCATGGGGGTCGATACTCCTTTGAGGCTGCGGGAAGCCTACCGGAAGTTGCCGGCCTTGCCGAACCCGCCACGGGCGCTTTTTGGTCCTTGCACAGAAAAGCGGACGGTCCTAGCATTTTCTACAACCAATGCGACCATCGGTTGCAGCAACGGGCAAAACTCCCTCAGCCACCAAGGGTGTTGCTATCGCCAATCTGGGATCGATCCAGCCGAACGACCCACCAGGCGCGGCCGTTGCCGACCCGCTATTGCGCCTCAGGCTGTTCGGCCAGATGCAGGCCGAGGACGCGTTTGGCCGAAGCATTTTGCCGCGGTCACGCAAGGCCAGGGGCGTGCTGGCGGTGCTGGCACTGGCCGCACCCAAGCCGGTGCTGCGCAGCCGCCTGACAGGGCTGCTCTGGAGCCGGCGGGCCCGGGAACAGGCAAGGGGATCATTGCGACAGTCGCTGCACGAACTGCAACACGCACTGGGGCCGGGTGCCGCCGTCTTGCTGCAAGCTGACCGCAATCAGGTCGTCATGCTCGACAAGGGACTCTGGGTGGACGTTCGCGTACTCGCCGGGGCGACGGCGACCGATGCGCGCGGTCTGCAGATATTTCGGCCGACGGTGCTCGATGATCTGGATGGGTTGGACCCTGCGTTCGACGGCTGGCTCGAGGAGCAGCGTCAGCGCTTGACGCAACTTGCATTGTCGGTGGCTGAGGAAGTGCTCGCCGCCGAGAGTGAGACGAAAGCGCGGATCGCCGCAGCCGAGCAACTGTTGACAATCGATCGGCTGCACGAAGGCGCGTGGCAAGCCCTGATCCGCGCCAATCTGGAACAGGGCAACCGTGCCGCAGCGCGACTCGCGTTCGAGCGGTGTTCGACCAGCCTGGCGCACGCTGGGCTTGTCCCTCTGCGCGAGACCGAGGCACTGCTTCGCGACACGAGGCCTGTCAGAATGGTCGCCAAACCTCGTGCCGCCGGCAGGGTCATCCGACTTCGTGTCATGCAACCGCGGACACTCGATGGCGGTGGGATGGACGGTCCTCTGCCGGGTCTGGCAGAGGAGATCACGGCTGCGATCTCGCGATTTCGGTGGATTTCCTGCGTCGCGGAGGCGCCGTCCGCGAAGCGGATCGACCCCGCGTGGCAGGAGTTTCCCGAGGACTATCTTCTCGATTGCACTCTGCAATGCTTCGGGAAGCGTATGCGGGTGATTGTCCGCGTTCTCGATCTACAAGCAGGGAGTGACGTGGTCTGGGCCCGTCGATTCGACCGGGAGATCAACGATCCACTGATGCTGCAGGGCGAGATTGCCGCCGAGACCGCTGCGCAGATCGATCCCGAGCTGTTGCTTCGGGAAGGGGAGCGTCGCATCTCCAGCGAGCCGGGAGATTTAACCGCATTCGACCTGACGCTGCGGGCCATACCCGCAATCTATCGACTTGAGCATGCTGGGTTCCATGCCGCTGGCAAGCTGCTTGCCGCGGCAGCCGCGACGGACCCCGCCAACGCCGCGGCCCACGCGTGGTGGGCTTACTGGCATCTATTTCTGGTGGGTCAGGCCTGGGCAAAGGACCCGGTCGAAGCAACGGTGCGTGCAGGAGAATTGGCGGAGCGGGCCGTCACGCTCGACCCAGGCGATGCACGGGCGCTGGCACTTGTCGGTCATGTCCGTGGGTTTCTGCATAAGCGCGCCGAAGAGGCGTGTGCGCTGCACGAGCGGGCACTGTCACTCAACCCGAACCTGCCTCTGGCGTGGTGCTTCTCGGGTTTAGCGCACTGCTACCTCGGCCGGCACGATACGGCGATCGAGCAGATCGCCCGGGCCCAGCATCTGTCGCCACATGATCCGCACGCGTTCTTCTTCGACATGGCGCTGATGATGCCGCATTTCCTGCGGTGCGAATTCGACACGGCGTTGGCCCTCGGGCGGCGGGCAGTCGAGCTGAATCCTGGGTTTTCGTCCACGTGCAAGGGCTATCTGGCAACCCTTGGCCATCTTCGGCATGAACAGGAGGCCAAGCGCGTCCTGGCCCGTCTGCTGGCGCTCGAACCAGACTTCTCTCTCAGGAGCGCGCTCGAGCGATCACCACTGACCCGTCCGGTCGACCTGGAACTTTACTCGGAAGGCTTGCGCCGAGCTGGTCTGCCGGCAGGCTAAGCCACGATCCGACCGCCGAAGATATTGATTATCCGGTGTGGAACGGTGCATCAATCGGTGCCACACAAACGCCGACGACACCTGAACGAAGAAACGCATACCATGAGCCAGGCTGCCCCATCGGAACATGTCATCGCTCATCTCGCGGACACGACGGCGCCGCCGGTGATCGTCATGGACAAGGTGAACAAGTGGTTTGGCTCGCTGCATGTACTGCGCGACGTGTCTCTGTCGGTGGCCGAGAAGGAACGTGTCGTGGTGTGCGGGCCTTCCGGCTCCGGCAAGTCCACTATGATCCGCTGCCTCAACCGACTTGAGTCGCATCAGGAAGGCAAGATCGTTGTCGACGGCACCGAACTGACCGACGATCTGCGCTCGCTGGATATCGTGCGGCGTGAGGTCGGCATGGTATTCCAGTCGTTTAACCTGTTCCCCCATCTGACCATCCTGGAAAACTGCACGCTGGCGCCGATATGGGTCCGCAAGATGTCCAAGGCGAATGCCGAGGAACTCGCGATGAACTTCCTCACGCGTGTCAAGATTCCCGAACAGGCAAAGAAGTACCCGGGCCAACTGTCAGGCGGACAGCAGCAGCGCGTCGCGATTGCGCGCGCCCTGTGCATGCGTCCGAAGATCATGCTGTTCGACGAACCCACCTCTGCGTTGGACCCCGAAATGATCAAGGAGGTGCTCGATGTGATGATCGAGCTGGCCCTGTCAGGCATGACAATGGTCTGTGTGACGCACGAAATGGGCTTTGCCCGCCAGGTCGCCGACCGCGTCGTGTTCATGGATCACGGCGAGATCGTCGAAAGCGGCCCGCCGCGGCGCATGTTCGAAGACCCGCAGACGGACCGGCTGAAGCTGTTCCTCAGCCAGATCCTGCGCGGCCACTGATGCAGTTACCCACGCCCTTCGCCGATCGGTGGCACTTGTCCGGTCATCCCGGCCAGGAGTTCCGCGACGTGGCGGGTGTTGGTGCGGTGGCCCTCGCGTTGCAGGCACCCGGCCATGTTCATGAGGCAGCCAAGGTCGCCGGCAAGCAGGGTCTCGGCTCCGGTCGCGACGATGTCACGGACCTTGTCGGACACCATGCGAGTAGAGATGTCGGGGTACTTCACGCAGAAGGTTCCGCCGAAGCCGCAGCAGACCTCTGCATCCGCCATCTCGGTGACGCTGGCGCCGACCGCTCGCAGCAGTCGCCGCGGCTGTTCCTTGATACCGAGTTCGCGCAGGCCGGAGCAACTGTCGTGATAGGTGACCGGGCCGCCCGCATACCGCGTCTGCAGGTTCGCAATGCCCATGACGTCGGCCAGGAAACTGGTCAGTTCGAAGGTCCGTTCGGCCAGCGCGTCGGCGCGAGCCCTCAGGTTGGGGTCATCATCGAACAAGTGCGGCAGGTGATGCTTCAGCATGCCGCCACACGAGCCTGACGGCACCACCACGTAGTCGTAGCCGCCGAACGCGTCGAGAATTACCTCGGCGAGATCGCGTGCCGTGGCGCGGTCGCCGGAATTGTAGGCGGGTTGACCGCAGCAGGTCTGCGCACGCGGCACCTCTACCTGACAGCCGCTCTGCTCCAGCAGCCGGATGGCGGCGAAGCCGATCGTCGGACGGTACAGATCGACGAGGCAGGTGACAAAAAGGGCAACGCGCGGTTTCCGGGATGGCATGTCAAACGCCAGACAGCTTGTGCTGCACGTGCCCGGCCTCGACGAGACGTCGACGGGCGATCGCGACATAGGCCGGGTCCATATCGATCCCGATGCCGCGGGCACCTTCCAATTCGGCAGCGACCAGTGTCGTTCCTGTTCCCATGAACGGGTCCACGACAACGGCGTTGTCGTGGCCATGCAACCGAATGCACCAGCGCGGCAGAGCCACGGGAAATGTACTTGGATGATGGAACTTCGCGGCCTTGCTCTGCACCGTGTCGTATGGGATGAACCACGTATTGCCGCGACATCGCAGATCCCTGACGTGACCGCGGCGCGCGATGTTCGACTTGTCCTTGAACGGCACCCCGATTGCCAGCCGGTCGAGCTTCACATCGCCTGTCAGCGTCAAGTGGAAGATGTGTTCATGGTTGTGATGCAGGAAACGTCGCCCACCCACCGGCTTGTAGTGACCCACTGCATCGTCCCTGGTAGCGATCGACTTGATCCATGCGATGTGGTTCTGCAACACAAATAGCGGGCGCAGGCGGACGATCAGCTCGAACGGCAGCCAGGGGGCGCTCGACGAGCCGGAGATGTTGAGGAAGAACGAGCCCTCTGCCTTCATCACGCGGCGAACTGCGTGTGCCACGCGTGTCAGCCAGTCGAGATATTCGTCCTCCTTCCGTCGGTCGTTATAATCGCGATAGGTCATGCCGAGATTGTACGGCGGCGAGGTGACGACCACGTCGACCGACCCGGCGTCGATCGTCGGCAGCACGGTCAGGCAGTCGCCGCAGATCAGGCGATGCCGATGCTCCGTGAAGGTAAGGTCCGCCGTAGCGAGCTGATCCATTGTCAGCGCATGCCGCCCGAGATCAGGCGCTGCGCGCGGATACCAAACGCCACACCGGATCGCGGGTCGGCAGATTGCGCTCGAAGGTCCAGAGGTCGGTGATCTCGGTCACGGCATCCGTTCCGACGATCGGGCGGCCATCCTTATCCTGCGTCAGGCTGGTTTGATCGGAGACGAACCGCACGGTGATCGAGGCGACCGGACCGCGCAGCTCAGCGCTTTCGATACCGGCGCTATGAATCGCGTGGATGGTGCTGACCTGTGTCTCGCCTGCGGCCTCGCGTGCGGCGATCGCCTGCTCGAACGCGCGATAGGTGTCCTCGGACAGCAGACCCTGCAGCGTCGCGCGGTTGCCGGCGGCGAACGCGGTCACGATGATGCGGAATGCCTTCTCCGCGCCGTCGAGGAAGGCACTGGGGTCGAAGCTGCTGTCGAGCGAGCGCATCTGACCGAGCGTCTGACCAACCGCGCTCGTCGGATCAGGCAAGTCGCGAGCGGCGGCAGGGGCCGCCGGCTCGGCCTGGCCATCGATCACCGGGGCGGGGACGCTCTGGCCCGCCGGGGGTTGATAAGGCGGAGCCTGCCGCTCGAATCCTGTCCTGCGGCCCAGGATGCTGCGCAACCGCAGCACCAGGAAGGCGGCTATCATCCCGAACAGGATCAGGTCGATCGGAAAACTGCTGCCGGCACCCATCGTTGCTCTCCTCTTATTCACAGATAAGGGCGTGCAGCCCCGGACACAAATAATTCTCGCGTGGATGCCTGGTTGCCGGCCAGGGAGCCGGTCTGTATTCCCCCGCCATGATCCTGTTGCGGCACGGCCAGAGCGAGTTCAACCTGCATTTCAGCGCGACGCGCCGTGATCCAGGCATCGTCGACCCTCGGTTGACTGAGCTTGGCCACCTTCAGGCCGCCGAGGTGGTCCCCCGTCTCGCCGGCGAGCGGATTGCTTGCATCATCACCTCCCCGTACACACGGGCACTCCAGACGGTCGCTCCGCTCGCCCGCGCCCTCGGGGTCAAGGTGCTGATCAATCCGGTCGTCCGCGAGCGCTACGCCTTCGCCTGTGACGTCGGCACGCCGCGGACCGAGCTGGAGCGTAGCTGGCCCGAGCATGACTTTTCATCCATCGACGAGGTCTGGTGGCCAGCGATCGAGGAACCGGCCGCGTCGGTGATCGGGCGCGCTGCACTGTTCCGCGCCGAGATGGCGGCCCTGCCGGACTGGTCCGACACCCTCGTTGTCAGTCACTGGGGTTTCATCCTGTCGCTGACCGGCAAGAGTGTAATGAATGGCGAGTTGCTGCGCTGCGACCCGCACGAGGCACCACCCGAACAGCTCACCTGGCGCGCCTGACGCTCGCACGGATCGGGATGGCGCCGGGCTGCCATTCCGTGCTACCCGGCGGCGCCGTCCGGGCACCCCAGCCCGGCCGGCAAGAGACGGAGATCGAGATGTCCGAGACGACCACACCGCCCCAGACGACCGGGCAGCCGCAAACGCCGCCGCTGGTCGTCAATATCCAGTACGTCAAGGATCTCTCTTTCGAGGTGCCCGGCGCCCCCCAGGTGTACACCCAGCTTCGCGCCCAGCCGCAGGTCAATATCAACCTGGACGTGCAGGCGCGTCGCGTCCACGAGGGCCAGAACGTCTTCGAGGTCTCGATTATGATCCGCGCCGAGGCGCATGAGGCGGCGGCGCAGTCCGGCAACGGCCAATCGGCCGCGGTGCCGCCGACTGTGTTCGTGGCCGAACTGACCTATGCCGGCGTGTTCACCCTTTCCGGCCTGCCGGATAATGCGATCGAGCCGGTACTGCTGGTGGAATGCCCACGCATCCTGTTCCCGTTCGCCCGCAACATATTGTCCGACGTCACCCGCGACGGCGGTTTCCCACCCGTCCTGCTGCAGCCAATCGACTTCGTCGCGCTGTGGCAGCAGCGGCGCGCCCAGGCACCGGGCCAGACCGGCACGAGCGCCGTCGCCTGAGCGCCGGAATTCAGGCTCTCAACCAGATCGGATTTCTCAGCCGCTCGACGAAGGCCGCATGCGCGGCCAATTCCTGGACAGTGGGCACAATCGGCCGCGGCGCCCGATCACCTGTGTGCGTGTAGACCACAATGTCGACCGCAGCCTTCTCCATGGCCAGGGAGAGGTCGCGTTGCCGCCCACCCGTAAGTTCCACGTAAACTTCCGCCAGCAGCCGGCAATCGAGCAGGGCGTTGTGTGTGGAACGGGCGCTCAGATCTATTGCGAACCGGCGGCACAGTGCGTCGAGGCTGTTGGGCATCCCGGGAAATCGGACCTTGGCCAAGGCCAGCGTGTCGATCATGCGTGCGGCCGACAATGTCGGCCTCCCGATGCGCTCGAACTCCGCATCGAGGAACCCGAAATCGAACGGTGCGTTGTGCGCGATCAGCTTGTCGTCGCCGAAGAATTCCAGCAGCTCGTCGACGATCTCGGCGAACCGTGGCCGGTCGGCGAGATCTGTCAGCGTGAAGCCGTGAATGCGTGTGGCATCTTCTGGAATTTCCCGCTCGGGGTGGATCAGGGCATGGAAATGCCGTCCGGTCGGCAGGTCGTTCAGCAGTTCCAGTGCTGCCACTTCGATGATCCTGTGGCCAAGCCACGGTTCGAGGCCGGTTGTTTCCGTGTCGAAGAGGACGGCGCGGCTCATTTGAGGACCTCGTTGATCAGCCGGCTCAGTGCCTTCAGCGACACATTGCGCGAGAGGCCGGTGCGGATCACGACATCCGCGCGGCGCCGCTTCTCCCTATCGGGCATTTGGCGTGCGATCACCGCGGCGATGTCGGAGTCACTCATTCGACGGCGCGCACGTATTCGGTGCGTCTGCACGTCACGCGGCGCCGAAACGACGACGATCCGATCGACACGCTGGTCGCCGCCGGTCTCCAGCAGCAGTGGGATGTCGAGCACCACGGCACGGTCGCCACGCCGGCGCGCGCGCGCAACGAAGGCACGTTCCTCCTGCCGGACCATGGGGTGCAGAATGCCCTCGAGCCGGGTCAGCGCATCCGGATTGCCCAGCACGATGTGACGCAGGGTCGACCGGTCGACCGCACCATCGCGCACCGTGCCCGGGAACGCCTCCGCTATTGCGCGCACCGCCCGGCCGCCACGCGCCTGCAATCTGTGCACCGCGGCGTCCGCGTCGAACACCGGGATGCGCGCCCGCCGGAATGCCGCCGCCGCCGTCGACTTTCCCATGCCGATGCCGCCGGTCAGCCCGAGAATGATCATCGCGCCAGCAGATCAGCCACGACAAACTGGCGAAGTTCCTCGTCCACCCGAGGTTCGACGCCGAACCAGGCGTGGAATCCGGGCACGCCCTGGTGAAGCAGCATGCCGAGGCCTTCAACGCAGCGGAGGCCACGGAAGCGGGCGGCGGTCAGCAACGGCGTTTCCAGTGGCACATAGACGTTGTCGGCAACCACCAACGACGCTGGCGCGTGCGATAGGTCGAGATCGAGCGGCTCGTGGCCGACCATACCCAGTGGTGTGGTGTTCACCACCAGCGCATGGTCGGCGAGTGCCGTAACCCGGGCGTCCCACTCCACAACCCGCAGCCCGGTCAGATCGCGGGCCAGTGCCTCAGCGCGGCCACGGGTGCGGTTGGCGATCGTCACGGATGCACCGGCGTCCAGAAGCGCCGCAGCGACTGCACGCGCCGAGCCGCCGGCACCCAGGAGAAGTGCCGGCCCGGCAGCGGGGTCCACGCCATGGGCGCGGAGATTGGCAAGGAAGCCGTAGCCGTCGGTGTTGCTGCCGCCAATTCTTCCGTCCCGAAATACTAACGTATTCACCGCGCCGGCGCGGTGGGCGGTTTCGTCCACCGAATCGCAGATGTCGAAGGCGGCAAGCTTATGGGGGATGGTGACATTGGCGCCGGCGAACCCAGCCGCCAGCAACCCGTGCATGGCGGTCGCGAACTCGCCGGGGCGGATCGGCAATGGGATATAGGCGCCGTCGATACCATGGCGCCGCAGCCAGAACCCGTGCAGGCGAGGCGAGCGGGAGTAGGTGACCGGCCAACCGGCGATGCCGGCGACTCGGGTATGACCAGACAGGACGGACATGCCGCACCATTCCAAGCGTCGCGGGGAAGATCAATGCTGGTTTCATCGAAGCGCCACGTCAGGGTACGCCGGAGCGGCTTGCCGTGATGCCGGTTAGCTGTGCAGATTGCCAACGGTCCCCGCCACGAGTTCGCTGCATGCCCCGCGACGAGACATCTCAGCCGACACGCCCGGTTTCGGCCGGTGCGTCCGTGCGGCTGACCGGGGTCAGCAAGCGGTGGGGCCTGACGGCCGGGCTCCGCGGGATCTCCATCGACATCGCGCCTGGCAGCTTCACCGTGCTGCTGGGCCCTTCGGGTTGCGGCAAGACCACCTGCCTGAGGATCGTTGCAGGACTGGAGACGGCGACCGAGGGTCGGGTCGAGATTGCCGGACGTGACGTGACCACCTTGCCGCCTGCCGCTCGGGGCGTTGCGATGGTGTTCCAGTCCTATGCGTTGTTCCCGCATCTGAACGTCGCCGAGAATATCGTTTTCGGGCTGCGGGCACGCCGCATTCCGATGCCCGAACGCGCGCGGCGACTGGCGCGCGCCGCCGAACTTCTCGGCATCGGGCATCTGTTGGAGCGCAAGCCCGGCCAACTTTCCGGCGGCCAGCAACAGCGTGTGGCCCTCGGCCGTGCCATTGTTGCAGAGGCGCCGGTTTGCTTGATGGATGAACCGCTGTCGAACCTCGACGCCCAATTGCGCGCTGATATGCGCCGCGAGATCCTCGCGCTGCAGCGTCGGCTGGGGATCACCATGCTGTACGTCACGCACGATCAGACCGAGGCGATGGGCATGGCCGACCAGATCGTGCTGCTGCGCGATGGTCATGTCGAGCAGGACGCACCGCCCGAGAAAATCTACGCCCGCCCGGCAACCAGTTTTGCCGCAAGATTCATCGGTACGCCGCCGATGAACCTGTTCCCGTTGGAACAGCTGGGTACTGGCATGGTGGTGCGCGGCACCGACGGGCCAATTCTTGCGCCGCCGTCGGCCGGTCAACTCCTGGGCGGCATCCGACCGGAAAGTCTACGAATTGCCGAGCAGGGCATTCCGGCACGAGTCGGTCAGACGGAATATCTTGGTGCCGACACAGTTGTCGCCTGCACGGTTGGAGATGTTCCTATGCTGGCAAGGCTTCCTGGCCGCGTCGTGCTGGAAAATGGGACGCAGATGCGTCTCGCCACCGAGGAGCCGATCCACGTGTTCGACGCTGCCTCCGGTCAGCGCATCGAGCATTGTGTGGCAGCCAAGGAGACAATCAACGCATGATCCGCGCGTCCCGTCGCCGCCTGCTTCGAACCGCCGGTGCCGCGCTGGCACTTCCGGCCGTTGGCCGCGCCGCCGACATCGTGACCGATATCAGTTTCTACTTCCCGGTCGCCGTTGGCGGACCGATCACGAAGATCGTCGATGGCTACGCGGCCGATTTTCAACGCGAGAACCCATCGATCAAGGTAACGCCGATCTATGCCGGCACGTATCAGGACACTCTGACCAAGGCACAGACCGCACTGAAGGCAAAGGCAGGCCCCCAGCTCGCGGTGTTGCTGTCGACCGATGCGTTTTCGCTGATCGACGATGACCTCATCGTGCCGATCGACACGGTCGCAACTAGCGATGCGGATCGTGCCTGGCTGCGCAGCTTCTATCCTGCGTTCCTGAGAAACGGCGAGATCAATGGGCACACATGGGGCGTGCCGTTCCAGCGCTCCACCATCGTGCTGTACTGGAACAAGGCGGCATTCCGGGATGCCGGACTGGACCCGGAACGTCCTCCGGCGACCTGGGACGAGCACGCGACAGTCGCGCAAAAGCTGACAAAGCGCCAAGCGGCGTCGGTCGAGCGATGGGGCGCCCAGATCCCGTCCAGCGGCTTTCCTTACTGGCTGTACCAGGCGCTGGCCACCGAGGCCGGAGGCACCCTGGCCAACGCCGACGGCACCGAGACGGACTTCGCCAGCTCAGCCTGCGTGGAGGCGCTGCGTTATTGGATCGATCTCGCCGGTAAGTACGAGGCACACCCACCCGGCGTGGTCGATTGGGGGACCACGCCGCGCGATTTTCTCGAACAGAAGGTGGCGATGATCTGGACCACCACAGGAAATCTTTCGAACATACGCGCCAATGCCAAGTTTCCGTTCGGTGTGGCCCTGCTGCCTGCGGGCAAGCGGCGAGGCAGTCCGACAGGAGGCGGCAACTTCTATCTGTTCGAAGCCGCGACGCCCGTACAGCGGGAAGCGGGACTGCGCTTTCTGCGCTGGATCAGCAGCCCGGAGCGGGCCGCGCAGTGGGGCATCGACACCGGCTACATCGCGACGCGTTCGGATGCCTGGGAAACACCGGCGATGAAGGCGTATGCAACGGAGTTTCCGGCAGCCGCGGTGGCGCGCGATCAGTTGCAATACGCGGTCGCCGAGCTGTCGACGCACGATAACCAGCGCGTCACCCAGGCGCTGAACGATGGCCTGCAGGCAGCGCTGCTGGGACGCAAGGCGCCTGACGCGGCGCTGACCGAGGCTCAGGCCACGGCGACACGGCTGCTGCGTCCATTCCATCATTGACCAACGGAATCGGGGAGGTCTCATCATGATCCGTCGCCGCACATTGCTGGCCGCGTCCGCTGGCGTCTTGGCCGCACCCGCCATCCTGCGGGCGCAGGGCGTGCGGAGGCTCACCTTTTACTACCCGATCGCCGTCGGCGGGCCGCTGCAGGCGATCGTCGACGGATACTGCAAGGCGTTCCAGCAGGAGACCGGCATTGCGGTCGAGGCGGTGTATGCCGGCGCATATGGGGAGACTCTGATCAAGGCAATGTCGGCCATCCGCGCCGGCACGGGTCCGCAATTCGCCGTGCTTCTGGCGGCCGAAATGCACAGCCTGCAAGATCAGGACATCCTGGTGTCGATAGACGAGATCGGTCTCGATGCCGATGGCCAGAAGTGGCTTGGCGGCTTCTACCCGGCCTTCATGGCGAACAGCCACGCCGACGGGAAGACGTGGTCAGTGCCCTTCCAGCGCTCGACGGCGATCTTTTATTACAACAAGGCCGCATTCGAGGAAGCCCGCCTTGATCCCGAGAAATTCCCTACCACATGGGCGGATCTCGCGACGGCGGCGGAAAAGTTGACCAAGAGGGATGCTTCAGGCCGAGTCACCCGTTGGGGCATCAAGATGGCAGGAGACCTTGGCAACGCTCAGTGGACGTTCGGTGCGCTCGCCAACCAAGCCGAGCAGAAGCTGATGAACGAGGCCGGCACCGAGATCTATTTCAACCAGCCGAAGACAATCGAGGCTCTGTCATTCTGGCACAGCCTGTCGGCGCAGCACCACGCGACGCCGGACGGTGTCTCCAACTGGCCGCAACTATCCCCAGACTTCCT
>JANWJK010000035.1 GCA_025452005.1 Acetobacteraceae bacterium | reverse complement strand
GTCGAGGGTACGGAACACGTAGCGGGCACAAGGTCCGCACGCGATGTATTCGCGGCTGCACAGAACGCCGCCAAGGCGTAAGTCCGGGACGGATCAGGCATGAGACGGAGACTGCCCGCTTCTGCGTCGGACGCGTCGCCGGAAGCGCTCAACAGTTCAAAGCAACGCGAAGCGCCTCCACTCCCGCCTGATCTTCCGAATCTCCGGGAGGACTTAGTAATTTCTGTTCATGATGCATGCATCCGGTGGTGCGAAATTCAAGCGGACCGTGTGAAAACTCGCGGCCGCACCGACGCTCCGCAATTTTGATTCACCTCCGGCTCGCGGACCGGAACTATGATTCCCACATGGATCTGGAGCGCAACGATGTTGCGCCAGCTTACCGCAGCCCCGTCATCTTGTCCCATTCCCGGACGAACTGGGTATGCGTCTTGAGGAACGCATCCCAGTCGGTCGGCGCGAGCACCTTGAACTCGCTGATGGGGATGCCGCCCGCCGGTGGCGGCACGTCGGCGCGCGGCGAATAGAGTGCCGTGGCGGCGGCCAGCGCCTTCTGCCCCGGAATGCCGAGGATCCAGTCCATGAACAGGCGGGCGGCCTGCGGATGCGGTGGGTTCTCCAGGATGCCGTAGACGCCGGGCGTCGCGGTCAGGCCCTCCGGCGCGTTGACGAAGACGATCGGTGCGCCTTTCGCCTTGAACTGCAGATAGCCAGAGTACTGCGCGGTGGAGATCACCTTGTCCTGGCCGTTCACCATCCGGTCGAACTGCTGCACGTACGAATCGAAGGCGTGCGGATTGAGCTCGGCGAACTTCTTCCAGTAGTCGTCGCCGTAGATCTCCCTGATCATGTACCAGGTCACGTGCTGCAGGCCGGAGGTGGAGACCTTGACGTTGATCGCATCCTTCCACTTCGGATCGAGCAGGTCCTTCCAGTTCTTCGGCGCCTGGTCGGCAGGGACCAGGTTGGGATTGTAGGCGATGCCGGCGACGATGATGACGCCCCAGGTCCATAGGCCTTCGGGATTGCTCTTATATTCCGGCTTGTAGGCAGCGAGTTCCGGCGAGGCGTACGGCACGTAGCCTTTGCGCTTCTGGAAATCGAGCACGAAGCTCATGTCGGTGATCTGCATCACGTCGGCGAGATACTGCTTCGCCTGCCGCTCGGCGTTCACCTTGGCATACAGCGCACCTGCCTGCAGGCGGACATAGTTGGTGGCGATCTTCGGGAACATCTTGTGGAATTCCCCGAGGTACTGCGCCATGTTGGTTTCAGGGTCGGTGCTGTAGAGGATGAACTGGCCCTCCTTCTCCGCTGCCTCGACGTCGGCGCAGGTCTTGAAGCCGTCCATCTGGTGCGGATTTTCGCACGCCGCGGCCAAAGGCGAAGACGCAAGCAGCAGGGCAGCAGTTACCGAAAGCAGCCGGTTCATTGGTTTTCCTCCTTCGTCACCGCCCACAAACTCCCCTCCCCTTGCGGGAGGGGGTAGGGGGAGGGGTCTGTGGTTCTGCGGCCTCTACTCGTCAAGAATCGCCACTGCCCGTGTCCATCCCGCCGACGCGCGATGCACCTTCACCGGAAAGCACACCACAGCGAACCCGTCAGCCGGCAGCAGCTCAAGGTTATGCAGCTTCTCAAGATGCGAATAGCCGATCTCGCGACCGGCGCGGTGGCCTTCCCAGATCAGTCCGGCATCACCGGTCTCCGCCACCTTGCGCCGCGTGTGCGAGAACGGTGCATCCCAGCTCCAGCCATCGGTGCCGACCAGGCGCACGCCCTGCTCCAGCATCCAGAGCGTCGCCGCCTTGCCCATGCCGCAGCCGGAATCGACATAGTCGTCGTCACCGTATTTCGCCCCCGCCGCGGTGTTCACCACGACGATCTCCAGCGGCTTCAGCGTGTGGCCGATACGCCTCAGCTCCGCTTCGACGTCGCCAGGCGTGGCGACGTAGCCATCAGGAAGGTGGCGGAAGTCGAGCTTCACCGCCGGCTGGAAGCACCATTCCAGCGGCACTTCGTCGATCCGCCACGACGGCTCGCCGCCAGCCTTCAGCCGGTGGTTCATCGTCGAGAAGTAGTGGTAAGGCGCATCGAGATGCGTGCCGTTGTGCGTGCTGATGGTGCAGCGCTCCACCGCGGCGTATTCGCCGTCCGGCAACTGATCGACCCTCACCCCCATGTACTCCGCCATCGCCGGCGCGGTCATGTGGTGGTCCATGTATTCGATCTTCGGCAGCGAGTGCGGCGGATCGCTCTTGATCCCCGCCTTCAACGCTACGGAGATGTCGATCAGCCGTCGCGGCATCAGGCGTACCTCCGTTCCGTCATGGCCGGGCCTGACCCGTCCATCACTCCGCGGCCTTCATCAGCTTCGACGGATCGGCGCCGACGCGGCCGGTGTCACCTTCCTCGGCGTGCGCCAGGCGGAAGTCGTAGCGCACCGCCCGCAATCCCGCGATCGGCGATTCCGGATCGTCCTTCGAGCCCACCACCAGCGAACCGGACACGCCGAACACCGTATCCGAATCGATGTGCTCGTCATCGCCGAAGTAGAGAGCGGTGACCAGCTCGCGATAGCCGTCGCCACCGATCAGGAAGTGGATGTGCGACGGCCTGAAGCCGTGGCGGTTCTGCGCCTTCACCATCTCGCCCACCGGCCCGTCCATCGGGATCGAATAACCGAGCGGACGCACCGTACGGAAATGGTACCGCCCATCGGCATCGGCGCGGAAGTTCGCGCGCAGGTCCATTATCTCGGCGGCGTTCTCCGCCTGAAGGTCATACAGCCCGTGCTCGCTGGTCTGCCACACCTGCACCAATGCACCGGGGACCGGCTTGCCGTCGTTGTCGGTGACGCGGCCGTACACCACGATCTCCGGCACCGATGGCTTCGCCACGATGCTGCCGCCGAGCGGCAGTTCCGGCGCGCCCTCGCGATAGAACGGGCCGAGCAGGCTGCTCTGCGTGCCGAGTTCGCGCGCCTTCTTGTCGTGCATCGCATTGACCAGCGCACTGACGCCCAGCACGTCGGCCAGCAGGATGAACTCCTGGCGGAACGGTGTGCACGCCTGGCCGACCGCGGTGAGGAACTGGATGCCGGTCAGCCATTCGGCCGGCGTCAGCCGCACGTCGCGGGCGAAGGCGTGCAGGTGGCGCACCGCGGCGTCCATGATCTCCTTCATGCGCGGGTCCGGCGTATTCGCCATCTGCGCGAGTGCGGCTTCGGTGACGGTATTCTCGTCAAGATCCTGCATGGCACGCTCCTGTGGCTTGGTCGGCGGAGCATAGCGCATCCCCTCTGGCGTGCCACTCCGCCGCACCATAGGATGCGGGCAAGCAACCAACAGGGAGGAATTTCGATGCTGCCCAGGCGCCTCGCTTTCGCTGCCGCCGTGGCTCTTGCGTGTATCGCGCCGGCACAGGCGCAAACGCCGATCACGGTCGGCTTCGGCATGGCGCTGACCGGCGGGCTCGCACCGATCGGCAAGGCGGCGCTGCTCGCCATGCAGATCTGGGAAGCGGAAACCAACGCGAAGGGCGGCCTGCTCGGGCGACCGGTCAAGCTGGTGTATTACGACGACCAGTCGAACCCGGCGACGATTCCGGGGCTCTATACCAAGCTGCTCGACGTGGACAAGGTCGACCTGATCGTCAGCGGCTATGCCACCAACATGATCGCGCCCGCCATGCCGATCATCATGCAGCACAACCGTACTTTCCTCAGCCTGTTCGGCCTGGCGGTGAATTCCGAGTTCAAGTACCCGAAGTACTTCTCGTTCACGCCGACCGGCGGGCCAGAGCCGAAGCAGAGCTTTGCGGCGGGCTTCTTCGCCACGGCCATGGCGCAGGACCCGAAGCCGCAGACGCTGGCAATGGTCGGCGCGGACGCCGAGTTTCCGCACAACGCGATGGAGGGCGCGCGGGTCCTGGCGAAAGAGGCGGGCCTGAAGATCGTCTATGACAAGACCTATCCGCCGACGACGACCGACTACACGCCGATCGTGCGCGCGATCCAGGCGACCAATCCGGACCTCGTGCTGGTCTGCTCCTATCCGCCCGATACGGTCGGCATGGTCCGCGCCGCGCACGAGGTGGGTCTCAAGGCCAAGCTGTTCGGCGGCGGCATGGTCGGATTGCAGAGCACAGCGATCAAGACGCAGCTCGGCCCGCTGCTCAACGGCATCGTGGACTACGACTTCTGGCTACCGTGGTCGAAGCGCTCGTCGCCGGAGTCGAAGGCTTTCCTGGAGCAGTACCAGGCGAAGGCGCCGGCGGCCGGGGTCGATCCGCTTGGCTATTATCTGCCGCCCTTCGCTTACAGCTACATGCAGGTGCTCCAGCAGGCAGTGGAAGGCAGCGAAAGCCTCGACCAGGAAAAGCTCGCCGATTATCTGCGCTCGCACACCTTCAAGACAGTCGTCGGCGACGTGAAGTTCGGTTCCAACGGCGAATGGGCCGAGCCGCAGGTGCTGGAGGTGCAGTTCCGCAACGTGAAGGCGAACGACGTGGAGCAGTTCAAGGATGCGAGCACCGAGGTGATCCTCTGGCCGCCGCCGCTGAAGACGGGCGACGTGATCTACCCATACACGGACGCGCAGAAGTAGCGGCACGATCGGATCGCACCGGCCGCAACACCTCAGCGAAGCGGCCGAGCCGGCGCACCAGGCCCGGCGTTCCGCAGCGGGGCGAACGGCGTGATGTCGAGCGGCATATCGCGTCCCAATGCCGCGTCGCACAACAATCGTCCGGCAAACGGGCCGATGGTCAGGCCGGCCGCGCCGAGGCCATTGCCGATCACCAGACCGTCCAGTCCGCGCACCGGTCCAAGCAGCGGCCTGATCCCTGGCCCAACCGGGCGGAACCCGACCCGCGTCTCGATGACGGTTGCCGTCGCCAGACCCGGGGCCACGTGCAGTGCCTCCGCCAGCACTTCGGCCTGGCCGGACGCCGTGACGCGATAGTCGAACCCGACACCGCTCTCGCGGGTCGCACCGGCAACCACACGAGAGTCATCGAACGCCAGCAGGTAATGGCCGCCTTGCGGCAGCACGACCGGCCAGTCGCGCGTGTCCTGCCCCGCCACATGCAGGTGCACGATCTGGCCGCGCTGCGGCTCGATCGGCAGCGCAATCCCCAGCGGCAGCAGCAGCGTGGGCGCCCAGGCGCCCGCCGCCACGACCACGCGATCCGCCGCGATCGTCGTGTCGCGCAGCCTCACGCCAGTGACGCGGCCGGCGGCGGCGACAAGTTCGGCGTGGCCCTCGATCACCCGGGCGCCGAGTTGCTGCGCGGCGCGCAACAGGCCCGCCGCCATCCGCCGTCCATCGACGCGGGCCCCGCCCGCGACATGCAGGCCCGCGAGATCGCCACGCAGCGGCGGGAACAGCGCCCCGGTCTCACGCGGGGACAGCAGGCTGGTCGCACCCATCTCCGGCGTGTCGGCGCGCCGCCGCGACAACACGGTGTCGAATGCCGCCAGCTCATCCGCATCGTCCGACACGACGAGCGCGCCGACACGGCGGAAACCCAGGTCGGTCTCGCCGAGTTCGGCCAGCAGGTGAACCAGTTCGCCGTAGTAGCGCGCACCCTCGACATACAGGCGATAGAACGCCGCATCCTCCGCCCCCGACACCCACGGGCAGATGATGCCGGCGCCCGCTGCGGTGGCCCGCCCGTCATGCGCCTGATCGACGATCGTCACCTGTGCGCCGCCTGCGCCAGATGGAAGCCGGCGCTCGCACCGAGGATGCCGGCGCCGACTACGACGATGTGCATCTCAGCCTCCGATCTCCTCGCGCAGCACCTCGAGCGTGAGCCATTGCTCCTCCGCCGCCGCCAGCGCGTCCTGCGCGACGCTCAGCGCCTCTGTCAGCCTGGCAAATCGGGCCGGGTCTCGCGCATACAGGTCGGGGTCTGCCAGCAGCACATGCTTGTCGGCGATCTCGGCCTGGAGCGCCGCGATGCGGACCGGCAACGTCTCGAGCGCGTGGCGGTCCTTGAAGGTCATCCGGCGCGGACGCGCATCCGCCTGCGGCGGCGGCTTCGCAGCGGCCCGCGGCCGCCTCGCGGCGGGAACCGGTCCGGCCGGCACCGGTCCGCGCTGAGCCAGCATGTCGGTGTAGCCGCCAGCGTATTCGACCCACCGCCCGTTGCCCTCGGCCGCGATCGTCGCGGTCACCACGCGATCGAGGAAATCGCGGTCGTGGCTGACCAGCAGCACGGTCCCCGGATACTCGGACAGCCGCTCCTGCAACAGCTCCAGCGTCTCCAGGTCGAGGTCGTTGGTCGGTTCGTCGAGCACCAGCAGGTTGGATGGACGGGCGAAGGCGCGCGCCAGCATCAGCCGGCCACGCTCGCCGCCGGACAGCACGCCGACCGGCGTGTTGGCCTGCTCGGGCGCGAACAGGAAATCCCGCATATAGCCGACGACGTGGCGACGCTGCCCGCCCACCGCCACCGTGTCGCCCTGCCCGCCGGACAGCGCCTGGGCGAGCGTCTGCGCCGGCTCAAGCGTCTCCCTGCCCTGGTCCAGCGTCACCTGCTCCAGGTTGGTGCCAAGGCGCACCTCGCCCGCATCGGGCGCCAGCGCGCCGGTCAGCAGGTTCAGCAGCGTCGTCTTGCCGGCGCCGTTGCGACCGACGATGCCGATGCGATCGCCGCGCAAGATGCGCGTGGTAAGGTCGCGCACCACCACAAGGTCGCCGAACGACTTCGCCACCCCCTCGGCTGCGATGACCAGCCGCCCGGACAGCTCCGCCTGGGCCGCCTCCAGCCGCACCGTGCCCTGCCGCGCGCGCTGCTCCTTGCGCCGCTTGCGCAGCGCGTGCAGGTCGGCCAGCCGTTTCTGGTTGCGCTTGCGCCGCGCGGTGACGCCGTAGCGCAGCCAGTCCTCCTCCATGGCGATCTTGCGCCCGAGTTTATGCCGCTCGCCCGCCTCCTGCTCCAGCACCTCGTCGCGCCAGGCCTCGAACGCGGCAAAACCGCGGTCCAGCGTGCGGGTGACGCCGCCGTCCAGCCAGATGGTGGCGCGCGACAGCCGCTCCAGCAGGCGCCGGTCGTGGCTGATCAGCACGATGCCCGATCGCATGGCGGCGAGTTCGTTCTCGAGCCACTCGATGCCGGGCAGGTCCAGGTGGTTGGTCGGCTCGTCGAGCAGCAGGATGTCCGGTGACGGCGCCAGCACGCGGGCCAGCGCGGCACGGCGCGCCTCGCCGCCCGACAGCGTGGCGGGCGCCTCCGCGCCGGTGAGACCGAGCTGTTCCAGCAGATACCGCGACCGGTGGCGGTCCTCCTCGGCGTCGCCGACCAGCCCCGCCTCGACATAGGCCAACGTCGTGGCGAAGCCGGACAGGTCCGGCTCCTGCGGCAGATAGCGGATCGTGGCACCGGGCTGCGCGAACCGGCGGCCGCTGTCCGGCTGCATCAGTCCGGCCGCAATCCGCAGCAGGGTGGACTTGCCGGAACCGTTGCGCCCTACCAGGCAGAGCCGGTCGCCGCCGCCGACCGCCATGCCGGCACCGGCCAGCACCGGCGATGATCCGAAGCTGAGGCGGATGTCCTGCAGCAGGAGCAAGGGCGGCGGCATCGACGCTACCGATCGGAGCGCGGATCGAACGCGTGCTGCAACCCGTCACCGAGGAAATTCACCGCGATCACCGTGATGAAGATCAGCAGCCCCGGATAGATCGCCAGCGCCGGCGCCTGCGTCACCAGCTCCTGGGCGTTGTTCAGCATGTTCCCCCAACTCGGCGTCGGCGGCACCACGCCGAAGCCCAGGAAGCTCAGCACCGATTCGAGCAGGATCACCCGACCGATCGTGAGAGTGATCGCGACGATCAGCGGCGTCGCGATATTGGGCAGCACATGCGTCGCCATGACATAGAGCGGGCCCGCACCGCTGGCCCAGGCGGCGCGTACGAAGTCGCGCTCCTTGATCGACAGTGTGCTGGCGCGGGCGATCCGCGCGGTGGCTGTCCAGTCCACCAGCGAGATGATCACCACGATGCGCCAGAACCCGGCCGCGCCGGACCGCGCGAACTCGGCGGAGAAGCCCAGCTTCGTCAGATCGAGCGCGCCCAGCACGATCAGCAGCGGCAACAGCGGCAGCGCGATCATGCCGTCGGTGAAGCGCATCAGGAACTCGTCCAGCCGGCCGCCGAAATATCCGGCGGACACCCCGAGCATCACCCCGAACGCCCCGCCGATGGCGGTCGCCAGCACACCGACCAGCAACGACACCTGCCCGCCAATCATCAGGCGAAGCAGCACGTCCCGCCCGGCTTCGTCGGTGCCCAGAAGATGCTGCGCCGAAGGCGGGTCGAACCGCGCCAGCAGGTCGGTCGCATAGGGATCGATGTCCAGCAGGGGCTGTAGTGGGAATGCCGCCAGCACGAAGGCGAGCAGCAGGAGCAGCGCGACCAGGCTCGCCATCGCCCCGCGGTGCTGCCGGAAGCGCTGCCAGCGCAGCCGCCAGGTACCGACCGCCTGCTCGACGACCACCGCGCCTTCAAGGGCGGAAACACTCATGTCAGCACGATCCGCGGGTCCAGCCAGCCATAGGCGAGGTCCGCCACCAGGTTCGACAGCAGCGTCACCAGCGTCGCGAACAGCAATCCGGTGAGCGCCAGGTTGTAGTCATTGCCGAGGATGGCGTCGTAGATCGTCTTGCCCATGCCGGGTATGGCGAACATGGTCTCGGTCACCAGGGCGCCCGAGAACAGCGTGCCGAAGCTCAGCGCCATCACGGTCACCACCGGGATCATGGCGTTGCGCAACGCGTGCACCAGCACCACGCGCCGCTCGGGCGCGCCCTTGGCGCGCGCTGTCCGCACATGGTCCATGCGCAGCGTCTCGATCATGGCGGCGCGCACGAACCGGCTGAACTGACCGGTGTAGAACAGCGCCAGCGTCACCACCGGCAGCAACAGGTGCCGCATATGCGCCGCGAAGCCGTGCTCGCCCAGCGCCGTCGTGCCGCTCGCTGGCAGCCAGTGCAGTTCGACCGCGAACACCAGGATCAGCACCAGCGCCAGCCAGAACACCGGCACCGATATGCCGGCGAACGCCGCAAGGCTGATGATGCTGTCCAGCGCCCGGCCAGGCCGCAGCGCCGCGACAATCCCCAGCACGAGTGCCAGGACGACGCTCAGCGTGAAGGCCGACAGCATCAGCCTGGCGGTCTCGACCAGCGCCGGCGCCAGCACCTGCAACGCCGGCTGCGCGTGCGAGCGAGAGAAGCCGAAATCGCCGCCCAGCGCCGCCATCAACCAATGCCAGTAGCGCAGCAGCAACGGCTGATCGAGGCCGTAGATCGCGCGCAGATGCGCCACCACCTCCGGCGTCACCCCCGGCGCGCTCGCCAGCATCACGTCCAGCGGGTCGCCCGGCATCAGGCCGATCAGGCTGTAGATCACGAACGACATAATCAGCAGCACCAGCAAGGTCTCGCCGCAGCGACGAAGCATGAAGCGCGCCATCGTCGTCTAGTCCTTGAAGTGGCAGGCGGCGAGCTGCGCCGGCCGGCCCGGTGCCGGCAGCAGCTCGGGCGCCGTCACGCGGCAGATGTCCTGCGCCTTGCCGCAACGGGGATGGAACACGCAACCAGGCGGCGGCGCCAGCGGGCTCGGCATCTCCCCCTGGATCGTGCGGTGGCGCGCGCGGAAATGACCGATGCGCGGCACCGCGTCCAGCAGTGCCCGGGTGTAGGGATGCGACGGCCGCGCAAACAACTCGGCACGCGGCGCGATCTCCACCAGGCGGCCGAGATAGAGCACCGCCACCCGATCCACCAGATGGTTCACCACCGCCATGTCGTGGCTGATGAACAGATACGCGAGCTGGCGCTGCTGCTGCACGTCGCGCATCAGGTTGAGCACCTGGCTCTGGATCGACACGTCGAGCGCCGACAGCGGCTCGTCCGCCACGATCAGCGCGGGATTGGGCGCCAGCGCGCGGGCGATCGCGATCCGCTGGCGCTGGCCGCCGGAGAATTCATGCGGATAGCGGTTCAGCGCGTCCTGCGGCAGGCCCACGTCGTGTACCAGCGACGCGGCGCGCTCCCGGCGTTCCGCCTGCGAGCCGATGCGATTGATGGTCAGCGGCTCGGCGATGATGGCCGAGACCGGCATGCGCGGATCGAGCGCGCCGAACGGATCCTGGAATACGATCTGGATCGCGTGCTGCGCGACGCGACGGGTCGCGCGGTCGAGCGAGTGTCCGCGAAACCGCATTTCCCCCTGCGTCGGCTTGCGCAATCCGGCTATGACATGGCCGAGAGTGCTCTTGCCGCTGCCGCTCTCGCCCACCAGGCCAACGGTCTCGCCCTCCGCTATCGTCAGGCTGACCTGCTCCACCGCATGCAGCACGCTGCGCCGGCCGAGCAGCCCGCGGCGCTGATCGAAGTGCACGCTCACCCGATCCAGTTCGACCAGCGCCGTCATCAGCCGGGATCGATGCAGGCGACGAAGTGACCCGGCGCGAGTTCCTCGAGCACCGGCTGCGCCGCCCGGCACGCCATGCGTACTCGGCTGCAGCGATCGGCGAAGCAGCATCCGCGCGCACTGGCGGCATCGGCGACGCCGCCGGGGATCACCGGCAGCCGCTCCATGCGATGGTCCGGGTTCGGCAGGGTCGCGATCAGCCCGTGCGTATAGGGATGCAGCGGCGAGGCGAACAGCGCCTCGGCCGGCGCCCGTTCGACGATCCGGCCGGCATACATCACGATGATCTCGTGCGCGATCTCGGAGATCACCGCGAGATTGTGGCTGATGAACTGGATCGCCATGCCGATCTCCGACTGGAGGTCGACCATCAGGTCCAGGATCTGCGCCTGGATCGTGACGTCGAGCGCGGTGGTCGGTTCGTCGGCGATCAGCAGCGCCGGGCGGCACGCCAGCGCCATGGCGATCATGGCGCGCTGCCGCTGGCCGCCGGACAGTTGGTGCGGATAGGCCGTCGCCCGTTCGCGTGCCGCCGGAATGCCGACCGCGTCCAGCAGGTCCACCGCGCGTTCCGCCGCTGGCTTCCAGCCAAGGTCCTTGTGGAGCACCAGGACCTCGGCGATCTGCCGGCCCACCGGCATCACCGGATTGAGCGCCGTCATCGGCTCCTGGAACACCATCGCCATCCGGTCGCCCCGCAGCGCCCGCCACGCGGAAGCGGGCTGATCCGACAGCTCCTGCCCTTCGAACCGGATCGAGCCGACCACGTGTCCCGGCGGCGGCACCAGCCCCATCAAGGCCAGCGCGGTGATCGACTTGCCGCAGCCCGACTCGCCGACCACGCCCAGCGTGCGTCCGGGATGCAGGTCGTAGCCGATGCCCGCGACCACCGCGCGATCGCCGTCGCGCGCCGGAAAGGTCACGGTCAGCCCACGCACGGAAAGAATGGGCGCGGCGTGGTTCAGCCCGGGTGCCAGCTCTCGGCCCACAGCGAGCTCCCGCCATGGCCGGTTGCGACGTAGCCTTGCAGCCATTTCGGCACGACATGCGCTTCGGCGCGGTAGAACAGCGGCAGGACCGGCAGTTGTTCGGCGTAGATCCGCTGCATGTCGGCCCAGATCGCCTTCTGCTTGGCCGGGTCCAGCTCGGTTTCCGCCTTGGCGATGTCCTCGTCCATGCGCGGATCGCTGAACGCGACCTGGTTGGTGCCGGTGTAGTTGTTCTCCTTGGTCGGGATGTCCGACGTGCCCAGCGTGCGCTTCGGGCTTTCGGCGACCGCGCTGCTCCAGGCATACATCACCATGCCGGGATAGACGCGATGCTTCAGCGTTTCACCGAACAGGGTGCGCGCCGGCTCGTTCTTGATGGTGATCTGCACGCAGGCGGCCTTCCATTGGCTCTGGAGCACCTGCTCCTGCAACTCGCGCAGGCGGTTGCCGGCCGTGGTGCTGAGCTCGATCGCCAGCGGCTCGCCGGCGGCGTTGCGGCAGATCCCGTCGCTGCCCGGCTTCCAGCCGGCCTC
>JANWJK010000034.1 GCA_025452005.1 Acetobacteraceae bacterium | reverse complement strand
CTTAAACAACCGGCACTGTTGGGGGAACACCATGGACGCCGCGGCCCCTGTGGCGACCTACAGCTTCGCGGGCTTTGTTCTGGACATCAGGCGGGGGTCGCTGCTGACGGTGGCCGGCGAGGAGCTTTCGCTTCGGCGACAATCCTTCGAGTTGCTGCGGCTCCTCGTGGAAAGCGCCGGGCGGCTGATTGACCGCGATACCATCAATCGGGCGATATGGTCCGATATCGCGGTCACGGACGACAGCATAACGCAGTGCGTCCGCGACATTCGCCGCGCCATTGGCGACGACGCGCAGCGGATTCTCAGAACGATGCCCAGGCGCGGCTACCTGTTGGCGGCCGAAGTCATTATCGAACGGGAAACATCGGCCGGCGCAGCTCAGCCAGGCCTGGCGCTGCCGGACAGACCGTCCCTGGTGGTATTGCCGTTTCAGAACATGAGCGGCGATCCAGAGCAGGTCTATTTCGCCGATGGCCTGGTCGAGGACATCACCACGGCGCTGTCGTGCATCCGCTCGCTGTTCGTGATCGCCCGTAATTCGGCGTTCGCCTACCGGGGGCGCGGGTTGGATGTCCGCCAGATCGGCCGCGACCTCGGCGTCCGCTACGCGCTGGAAGGCAGTGTTCGCCGCGCCGGCGATCGGCTGCGCGTCACCACGCAATTGATCGATGCGACCTCAGGCGGCCATATTTGGGCCGGGCGTTACGATCGCGACGTCAGCGATATCTTTGCCATTCAGGATGAGATCGCGACGAGTGTCGCCGGGATCATCGAGCCCGCGCTGGCAGATGCCGAGCAGCAGCGCGTCCTGCGCAAGCCACTGGAACGGCTGGATGCGTGGGAAGCCTACCAGCGAGGGCTTTGGCACTTCTACAACCACGGATCGGATGAGAACCAGGCCGCGCGGACCTTCTTCCGCCGCGCTATCGAACTCGATCCGAAGTTCGCGCCTGGCCATTACGGCTATGCACTGGCCCTGCAATGGGAGATTTGGCACTACTCGACGCACCCCTTCTCAGAGGTTCAAGGGCTCCCACTCGAGGAAGCGCTGATCGCCGTTTCGCTCGACGACAAGGACGCCATGGGGCACGCCGTTCTGGCGCATATGCGGATGTGGGGCGGCGACTGGGAAGCGGCGATCGCTGAAGCTCGCAAGGCGGTCGCGCTCAATCCGAACGGTTCGTTCGGGATCGGTATGCTCGGTTGCGTCCTGGGGTTTGGCGGGTATCGCGAGGAGGCGCTGGACCGTTTGCGCCAGGCGATGCGCGCGAGCCCGTATGATCCGTTTACCTCGCTTTGGCTCCTCTGGATCGGGCTGATCCAGTTCTTCGCACGGCAATTCGCCGCCGCCGCGGAGACCTTGCGCCAGGTCGGCCGTCTACGGCCGTATTATAGCAACTACCATACGGTGCTCGCGGCGGCGCTGGCCTTTGAGGGGCATCTGGACGAGGCACGCGGCGTCCTGTCGCGCGCGCCGCCGGTGGATCCTCGCTATCAACTTGCGCCCTGGATGCGGCCGGAAGATATCGCGCTTCGCGGCGAGGGCTTTCGTCTCGCGGCCGGCGATTCGAATGGCTCAGCGAGGGAGTGCGCAAAGCAAGCGAACCTGAGCAACGGCGACGCTTGATTTAAGCCGGCAGGCCTCATTTCGGTACATCGCGGAACGACCGATCGGAAGCGCCGGAAGCCATCGACGCTAGGTTCACAATTCAAGAATCTGGCTTGTTTCGGTGCAAGAGTTCGGTGCGGGTCGGGAGTCGCTTTGGGTCGATTCCGGCTGTCCGTCCAGGCACTCATCCCGGCTCGCCCGGAACACGGAAACCGCCTCGTCCCAACCGGTCAAAACCACTGTGCCGAGGTACTAAAATTCAGTACGTCCGCACAGACGAATGACGAGTTGTCGGACGGGCTGGGGGTCCGACATCATGGCGCATTGGGGGACTTCTCTCCCACGAAAGTGTGCAGCCTGACCCCGTGATCGATCGCGATCATTTCCGCCGCCTTTTCGCCGATCATGATGGTTGGGGCATTCGTGTTGCCGCTGGTCACATTGGGCATGACGCTGGCATCCGCCACGCGCATCCGGTTGACACCGATGACACGTAGCCCCGGATCGACGACGTCGCCCATCCGGCAGGTGCAGGAGTGATGGTAGACCGTCAGGGAGAAATGCAAGGCGAAATCCTCGAGCAGTGCGTCGCTGGGGTCCGTGCCGGCGACGTGGCCGTGCTTCTCGGCGAGGAAGGGCGGGATCATCACGGGGCCGACCTTGCGGTTGCCGGGCCAGTGGGCCGCGACGTCGAGTGTGCGGCGGGCCACGGCGATCATGACCTTCATGTCGTAGGGATCGTCGTAGTAGTTCATGCGGATCGTCGGGTGCACGGTGGGGTCGGTGCTCTGCAGGACGATCTCGCCCTCGCTGCGCGGCAGCACGGGATTGGCCATCAAGGCGACCCGTTCCACATCCGGCGCCATGTGTGCGGCGGGGTCGTCGAAGAAGCGGGCGGTATCGATGTTGAAGAGTGTATGCACAAGGTTGTGGTCGCCGGCTGTCGGAGAGCAGATGATCTCCATGTCGTGGCTGTGCATGTCGCCGAGCCCGGTGGAGCAGAACACGGCGCCATCGGCGAGGGACGAGGCAGCGAGGCCGGTGCCTTCCGTCTGCCATTCCGCGACGCGACGTTCGGCCTCCTGCTTCAGGGCTTGTTGTTGCGGCGAAAGGTTCACGTCATGGGCGGGATCGGCCGGCAAGGGGCCGCCTGGACCGCGCAGGGCGTCGGGACCAAGGGACAGCATGATTTCGTTCAAGGTCACGCCCGAGCCGGGCGCGGGGAAGTAGAGCGGCAACATCAGGTGGTCCTTCAGATGTTTGCCGACATGTGGAGAGTCGTGTCTGCAGGTGATTCCGGCGGCTTCCAGTTCCTGCCGCGGGCCGATGCCGGACAGCAGCAGCAGATGCGGTGAGCCAATGGCGCCGGCGCTGACGATGACTTCCTTGCGTGCATGCACCGTTTGGACGTCGCCGGTCGCGGTGCGGTATTCGACGCCGGTGGCGGCGACGTTTCCGTTCGTGCCCTCCAGGAGGATGCGGGTGGCCTGCGCGCCGGTGATGATGGCGAGGTTCGGGCGACGCTCCGGTTCCCCTTCGAGGAAGGCCTGATAGGTGCTGGAACGCTTGCCGCCGCGCGTGGTGCTTTGCGCGATGGATGCGACGCCGGCAGGGCCGCCGCGGTCGCGACCGTTGTAGTCGCCGCGCGGGATGCCGGCGGCGACGGCGGCTTCGACGAAGTCACTCACCGCCGTGGGGACGGGGGAGCGGACGGAGACGCCGAGGGGGCCGGTGATATTGTGCGCGGGGGCGTCGATGACGACGGCGTCGGTGGCGGCGAGGCCTTCGCTCTTGCGGAAGTAGGGCAGGACTTCGTCGTAGCTCCATCCCGTGGCGCCACTTTGGGCCCAGGCGTCGAAGTCGCCGGGATGACCGCGCACATACATCATGTAGTTGATGCTGGATGACCCGCCGAGCATCTTGCCGCGCGGAACCGGGATGCGACCGCCGTTGAGGCCGAGGCCGGCTTTTCCGGGATCGGCGGTGTACATCCAGTCCACTTCGGGGTTGAGTTGCATCGCGGCGCA
This sequence comes from Acetobacteraceae bacterium, assembly GCA_025452005.1. Classification (GTDB taxonomy): domain Bacteria; phylum Pseudomonadota; class Alphaproteobacteria; order Acetobacterales; family Acetobacteraceae; genus JAMXLO01. Next base: position 1,594 of record JANWJK010000034.1, on the reverse strand, counting down.
GGCAATGGGGAGGGAGGAGACCTCCGGCGGGCGGTCACCGGCTTCGAGGAGCGCGACGCGGCAGGTGGGGTCTTCGGAAAGGCGGGATGCGATCACCGCGCCGGCGGAGCCGCCGCCCACCACGACGAAATCGAATGTTTCAGACATGATGCTTCTCCCCGATTTCTTCGTTTTGTCCGCGGATCCGTCGTGAAGTAAACCTGATTACAGATCGACCCTCAACAGGGTGAACTTCCCGCTGACAGGGCGTGAGCGGTGACGCCTCGGAATCAGGCGTGCTGGTGTCCAAACCCCCAGTGCACACGTACTACCCCACCACCGCCTTGCGCCGTGCCAGACTTTCCGCCGGCCATAGGTCGCGCGAACTGTAGTACGCCTCGAATGCCGGCACGCCCGGGGGCAGCGCGATCCACGGCAGCTTCGACCTTGTGTAGATGTGCACATCCGGCGGCAGCGCCGCCGGATCGTCGAGCGTGCCGACGCGCACAAAGCGCAGTTTCGTCAGGCCGCCGTACTCGCTCCACACCGCGGTGCCGCAATCGGGGCAGCGGAACACCGTGTGCGGCCGGCCGCTGTCGGTCGGCATGGCGTAGGGCCTGGGATCGCCGGACAGCGTGGCGACCCGATCGGCCTCGATCAGCGCGTTGAGCACGAAGCCTGTGCCGGTCTGGCGCTGGCAGTCCTTGCAGTGGCAGCAGTGCACGAACATCGGCCTGCCCTGCATGCGGTAGCGCAGCCTGCCGCAGGCGCAGCCGCCGTCCAGCGTATCGGTCATCGGCGCCTCCTGATTTCCCGCCGGAACCTTACAACCTGTCGCACCGGCGGAAAGGCCGGCCCCGAAGGCGTGGCGGCATAGGTTGGTATAAATAACTATTTGCAATCACCACACCTAACTACCACATCCGCTGTTTCGCCACATCGGAGCGGTCACAAACCCCATGCACTCCCTCCCCAACCTCCCCGCATCCATCGCCCACGAGGTGTTCGCCCGCCTCCGCAGCACCCTCCCGGAGCACCCCACCGACACGCCCGAGACCCTCGCCGCGCGCGACGACCTCGCAGTGGCCGCGGTCGCCGCGCTGCATCCCACCGACGCGCTGGACGCCAATGTCGCTGTCGACATCGTCCTGGCCGAGGCCAACTCCGCCGATAGCCTCCGTCTCGCCGGCGAGTACCGCAACGACATCAGCACCACGCTGCGCTGCCGCGCCCAGGCGGCCTCGATGCTGCGGGGGATGCGCAGCCTGCTGCGCGATTACCAGCGTATGCAGGCGCAGCGCGACAAGGCGATCGCCGAGATGAACCCGGCCGCCATGCAGCGCGCGGGCTATTGGTTCCCCGCAGGGCATAGGATTTCCGCCGGTTTCAGCGCACTGATAGCGTCCGTTCCAAAGTAAGTTCCCGCAGGGCCAAAGGGGAGACGTTATGCCGGAAGCCAGCTTCGCCGACCGCGAGGTCCGCCTCGACGCCGCGCTGCTGAAGCGTCTGAGCGTTCTCTCGTCCGACGTGTCCTCGAAGCTCTACGCGTTCATTCACCGCAGGTTCGCCAGGAACAAGGACGAGGCAGCGGTCACGCTCTACACGTTCTCGATCG
>JANWJK010000033.1 GCA_025452005.1 Acetobacteraceae bacterium | reverse complement strand
TGCCCAGGGACTTCGACATCTTGCGTCCCTGCTCGTCCATCACGAAGCCGTCGGTCAGCACCGCCTTGAACGGCGCGACGCCGCGCGTGCCCACCGCTTCCAGCAATGACGACTGGAACCAGCCGCGATGCTGGTCGGAGCCTTCCAGATACAGATCCGCCGGCCAGGGCAGCCCGCGCGCCTCCAGCACGAAGGCATGGGTCGAGCCGGCCTCGAGCCAGACGTCGACGATGTCCATCACCTGCTCGTAGTCGTCCGGGTTCCGGTCGTTGCCGAGGAAGCGCGACGGCGGCGACGAGTACCAGCTATCGGCACCTTCGGTCGCGAATGCGGCGACGATGCGCGCGACCACCGCTTCGTCGCGCAGCGGCTCGCCGGTGCGCTTGTCGACGAACACCGCGATCGGCACGCCCCAGGCGCGTTGCCGGCTGATGCACCAGTCGGGGCGGTTGGCGACCATGGAGCCCAGCCGGTTGCGCGCCTGCTCCGGCACAAAATGCGTAGCCGCGATGGCGTCCATCGCCTTTTCGCGGATGCGCTCGGGACCGTCGAGGCGGATGAACCAGTTAGGCGTAGCGCGGAAGATCAGCGGCGCGCGCGAACGCCAGGAATGCGGATACGAGTGCACCAGCTTGCCGCGTCCGAGCAGCGCGCCCGCCGCGTCGAGCGCGGCGGCAACCGGGTCGTCCGCCTTGTAGACGTGGAGGCCGGCGAACAGCGGCACCCAGCCGTTGAACACCCCGTCATCGCCGACGGTGTCCGCCACTTCCAGCCCATGCTGGCGGCCGAGCACGAAGTCATCCTCGCCGGCGTTGGGCGCGATGTGCACGAGGCCGGTGCCGGCCTCGGTGGTGACGAAATCGCCGAGCAGCAGCGGCACGTCGAACTCGTAGCCGCGGCCGCGCAAAGGGTGAGCACAGATCGTACCGGCGAGGTCCGCGCCCTTGAACACGTGCGCGACGTGATGGGCGGCGATGCCGAGGTCCTTGACGAACTGCTGCGCCAGTTCCAGCGCGACCACCAGCTTCTCGCCGACGCGCGCGCGCGAATTGGGCTCCACCGCATCGACGTGGATCACCGCGTAGTCGAACGCCTCGCCGGCGGCGATCGCGCGGTTGCCGGGCATGGTCCAGGGCGTCGTGGTCCAGATCACCAGTGCCGCATCGCGCAGTTGCGGCCGTGCGGGGTGCGTCACGGGGAAGCGCACCCAGATCGTGTGCGAGGTGTGGTCGTGGTACTCGACCTCCGCCTCGGCCAGCGCGGTCTTCTCGACCGGCGACCACAGGACCGGCCGCAGCCCGCGATACAGCGCCCCGTTCATCAGGAACTTGCAGATCTCGGCGGCGATCGCGGCTTCCGAGGGATGGTCCATGGTGGCGTAGCGCTCGCGCCAGTTGCCCTCGACGCCGAGACGGCGGAACTCCGCCATCTGCACCGCGAGCCAGTGCTCGGCATAGGCGCGGCACTCGGCGCGGAACTGGAGCACCGGGACGGCGTCCTTGTCCTTCTTCGCCTCGCGGTACTGCTCTTCGATCTTCCATTCGATCGGCAGGCCGTGGCAGTCCCAGCCGGGGATGTAGTCGGCGTCGTAGCCGGCCATCTGGCGGGTGCGGTTGATGACGTCCTTGTGGATCTTGTTCAGTGCGGTGCCGATATGGATGTTGCCATTCGCATAGGGCGGGCCGTCGTGCAGGATGAATTTCGGCCGGTCCTTCGATGCGGCGCGCAGGCGGGACCAGAGGTCCATCTTCTCCCAGCGGGCGAGGATCTGCGGCTCGCGCTTCGGCAGGTCGCCGCGCATCGGGAAGGAGGTCTGCGGCAGGAAGACGGTGTCGCGGTAGTCGCGTTGGGCGGGGGCGTCGTTCATGGATCAGTCCAGGGTTGTCCGGTGCGGCACGTGGCCGCGATTGGGTGGGCGCGTCGGGTCTCCCGGGGCTCAGCGAGCCGCCGGGCCGGTAATTCGCGCCTGCCTATACACGGATACCATGGCCCGGACTATGCGTAGACCGGAAGGGTGGGGTCAAGCGGGGAGCGATATTCTTGCATCATGCACCAGCATAGGTTGCGCCCTCACTTTGGGTGGGGGATGATAGCGATGACGTGGTATGTTTCGTCGATGATCTGAAAATAGAAACGGTAGTCCCGGTTCACTCTTCCCTGCCAGACGTCACCGGTGCCACCGTACTTCTTCGCTTGAATGGATGGGTGCCGAAGATTTTGGCTCAGAAAGTCCAATTGCTTGTCAACCTGCGCCCGCAGGCGTGAAGGCAAGCCGGCATACTGCTTATCCGCCAGCCGAGAGAATCGAACCCGCATGCCATGCTACGATCCGGCGAATTTCTTGCCTGCGGGCGTCTTTCGCCAGGCCCTGTATTCCGCCATGTTCTTGAACGCTGGCGTGACACGACCAGAGCGCACGTCGGCGAGACCTTCGGCGATTGCCTTGTCGATTTCCGGGTGACGCGGCGCGATCTGCTGGGGGATGAGGACAATGCGATTTCCCTCTTCCTGAACCTCCATATAGTCGCCCGTATGCAAACCGCGGCGTTCCCGGATTTTGGCCGGCAGCGTCACCTGTCCCTTCTCCTTGATCCTCACCAGCGGCATGGCCGCAACTCCTGAATGGCTCATGGTGTGCAAGTTGGAATTTACGACTTCTTATAGAATGTGCCGACGGTTGCATCTGTCAAGCAATGCGATCTGCCTTTGTGCGTTCAGGCGGCACGGCATTGGGGCGACAGATCAGTGCCGGCGTTCCGCATTGTAGGCGGCAAGCTCCGCATCGATCTCCTGGTCCGTCAGCCCGCTCCCTGGGCTGCGAGAGAGGCCCGTGCAAGGACGGCAGCGAGCGGATCGGGGCCTTGGTACAAGCGCGCGACCTGGCTCACGAGGCGTCCGATGCGAGCCCGCCGATCAGCGTCTTTGAGCGCGTCCGCCTCCGCCTCATCCACCTTGATCTCGACTGTGACTGTCTTGGTCATCGCAACCTCAAAGCCGCACAAATTGAACATCCCGACCGGTTCCGGCCTGATCGTCGTGGATGACAGTCCGGCGCAACGGCGTATCATGCCGCCCGTGATCCTGGTCGGGCAATATGACTCGCCGTTCGTCCGCCGCGTGGCTGTGTCGCTGTGCGTGCTGGGGTTCGTCTACGAGCACGACACACGCTCGGTGTTCGCCGACTTCGATGCCATGCGCCGGGTCAATCCGTTGGGCCGGATTCCGTCGCTCCGGCTCGATGATGGCGAGGTCCTGATCGATTCCGCGGCCATCCTGGACTGGCTCGACCTGACCGTCGGGCCGGCGCGGGCACTGATTCGCCCGACGGGAGCGGAGCGCAGGCGCGCCTTGCGGCTGATCGCGCTCGCCACCGGGGCAATCGAGAAGGCCGGGGCGGCAGCATACGAGCGGTTCATCCGGCCTCCCGACCGCCGCTGGCCGGAATGGATCGAGCGATGCCGCACCCAGGCGGCAGGCGCGATCGAGGCGCTGGCGGCCGAGCCCTGGCAAGCGACTACCCGCCTGGACCATGCGCAGATCACCACCGCCTGCATGGTCCGCTATGTGCGGATGACCGATCCGGACCTCATGCCGGCGGGTCGCCACCCTTCGCTGGATGCGCTGGCCGAGCGATGCGAGGACCTGCCAGAATTCAAGGGCACCTACCCGACCGAATACGCCGTGCCGCGAAATGACTAAGGGAGACAAACCATGGCTCTGACACTGGACGAAGCCAACCGCATCATCGATGGCGCAGTCGCCAAGGCACGCGAACTCAACATCCGCGTCAGTGTGGCGGTCTGCGACGCCGGCGGGCGGCTGGTGGCATTCCAGCGCATGGACAACGCGATCTGGGCGAGCGCCTATGGCAGCCAGGGCAAGGCTGTCGCATCGGCTGCCTTCGGCCGTGCCAGCGGCGAACTGTCGGAGCGGGCAGACCAACCGACGCCCCGCGGCATCGCCGCCGCGGAGGGCGGGCATATGATCATGGGCCAGGGAGCCGTGCCGATCATCCGCAACGGCGTCATCGAGGGCGCCTGCGGCGTGGGCGGCGGCACCTCGCAGCAGGACGAGGACTGCGCCCGTGCGGGCATTGCGCGGTTGTAGCGCGCGACCGCCGATGGTCTAGCACGGAAGCGCGATGTCACAGATCGAGCGGCGAACTCCCCATGGCGGCGATTGCGCACGCCGGAAAGGGTCTCGACTGGCTGGCCGAAGAACCCGACCACTATTCGGACGTCGATCTGGTTGAGCAGGCGAACTGATTGTAGCGACCAAGCCATCCCGAGGAACTCGACCGGACGCATGATCCGTATCACTTCGCCGGCAGCACGCCCACCTGCTTCATGATCGAGGCCATGTTGTAATAGTCCAGATTTCGGGAAATCCGCCCGCTCCGCACCTCGATCACGCTGACACCCGGAATCGCGAAGGGCTTTCCGGTCTTGAACAAGCCCACGTCCGTGCCGCCGAAGATCCATTCGATCGTGCCATGTCCGCCACTGACGTGCGCCGCGACCAGCTTTACGTACAAGCCGCCCACGGCGTCATGAAAGAACTTGTGCAATTCGCGAAGTTCCGAGCTGCCCTGGTAGTGCGAGTCGGACGGAACATCCTGATAGAACCCGTCGGGGGTAAACGCATCCACCAGCTTCTGCGGATTCGAGGAGTTCCAGCCATCTATCCATTTCTGTGCCACGGAGTTCTGGGTCGGAGTTGCCGAGTGTGCGTCGTACCCCACGAACACAAAGCCAACGAAGAAGGCACTCATCAAAAGCAAGCGCATCAAGGTCGTCACCGCTCGGCTCCCCCTCGCTGTATGGTCCGGCACTTACGGAGTCGGCGCACGCCTGGTTGGTCCAATGTTATGATTGATGTGGAACAGGTTGGCGGGGTCGTACTTGTTCTTGAGCGCGACAAGGCGATCGTAATTGGGGCCGTAGGCACTGCGCGCGAGTGGATCCGCCTCTTCCTCGAGATAATTGACATAGGCGCCCGCGACCATGAACGGACGCATCGCATCCCAGCACGCGCGCGTCCATTCGATGTTCCGTTGGGCTTCCGATGGATCATCCCAACTCGACAGGACGAGAAAATTGTAGGGGTGCCGACGATGGGCGAAGGCGGTGTCGGTGGGGCCGACGCGAGAGACCGCGCCGTGCAGATGCTCGAGCCACGGCCCGGTGGTAAAGGGCGAAGGGACCGTCAGCGCAAATTCGCAGAAGACGTCGATGGCTTCATCGGGTAGGCCATGGAGGAAGTTGGCCTTCCAATACGCCTGCCGACCAGGCGGAAACCATGGATCGAACATGCTCTGCATCTGGACATAGCTGATCGGCCCGAACAGATCCGCGATCGGCGCTCCAAATCCGCGCAATGGTGCGAGCGCCTTTTCGCCCTCCGCGAGCGAGCCGCAATAGCAACCGGCAACGCCGATGACCGGAATGCCGTCCAAGGTCGTAAGCCGGCCGATCTGCGTGCTCAGCTCGTTGGGGCTGGTGGCGGCGAAGTCGCGGTAGAAGTGAAGGACGTCCCGCGCCTTGTCGACCGGATAGAGAACGCCGCCGCCGAGCACCGGTCCGACCTCGTGAAGGCGGTACTCGAACGAGGTAACTATTCCGAAGTTTCCGCCACCACCGCGCATGCCCCAGAACAGATCCTCGTTGTCGCGGTTGCTCGCGGTGACGAGGCGGCCGTCGGCAGTCACAACGTCCATTGCGGTCACGTTGTCGCAGGCAAGACCGTGCTCGCCGATCAGCCAGCCCATTCCGCCGCCAAGAGTCAGGCCGGCAATGCCGGTCGTGCTGATGACGCCCATCGTGGTGGCGAGACCGAAGGCCTGCGTTTCACGATCGAACTCACCGATGGTCAGGCCTGGTTCGGCACGAACGGTGCGGCCGGCCGGATCGACGCGAATGCCCTTCATGGCCGAGAGGTCGATCATCAGGCCGTCATCGCAGATTGCCTTGCCGGCAATGCTGTGACCGCCGCCACGCACCGACACTGTCAGACCGTGCTCACTGGCGAACCGGACACAGGCCATGACGTCGGCAGCGCCCGCGCATCGCGCGATGAGCGCTGGATGCCGATCGATGACGCGGTTGAAAACCACTCGGGCGGCGTCGTAGCCCGGTTCGCCGGAAGCGAATGACTGACCGCGCAACGATGATCTGAACATTGTTGTCGCAGATTCTGAGACCATTCGCCCGCTCCCCCGATCGCTGGCTCTCCGAGCTCTGTAATTCCGTCAGTTTCGCGACGGTGAGCTGATTTTTGATAAAGGTCAAGATGAATGTTTGAAATTGAAGCTGATTTGGTTGCGCACCCGTTCCCGCAATTCGAGCTTTTGCACCTTGGCCGTCGACGTCTTCGGCAGGGGCCCGAACGTGACGTTCCTACGCTTCGACACGCTGGCCACACTCGATCGCTCCGTCATTGCCTGCGGCGCAGCGCCTTCCGCCTGGTTGCATGCGCACCGCGCGGTCTGCTTCGGCGTGTTTGGTTTTGGCCAGTCCTAGGCGCGTGCCGTCAGAAGGAAGCCGTAACGCCTGATCGATGCGCCGTCGGGACCGGCCTGCTCGAATTCGACCGTCGCGATATCGACCCCGGCGAACCCCGCGGCACGGTATGCCGTATCCCAAGCGGTGGCGTCATGCAGATGGACGCCGTATTCCAGGCGGGCGAAGTCCGGCGCGGCCCGCGGTTGCAGGCAGCCCATGAGGCTCACGCCGGAGGGACGCAGCACACGACGGACTTCCGCAAGCGGCCCGACCGGGTCGGCCCAGAAGTGCGCGACGCCGGTCGAGAACACCCGGTCGAAGCTGGCGTCGGCAAACGGCATGCGCTCCGCCGAACCGAGATGGAAGCTGGCGCATCCGGCGGCCACCAGCGCGGCGTTGAAGCGAGTCGCTTCCTCGACCATCGTCGGCGAGAAGTCGAGGCCGGTATAGTGCACCTCCGCCGCCTGGGCGATGACGTCGGGCACCGTCCGGCCATTGCCGAAGCCGATCTCGAGCACGTGGCTGCCCGGTCCCACACCGAGCAGCGCGACAATCCGTGCATTGCCCGCGCGGTTGGTCTCATTCAGCCATTCCGCGACGGCGAGACCGACAGCGCCCTCCGGGTTGCGGAGCTGCCCGGCCCGCTCCGCCGGTGTGAGCGCTTCGAAGACGGCCATCGCCGGGTTCCTTTCGCGGTTGCCTGACTAAGGATTCGACGCGGGATTATTGCTTCACATGCCGCGCGGTCGATACCCACCCCGTCATGGCGTGGCTTGGCCACGCCATCCACGACTGTCATTGCTGGTCACGGCAAGGAAAGACGTGGATGCCGACCTGCGTCGGCATGACGGGAGGACGGATCGCCACTCCACCAGCCGATTTGGTCGTTCAGGCTCGGGTCCTAAAGGCGTGCCTGGTCCCGCAATTCGAATTTTTGCACCTTCCCGGTCGACGTCTTCGGCAACGGCCCGAACGTGACGAAGCGCGGGCACTTGAAGTGCGCGAGATGCGTGCGGCACCAGGCGACGATGTCGGCCTCGGTCACTTCGCCCGCACCAGGCTTCAGTGTGACGAAAGCGTGCGGCGTCTCGCCCCATTTGTCATCGGGTCGTGCCACCACAGCGGCCTCCATTACGTCGGGATGCTGGTACAGCACCTCCTCGACCTCCAGCGACGAGATGTTCTCGCCGCCGGAGATGATGATGTCCTTCGCGCGGTCCTTGACCTCCACGTAACCGTCGGGATGCATCACGGCGAGATCGCCGGTGTGGAACCAGCCGCCGGCGAATGCCTCCGCGCTGGCGGATGGGTTCTTCAGATAGCCCTTCATCACCGTGTTGCCGCGTAGCATCAGCTCGCCCATCGTCGCACCATCCGCGGCCACAGGCGTCATCGTTGCCGGATCGAGCACCGCCGCATCCTCGAGCGTGGGCGTGTTCACGCCCTGCCGCGCCATGAACGCGGAGCGCTGTTCGATCGGCATATCCTCGAGGCCGGGCTGCCACATGCACACCGTGGACGGACCGTAGCTTTCCGTCAGGCCGTAGAGATGCGTCACCGCGAACCCCATCGCCTCCATGCGCGCGATCACCGTGGATGGCGGCGCGGCGCCGCCGGTGGCGATCTGCACGGTCTGCGGGAAGGCGCGCCGTGCTGCATCGGGCGCATGGATCAGCATGCTCAGCACCACCGGCGCGCCGCACATATGCGTCACGCCATGATCGGCGATCGCAGCGAAGATCGGCGCCGGCTCGACGCGGCGGAGGCAGACATGCGTGCCGCCGGCCAGCGTCACCGCCCAGGTATAGGTCCAGCCGTTGCAGTGGAACATCGGCAGCGTCCACAGGTAGACGCTCTGTGGCGACAACCCGAACGTCAGCGCATTGCCGCAGGCATTCAGATACGCGCCGCGATGGTGCAGCACCACGCCTTTGGGATTGCCGGTCGTGCCGGAGGTGTAATTCAGCGCGATCGCCTGCCACTCGTCATCCGGCAGACGCACGGGAAAGCCTGGATCGCCGGCGGCGATGAACGGTTCGTAGTCGCGGTCGATATCGACCAGCAACGGCCGGTGGCCGATCTGCGCCAATGCACGCGCCATTACCGCGCGGAATTCGCCATCGACCAGCACGACCTTGGCTTCGGAGTGCTGGAGGATGAACGCCACCGCTGCCGCATCCAGCCTGATGTTGATCGAGCACAGCACCGC
>JANWJK010000032.1 GCA_025452005.1 Acetobacteraceae bacterium | reverse complement strand
GTATCCACAGCGGCATTGCGCGGTGCTCCGGTGTCCGGTTGTGGCCGGAGCGGTCCGGCGAGGTCGAGTCGGCAGCCTAACTTGCCGGCACGAAACCCGGCAAGGAGATGCCGGCGGACACTCCCTCTCCCGCGAAGCGGGGGAGGGTTGGGGAGGGGGTGTAGCAAACAGCGAGAGACCCCCTCCCTACCCTCCCCCGCTTCGCGGGAGAGGGGCCTGCCTGGCCGACCGGCGCCTCGACATCGGCCGCGCGGAGGCGCTACAGCCACACCCATGACCCATATCCTCCGCCTGCTGCTGCCGTGCCTGGCCGCCAGCCTGTTCAGCCTGTCGGCCTGGGCCGCCGAGTTCACCCCTGCGCAGCGCGCCGAGATCGTGCAGATCCTGCGCGATGCGCTGAAGCAGGACCCGTCGATCCTGCGCGACGCGGTCGCCGCCATGCAGGCTGACGAAGGCGACCATCAGCGTGCGGCGCTCGCCGCGGTGAAAGATACGCTCGTCGATCCCGCCGATCCGGTCGGCGGCAACCCGAAGGGCGACGTGACGATCGTCGAGTTCTTCGACACCCGCTGCCCCTACTGCCGCAAGCTTGAACCGACGATGGCCGATCTGCTGTCACGCGATCATGGCGTGCGGCTGGTCTACAAGGACCTGCCGATCCTGGGACCGGCGAGCGTGCTGGGATCGAAGGCGCTGCTCGCGGCGCAGAAGCAGGGCGGCTACGAGAAGCTGCGTGCCGCGATCATGGCCGCGCCGCCGCAGACCACCGAGGCAATCATCCAGGAGGCGGCGCAGCGGCTCGGCCTCGACTGGAAGCGGCTGCGGCACGACATGGACGATCCGGCAATCCAGGCACGGATCGATACCAACCTGAAGCTGGCGCGTTCGGTCGGCATCGAGGGTACGCCCGCACTCGTGATCGGCGGCGACCTGATACCCGGCGCGGTCGATCTGGCCGATCTGCGCAAGGCCGTGACGACTGCGCGCGGGGCGCAGTAGGCCGCCTATTTCGGGCTTGCCGCGTTCGCGCTGGTGCGCCCGAGCAGCGTGGTGACGATGTCGCCGAGACGCCGTTCGCGCCCCGTGTCGATGCTGATCGTCGCCGTCGTTCCAGCGCGCAGCGGCGCCTCGCCGTCGTGCGGCAACAGACGCACCAACGCCGGCAGACGCTGCACCACCTTCACCCAGTTCCCCGAGGCGTTCTGCGGCGGCAGGATGGCGAACTCGGCGCCGGTGGCCGGGCTGATGCTCGCCACCTCGCCGTCCCAGATCTCGTCCGGATAGGTATCCAGCACCACGCGCGCCTTCTGGCCGACGCGGACATGGGTGAGTTCGGTCTCCTTGAGGTTCGCCTCGATCCACGGCCGGCGATCGGACACAATGACGAACAGCGGCGTTGCTGACTTGACCTGCTCGCCCGGCTGCAGCTTCACGTTCACCGCGGTGCCGCCGATCGGCGCGACCAGCGCGGTATGCGACAGATCGAGCGAGGCCCGATCACGCTCGGCCTTCTTGTCGCGCACCATCGGGTGTTGGTCGGTGGGGATCGCGGGATCGCCGCCCAGCATGGTCAGCACGCGCTGGAGGCGCGAGCGCACGACGTTGAGCCGGTCGCGTGCCACCGAGGCCTCGTTCTGCGCCTCTTCGAGCTTGGTGGCCGAGACGACACCGGTGCGCGCCAGCTCCTTTTGGCGCTGGAACTGGCGTTGCAGATAGTCCGCCTGGCTTTCCACCTCGCCCAGCTCGCTGCGTGTCTCGAAGTAGCTGGCACGGGCGTTCTCCACCTGGATACGCGCCGCATCGAGCGTCGCCTCGGCCTTGTCGAGGGCTAGCTGGTAAGGCACCGGATCGAGCCGCAGCAGCAGATCCCCGGCCTTCACCGTCGTCTGGTCGCGCACCGCGACTTCCACGACACGGCCGGCCACCTCCGGCGAGATCTGTGCGATGTCGGTCTTCACATACGCATCGTCGGTGCTGATGAAGCGGCCGCCCTGCTGCCAGATCGCCAGGCCGCCGGCGGCGGCAACGACGGGAACGCCGATGAGCAGGAGAAGCCGCAGGGCCGCCGCGCGCCTCAGGAACATCGTTTATCTGGGGAGTAGCGGCACAAGGGACGTTTCGCCTATCGCGGTCAGCCGGCTTAGTATGAGGCAAGCCTATCCTCAGCAGGGCACCGCGCCAATATGTCGGACCACGCTCCCGCCGCGGGACTGACGCTGACCCGCCGCATCCTGATCCTGATGGCGGTGATGCTGGCGTCCACGCTCTACTCCACGACGCTGCTGATCGCATCCACGCTGCTGCCGCAGATGCAGGGCGCGCTGGCGGCCACGCCGGACGAGATCGCCTGGGTCATGACGTTCAACATCCTCGCCACCGCGGTCGTCACGCCGATGACTGGCTGGCTGGTGGGGCGGTTCGGGCGACGCAACGTGATGCTGGGATCGATCCTGGGGTTCTCGGTCGCCACATATTTCTGTGGCGATGCCGATTCGCTGGCGGCATTGGTGTTCTGGCGCATCGTGCAGGGCGGCGCCGGCGCGCCCGTCGTGCCGCTGTCCAATGCCATCGTGATCGACAGCTTCCCGCGGCGGCAGACCGGACTGGTCAGCTCGATCTTCGGCATGGCGGTGGTGATCGGTCCGGTGATCGGCCCGACACTCGGCGGCTACCTCGCTGACGAATACAGTTGGCGCTGGGCGTTCTACATGCTGGTGCCGGTCGGGCTTGCGTCGCTGGTGGGGCTGCGGCTGACGCTGTCGGCCGATCGGCCGGAGGCGCCGGTGCGGCTCGACTGGATCGGCTTTCTGACGCTTGCAGTGGCGATGTCGTGTGTGCAGCTCGTGCTGTCGCGCGGACAGCGGCTCGACTGGTTCGAGTCGAATGAGATCGTGCTGGAGACGATCGGCGCCGGCGTGGCGTTCTACCTGTTCATCGCGCACAGCCTGACGGCGCGGCGGCCGTTTCTCAATTTGCGGCTGCTGCTGGACCGCAACTATGCGATCGGTCTGGTGCTGGTGACGATATACGGCATGCTCAATTTCACGCCGGTGGTGCTGCTGCCGCCGTTGCTCCAGCAGCACGCCGGCTATCCCGACAACATCATCGGCGCGATCCTCGGCATGCGCGGCATCGGCGCGACGATCGGCTTCTTCCTGGCGATGTTTGCCGGAAGGCTGGAGCCGCGTATCGGCATGACGATCGGGTTCGGCATCATGGCGATATCGGGGCTGTGGCTGATGAGCCTGAACCTCGACGTGGACATGAGCACACTGGCGGCGAACAGCATCCTGCAAGGCATGGCGGTCGGCATCATCTGGGTGCCGTTGACCGTCACCGCGTTCGCCACGCTGGACACGCGGCACACGCCGGAAGCGATGGCGCTGTTCCACCTGCTGCGCAACATCGGCTCCAGCTTCTTCATATCGATCTGCGTCGCCGAGATCGTTCGCACAACCGGCGAGAACTACAGCCGGATGACCGAGATGGTGTCGCCGTACCACAAGTCGCTGTCGCTGCCGTGGGTGATGGGCGGATGGTCGATGGATTCGCTCCAGGGGCTGGTGCGGCTGGCGAAGGAGATCAACCGGCAGGCGGCGATGATCGGCTATGTGAACGCGTTCGCGCTGTATACCGCGACATCGGTGGCAGCGATCGCGGTGGTGGTGTTTGCCAAGAAGCGGCAGAGGGTCGCCGTCGCAGCCGAGTAAGACCGCGATCGGTCAGCGCGGTGCATGGCGCCGGCAGCGATCGAGTTGCCAGGCGCTGATACCGATCCCGAGCAGGCTCAGCCACAGAATCGGGTCGGTTCCGACATCGGCGTGGCCGGCGACCCAATGCGTGTATGTCGCACTGCCCACGCCGAGCAGCAGTACAAGCAGGGGCAGCAGCCAGGGCACCTTCAGCATCGCGGCGGCAACTGCCAACACCGCGGCAACCGCGGCGATGAACCAAAGCCAGATCTGTTCGGGCGGAGGCAGCCAATCGAGCAGAACGCGGAATGCATCGAACAGCTCGACGGGTCGGCGCTCCGCGACGAATTGCACGGCGATAAATCCGAGCGCCAGCAGGCAGCCCGGCAGCACCAGCAAAACGCCGGCGAGGTTCAGCAGGGAGGAGAGCATCCCCGGCTCACGACGGAATCGGTACGCCGGAGCGGCCACGCAGCGCGATGAAGGCAAAGAACACCGCCACCTGGACGACGGCGAAGAAGATGAACGAGACCATGTAGCGGGCGACCGCATGCGCAGCGATACCGGTGGAGGTGTAGATCGGCACCATCACGAGCGCCGAGAGCACCGCGCCAAGTATGAAGCCCATGATATGTGCGGCAATGTGGGAGCCAATTTCGCGTCCGTTGGTCATTTCATCTTCCCCCGCGCCGCACGGTCGATTGATGCCGACGGCTTCCCGGCAAGGGTACTGTCCAGACGGCGGTTCGGCAACGAAGCGGCGAACCGCTGGTCAGCGCGCGTTTGCCGGCGCGTGCAGTGGCCACAGCGCGGCGCGCCAGCGCAGTGCGATCAGCAGCGTGATCGCGATGCCCACCGTGCAGTACAGCGTAGCGGTCGGTGCGAAGCCGATGCGGTCGATCAGCGCGCCGGCGCCGAGCAGGCCGATCGGCAGCCCATAGATCGCCAGCATGCGCATCCCCATCACCCGGCCGCGATAGGCGCCGGCGCCGTGCAGCAGCAGCGCCGACATCGGCACCAGGCTGAGGCTTTGCGCCAGGCCCGCGCCGATCAGCGTCAGGCTGCCGCTGGTCGGGTCGTTCACGCGCACGAACACCAGCAGCATCGCGTACCATGCGATGGCGAACACGATCATCATGCGGGCGGGGCGGATCGACCGGCCGATGATGCCGATCAGGACGGACCCCATCAGGCTGCCGAACGCGAAGCTCGCGATCAGGGTGCCGAGACCGGTCTGATCGACATGATAGATGTCGCGCGCGATATACGGCAGCAGGCCGCTGGTCAGCGGATAGGCCGTCAGGTTGACCAGGAAGGCGAGCCACAGCGCCGCCAGCGATGACGGCGTGTCCCACAGATAGGCCAACCCCTCGCGCAGGTCGCGCCAGAGCGAATTGCGCGCGACGAGGTTAACCGTGTTGCGAGCGGTGCCGACGCCAAGGGTGAGCAGGAAGCCGCCTATGTAGAAGCCGGTGATCGCGGCGTAGGCCGTGCCAAGGCCGAGGGCGGCGAACAATCCGGCACCGGCGAGCGATCCTACCGTGCGCGCGGAATCCGACGTGGTGCGCGAGGCGCCCATCGCGCTGACGAAGCGGTCCGCCGGCATGGTGTCGGCGACCAGGGCGCTGCGCATCGCGAGATCCGACGGACGCACCAGGCCCGCGAGCGCGGCGATGACGAACACATGCAGCGGCCGCAACACTGCCGTGTAGGCGAGCACCATCAGCAGCAGCGCAAGCGCGGCGTAGCTGGCGCGCATCGCGCACAGCACCGCGCGGTGGCCGAGGCGATCGCCCGCCATCCCGAACACGGGTGCGACCAGCGTGCCGAAATATTGCAGCGAGCCGAACAGGGTGAGCAGGAGAACCGAACCGGTCTCGGCGAGGATGTACCAGCCGAGGATCAGCGTCTCCATCTCGCTGCCCCAGGAGGTGAGAAGGTCCGCCGGGTACTGGAAGCGGAAGCTGCGAATCCGGAACGGCGCGAGCAGCGAGGACGATGCCATCGCGCTCACCGGCAGGCGTGGTGCATGGCCGGTCGGGCCTTTCGTTGCTTTCCTGAACGCCGTGACGGGCCAGGCGGCGAGGAGGGTATCGCAGAGCGTAACCGTCGCGTCTATAATCGCGCCGCCCAGGCAGGAGCGTTCTTCATGAGCATCAGCGTCCGTCCGATCCATCCGGTCTTCGCCGGCGAAGTCTCCGGCGTCGATATTTCGCAGCCGCTGGGTACGGACGATGTCGCGGCCATCGAAGCGGGGATGGACCGCTATGCTGTCCTGGCGTTCCGCGACCAGCCGATCACCGATGACCAGCAGCTCGCGTTCAGCCGCAATTTCGGCGAGCTCGAGGTCACGCTCGCCGGCCAGATGGCCAAGCCGGAGGATCGCCGCCTCGGCGACCGGCTGGAGCTCGGCGACATCTCCAACCTCACCGCGCGCAACGAGCTTCGTGCGCGCGACGACCGCAGCCGGATGTACGCGCTCGCCAACCGCCTGTGGCACTCGGACGCATCGTTCCGCGCGGTCGGCGCGGGGTACACGCTGCTGCACGGCCGCGTCATTCCCGGCAAGGGAGGCGCGTTGGACGAAGCGACCAAGGCGGAGGTCGAGGACCTGGTGACCGAACACTCGATCGTGTTTTCACGCGAGCAGATCGGCTTTTCCGACTATGCCGCCGGCAACGAGGATCGGCTGCGTCCGGTGCAGCACCGACTGGTGATCACCCACCCGGTGAGTGGCCGCAAGTCGCTGTATCTGTCCTCGCATATCGGCGGCATCGTCGGCTGGCCGGTGCCCGAGGCGCGCGCCTTCATCCGCGACCTGATGGAGCACGCGACGCAGCGCCAGTTCGTCTACGCGCATGAGTGGCGGGTGAACGATCTGGTGATGTGGGACAACCGTACGGTGATGCACCGCGCGCGCCGGTTCGACGACATGCGCGAGGTGCGCGATCTGCGCCGCACCTCGATCAAGGGCACCGGACTGGCGGTGGAGCAGGCGCGCGCCGCCTGAGCCCAACGGAGCAACCATACACGATCCCGATCTCTGTTGGTCCATCAAGGAGGATGACGATGCTTCAGATCAGGTCGACGCTGGCAGCCATCGCCGCGTGCATCGCGGTTGCGGCCTGTGCGGCGCAGGTGCAGAACAAGGAGAACATGCTGGCCGCCGCCGGATTCACGGTTGTGCCGGCGAACACACCAGAGCGGCAAACGTCATTGGCCTCGCTGCCGCCCCATAAATTCGTCCGCCAGGTGCGCAACAACATGGTGGTCTTCATCTACGCTGACCCGACGATCTGCGACTGCCTGTATGTTGGCAATCAGGCCGCATACGATCGCTATCGCAGCGAGGTGTTTGCAAAGAACCTGGCGAACGAGCAGCAATTGACCGCTCAGATCAACGAGATGAACTGGGGGCCTTGGGGACCCGGCTGGTACTACTAGCGTTGTGATTCTGACGGTTCAGGCCCGGTCAATGCTGTCATTGCGAGCGAAGCGAAGCAATCTCGCGGGAATATTGTACCAATGCATACGGGGATTGCTTCGCTGCGCTCGCAATGACAGGGAGAAGGCGCTCTAGCCGGAAGGCTCTGTGCCGCACCAGCCGGGCAGGCTGCGCGCGGCGATCCGCGTCATGATTTCGGTGCGGCCGAACAGCGAGATACCCTTGTAGATACGCGCGGAAATGCGATCGTTGGTCTCTATCTGGGCGGATATGTTGTAGGTATTGCCGTCCTCGGGATCGAAGAACCAGCCGTTGCTCCACTGCTCCGGGCCATCCGAGGTCAGGCCCCAGACGATCGTGCGGCCACACATTTCAGCGGTCCGCAGGGCCGGATTGCGCAGCCAGACGATGCGGCCGCACAGCGCATCCCGGCACTGGAAGACGTCGAACGCGACCCTCTGGTTCACCAGCCAGGTGCCGTCCGGGTTGGCGGCCTCCGCCCCAGCGATGGAAAATTGCGCCGTGGCAAGAACTGTGACCACCAGCATAAGACGCCGCATCGTTCGCTTCCCCGCATGACCAGCAAAATCATGGTCGGCCATGATCCGCGGTTGCGCAACCGGCGGCGGCATTGCCGAAATGCGGGGGCCGGATGGCTGGCTCGGGCGGTAGGATTCGAACCTACGACCAATCGGTTAACAGCCGATTGCTCTACCGCTGAGCTACGCCCGAACAGCGCCAAGGGCGACGTATCTAGTCGGGTGGTATCGCGGGGTCAACGGAGGCCGGCCTGACAGGCAGGGCGATCGCTTGAGCGAAGCCTGAAGTCCGGGGCCGGTGCCCGGGGGCTGCCGGATTATCTGACTCAGAGGCCGCCGAGCCCACAGAGCACTCAGAGAGGTTTTCACAGGGCGCTTCGCGCGAAGCGCTATGTTGTCCTTCTCTGCGCCCTCTGAGCCCCTCGGCGAACTCTGCGTCAAAATGGGCCAGCCGCCCTCAGTCTCCGTCGTGCGAATTGCGCACGATGGTCCGAGTGATCGCCCTGGCCCGCCAGGCAGAACGCAGCCGCCAGTTGCATTGCGGGCGGGGACGCGGGCTAATCCGGCCGGTCGGCCCAAGCAGATCACGTTCGAGATGGCACGGGCACAACCACGCTTCCGCCGTCCCAGATATCCTGACGATGCCGCCGCAACCGCTGTCACAAGGAGACCCGCAATGCCGGAGCACGTCTACAAGGTCGTCGAAATCGTCGGCTCATCCGAGGAGAGCGTCAGCAAGGCGATCGATCGGGCCATCGAGAAGGCCGCCCAGACGCTGCGCAATATCGGCTGGTTCGAGGTCGAACAGGTGCGCGGCCATATCGAGAACGGCAAGGTGAAGCACTATCAGGTGACCCTGAAGCTGGGCTTCCGCCTGGAGGACTGACGCGGGCTACCGCCGCCCGGTCGGCACCTGGCTGAACGGCCGATCCTTGTCCACGCGGATGTCGGCCGGCAGCCCAAGCACGCGTTCGGCGATGATGTTGCGCAGGATCTCGTCCGATCCGCCGGCGATCCGCGCGCTCGGCGACGACAGCAGCGCCTGCTGGAACATCGCGTACGCCTCCGCCAGGTCGTCGTCCATCACCAGACCGGCCATCCCCATGAGGTCCAGCCCATAGGACGCGATGTCCTGGAGCTTGGAGGCGTTCACCAACTTGTGGATGGAGTTCTCCGGCCCCGGCGTCTGCCCGCGCGACAGCGCCGTCATGGTGCGGAAACGGGTGAACTTCAGCCCCTGCGTGCGGGCATACCAGTCGGCGATGCGCTCGCGCACCGCACCGTTGCCGCTCAGCATCAGCGCACGCGCCAGCTCCAGCAGGTCTTCGACATCCGGCCGGTGCACCTCGCCCACAGCAAGGCGCTCGTTCATCAACGTGGTCAGCGAGACCTGCCAGCCTTGCCCCACCGCACCGAGACGCTGCGCATCGGGTACGCGCACGTCGGTGAAGAACACCTCGTTGAAGTGCGAGGCGCCCGACATCTGGTGGATCGGCCGGATCTCGATGCCCGGCGAGCGCATGTCGAGGAAGAAGAACGACAGTCCGGCATGTTTCGGCACGTTCGGATCGGTGCGCACCACGATGATGCCGAAGTCCGACAGATGCGCGCCCGAGGTCCAGATCTTCTGCCCGTTGATGACCCAGTCATCGCCGTCGCGCTCCGCCCGCGTGCGCAGGGCGGCGAGGTCCGACCCGCCCGCCGGCTCGGAGAACAACTGGCACCACACCTCTTCGCCGCGCAGCGCCGGCCGCACGTAGCGATCGAGCTGTTCCGGCTGCGCGTACGTCATCATCGTCGGAATGCACATGCCGAGACCGATCTCGAACAGGCCGCGCGGCACCGCATAGTTCTCTTCCTCCTGATGGTAGATGACCTGGAGGATGGGCGAGGCCTCGCGCCCGCCAAACCGCTTCGGCCAGGAGATGGCGGCAAAGCCCGCATCGGCCTTCTTCGCCTGCCACGCCTTGCACTGGGCCACCGCGTCGCCGCCGAGGTCGCCAAGCCGCAGCACCGGCCGGGCGCGACTCTTGGGTTCCGCATTGGCTTGCAGGAAGGTGCGCGCCTCGGCGCGGAACGCGGCTTCATCCGGTGTGTCGTTGAAGTCCATCACTGCCTCCCAATGACACGATCACGCTGCGTTGCGCATTTCCAGCAGCTCGACCAGCCGGTGCTTCCACCAGGGCGCCGACCCGAGCGCCAGCGCGAGCTGCTTCGATCGCCGATAGTACAGATGGCAATCGACGTCCCAGGTGAAGCCGATCCCGCCATGCGTCTGGATGTTCTCCTTGGCTGCGAGATGGAATGCTTCGGTCGCCGACACGCGGGCCGTCGCCGCCGCCAGCGGCAGTTCGGCGGCATCCGCCGACAGTGCCCAGGCGCCGTAGTACGCGTTCGACCGCGCCAGCTCGATCGCCACATACACATCGGCGAGCTTGTGCTTGATCGCCTGGAACGAGCCGATCGGCCGGCCGA
Source organism: Acetobacteraceae bacterium (assembly GCA_025452005.1). Taxonomy (GTDB): domain Bacteria; phylum Pseudomonadota; class Alphaproteobacteria; order Acetobacterales; family Acetobacteraceae; genus JAMXLO01. The sequence goes on along the minus strand of JANWJK010000032.1, from coordinate 10,114 downwards.
ACGCGTAGCGCTCCAGCGCGTAGTCGCGCGCCATCTCGAGCGCCGCCTGCGCGCCGCCCACCTGCTCGAACGCGACCAGGATCGCCGCCCGCTCGAGCAGACGCTGCACCAGCGGCCAGCCGGTCCGCGCGCCGAGCCGTTCCGCGGCGGCGCCGGCGAAATCGATGCGGGCATGATCCCGGCTCGGGTCCACCGTGGTCAGCTTGCGGCGACTGACCCCGTCCGCTGCCAGGTCGGCCAGGAACAGCGCAGTCTCGCCACCGTCGTCGCGTGCCACCACGACGGCGAAGCCCGCGATGTCGCCGTCCATCACCGGCCATTTGCTGCCGGTCAGCCTGCCGCCGGTCGCGCGGACGCTGACATGTGCGGGGTCGGGATTGCCGGTGCCCTCCGCCAGGGCGAAGCAGCCGACGGCCGAACCGTCCGCGAGTTTCGGCAGCAGGCGCCGCTTCTGCGCATCGCTGCCGGCAAGCAGCAGGGCTTCGGCGGCGAGATAGGCGGACGATGCGAACGGCACCGGCGCGACGGCGCGGCCGAGCTCCTCGGCCAGCACGCAGAGGCCCTCGTAGCCCAGTCCGGCACCGCCGTACTGCTCGGGGATGGCGGCGCCGAGCCAGCCCATCTCGGCCATCGCCTGCCAGAGCGCGACGGCATAGGGCTCGCCGCCCTCGAGCACCTGGCGCACCACCTTCGGCGGCGATTGCTCGGCCAGGAAGCGCCGCGCCTGATCGCGCAGTTGCTTGAGGTCATCGGAGAAGTCGAAGTTCATGACGCTGCGCTGCCTTTCGCGAGGGCAGGCCGCAGCTTACGACCGGGGCGATCGCGCGCGAAGCAGGGCGGTCTCCGCCGGCACCGGCCTAAAGCCGATGCCGCCAGCCGTTATGGCGGGTCGCCGCCAGCCCCGCGCCGCCGGCGATATCGGCCAGACCAGGCATGAACAACGGCACGGACACGTTCGGCGCGGCGTTGGGGTTCGCCGTGCGCGGTGCCGCAAACCGGTTGATCCCGCTATTGGTCAGCTTCATCCGAGCTGCGATCGAGGGACTGGCGGCGAGGCGTGGCAGGGTGGCCGCCAAAGCGGCGACGGCCTCCTGCGGCGGGGTCTGCAGGGTGGGAGGCATCAAGTGCTGTAGCTCAGCACTGAATGGCCATAGATCGGATCGTCATTCGTCACGTCTCCTCCCATCGGCTGCAATGACACTATGCAACGACGTGCGCCGAAGCAGTGATGTGCATCACTGCTTTCGATGGCAACATGACGATCGGACGATGCGCTTTATTCCGCTGCCACCGCGCGTCCGGTATCGAGGGCGAAGCTTTCCTCGATATGCGCCGCCAGTGCGTCGGTCACCGGCTGTAGCGGACGCTTGCCCTTCAACAGCAGGATGCCGAACTCGGGGAGTTCGGGCAGCCCCTCCTCGGGACGCATCGCGCGCAATCCTTCCGGTAGCCACGACAGCGTCGAGACGGTGACCGCCAGTCCCGCGAGCACCGGCGCATGCGTGCCGATCTGCGAGGCGGAGGTGTAGGCGATGCGATAGCGTCGTCCGGCCAGATCCAGCGCGCGCACCGCCGCGCCGGCCCACTCGCAATCCTGGCCACGCGCGAGGTAGGGCTTGCGATCGGCAAGCGCCAGCGGCAGAGGATCCTGCCGGTGCGGCGCGAACCGCGTCGAGGTCACCCAGACCAGCGGTCCGCGCCACAGCGGCACCGTCAGCCAATCGGCCGGATGGATGCCGTTGGAGATCAGCGTCAGGTCGAGTTCGCCCGCCTTGATCCGGTGCATCAGTTCGGACGAGGGCGAACAGACGACCTCGACCTGCACCGCCGGATGCGTCTCGGCGAAGCGCTTCAGGATCGGCGGCAGATAGGCGAACGCGTAGTCATCCGGCGTGCCAAGCCGAACCGTGCCGGCAATCTGCGGCGCCCGGAATGTGGTCAGCACCTCGTCGTTCAACGCCAGGATCTGCCGCGCGCGGGTCAGCAGGTAATGGCCGTGCGGCGTCAGTTCCACGCTGCCGCCCTTGCCGCGGCTCAGCACCGGCTGGCCGAGCGCATCCTCGAGCCGCTTGACCTGCATGGACACCGCGGACTGCGTCCGCCCGACCCTGGCCGCCGCCTGCGTGAAGCTGTGGCCCTCGGCGATCAGCACGAAAGCGCGCAGCAGATCAGTGTCCAGGGCGGCGGGAAGCGACATACCGATCAAAATAGTTAATCGGGGCCATCAGGGCAATTCGTTTTACTGATTCCGCTCGGCCCACCAATTATGTCGCTCAGACCCACGGAGGCCAAGATGTCCAATCGTCTGCTGCTCGGCGCACCTGCCCGATTGCGTCCGCGGCAATCGTTCCTGCTGCCGCGCCTGCCGTCCTGGGCACCGATCCGCTCGGCCTGGCGCCGCTACCGCTCGCGCCAGCGCATCAGCGCGCTCGACGGCTACTTGCTGAAGGACATCGGCGTCAGCTTCGCCGAGGCGGAGGCGGAGGCCAACAAGCCGTTCTGGCGCGAGTAGCGCTACCGGACGCCGAAGCGCGCTGCGTAGTCGCGGAACTTCTCCCGCTCCTGGCCGGCATCGAGACCGTGATCCTCGAACCGGTAGTCGCGCGGGCCATAGCCGCCGTTCGGCCGCTGCCGGGCATACTGCTCGACCGCGGCCGGGACGCCGGGCGGCTGTGCCAGACCGAAATGCCGGTACAGCCCTGCCACCGTCCCCACTGGATCGGCCACGAGTTCGGTGTGCTGTACGTGGTGGACCGGCTCGGGTAGGCCGGCATCGTCGCCGACCGCCATCATCCGCTGCGTGCCCTCCAGCCAACGGGCGCTCTCCTGCCGGCCGATCTCGCGCGGATCCAGCCGCCGGGTGAACGGCCGGCGCACCACCTCGGTCAGCTTGGCGACTGACAGCAGGACCTTCACCGGATCGCGATGCACGAACACCAGCCGCGCGTCGGGATACACGGCGCGGATCGCATCCAGCGCAAACAGGTGGTCGGGGCACTTCACGACCCAGCGCCCGCCCGGCGCCTGCTGCTGGAGATGCTGAAGGAAACGCCGGTGAAACCGGTAGGCCGGCAGGTGATCGGCCTGGTCCAGCCAGTGCCGATACCCCGGGATGCGGTAGTTCGTGTCGAACCGCAGGCTGCGGAACACGTGCGCGGTGATCTCGCTGCATTCCTGCGGCGAGGTGGCGTCGAGCGGATGCAGCGCGCGGAATTCCGGCGCCAGCCGCTCGAACGTGCGCAACTGCCGCGCCACGCGTGCCGGGCGCGCGTCCCGCCCGCGCCGCGGCGGATAGGGATAGATCGTCTGCCAGACGCGCGGAGCACGATTGTCCGGGTCCTCCAGCAGCAGCCGGTGCAGAAAGGTGGTGCCGCTGCGCGGCAGGCCGGTGATGAAGATTGGCCGCTCGACAGGCTGGGTCAGGATCGCAGGCTGCCGCGTCTCGGCGTCATGAAAACGCAGCAGGTTGCTGAGGAAGCGCACCACGTCCCAGCGCGTCGCCATCCGCCCCACCAGGCTGAGCGAGGCCTCATCGGCGCACGCCGACAGCAGCCGCTGTAGCGGGTCGATGAACGCGGTGTCGCCGAACTCGCGCAGCCCGCTGCGCCGGCGGGCGAGCGCCAGCAGCGCATCCGCGTGCAAAGGACGCCGCAGCAGGCCGAGGCCTTCGGCCACACTGTCGGCAACGGCGAGTAACGAACTTTGCAGCGACAAACGCGTTCTCTCCTTGCGACGCCACGAGGGAACCCGCTCCCCGGCGCATCCGCCAAGGCCGGTAACACATTTTGACCGGTTGTGCGGCTAGGTTGACCGCGGCACCGGCCCAAGTATACGCGTTGCGGTTCGCCACCGACCGGCATCGCCGACACTCGTAGACCAGATGAGGAGCATCGCCATGTCGCTTGCCTCGATCGGCCGCCGGCGCTGGCTGCGGACGGCTCTGGCCTCGGCCGGCGCGCTGCTCGCGCTGCCGCGGGCAATGGCCGACCCTGCGGCGGTGGCACCGATCAAGGAACTCTGCAACAGCCTGCTGTCCATTATGCGCGCCGGCCGCGACACGCCGTTCGCGAAACGCTTCGCGACGCTGTCCCCGGCCGTCGAGCGCACCTTCGACCTGCCGGCGATCCTGCAACTGTCGGTCGGGCCGTCCTGGAGCAGCCTGCCGCCCGACCAGCAGGCGACGCTGCTCACCGCGTTCCGCCGCTACACCGTCGCCAACTACGTCAACAGCTTCGACAGCTACAACGGCCAGCGCATCGACGTGCAGCCGGACACCAGGGCGCTGCCCAGCGGCGAGCAGGTGGTGCAGACCAAGATCACCTCCGCGTCGGGCGAAACGCACGAGCTGGACTACGTCATGCGCCAGGAAGCCGGCGGCTGGAGGGCAGTCGATGTGCTTGCCGACGGCTCGATCAGCCGCGTCGCGGTGCAGCGCTCCGACTTCCGCCGCCTGGTCTCGCGCGGCGGCGCGCAGGCGCTGATCGAGAGCCTGAACCAGAAGACCAACGATCTGTCCGGCGGGGCGCTGTCGTAGCAGCCGGCCCTCAGCCGTCTATCGGCAGGCCAAGGGCGTTGCGCCCCGCGTACCGCTGCTGCGCCTTCTCCTGCAGAGGATGGAAGCGGGCGCCCTGGATGTCGCGGAAGCGGCGTTCCAGCCCCAGGTCGCGATAGAGCGAGGCACCGCCGACAACCTCCATCGCCTTCTCGACAGCGCGGATCGCGGCACGTCCCACCAGCGTGCGCCCTGTCATGATGCGATCGGTCGTATCCCGGCCAGGCTCGGACGCAGCCCCGGTCGCGACCATGTCCGCACGGGCCAGCCGCGCGGTCGCCAACTCGTCGATCATCTCGCCGAGCAGACAGCACAGCGTATCGTCCGGCTTCCGCGATTTCGCTCGATCGCAATCTCGCACGCCGCCTCGGCGATTCCGAGGTACACCGAGTAGACCAGCGGAAAGGCGACCAACGTCGCGACATGCAGCAATATGTGCCACTGGCCCTGCGGACGGCGGGCGCCGACCGCGGATTCGGGTACGAAGGCAGCCTCGATCAGCACGTCGTGCGAACCGGTGGCGCGCATTCCCATCACGTGCCAGGTATCCAGCACCCGCACGCCGTCCGCCTTCACCAGCAGCGGAAAGTGCAGCACCGTCGGGCCCGCATCCGGATCGTCGTAGACGGCGCCGGTCATGAGGTAATCGCCCATCGGCACGCCGCTGCCGAAGATCTTCCGTCCGGTCACGCGCCAGCCGCCCTCGACGCGCTCCGCGACGCCGGTGCCGTTCAGCCAGTCCGACGCGCCAGTGCTGACCAGCACCAGCTGTTCCTTGGCGATGCGGCGCAGGAACCCCTCGACCGCCTGTGGATCGCGCTGCCAGCGCCAGACCAGTGCGGCAACCAGGTGCGTATGCATCGAGAGGGCGAGGGCCGTCGAACCGCAGTAGCGGGCGAGGCTACGCAGCATTTCGGCGATATCGGCGTAGCTGGCGCCGCCGCCGCCGAGTTCCGCGGGAATGCCGGCAGAGAACGCACCGATCGATTTCAGCTCAGCATAGTTCTCGGACACGAATGTGTCGGCGGCATCGTGCGCGGCGGCGCGAGCGGCGAAGTGCGGCCCCACCGCATGCATCGATGCGGTCCAATCAGCGCGCGCAGCCGGTGAGGATGGTTTCTGTATGACAGCGGACATCCTGTTCAGCCTCCCAATCTGTCTGCGACGCCACGCGTCGATTGGTTCAAACCTGCCGCCTGCGCCGACGCAGCCGCAAGTACGGAATTCGCACTTGCGATCGATCAGCGCCCACAGGATCATTCCCGGGCACGAAAAAGATCAGGGAGGCCACGATGCTGCGCTACGGACAATTCTGCCCGGTCGCCAAGACAGCCGAGATCTTGGCCGATCGCTGGACGCCGCTGATCGTGCGCGAGCTGTGCTTCGGGCCATGCACCTTCGGTGACCTGTTGTTTGCCATGCCGCTGATTTCGCGCACCATGTTGGCGCAGCGCCTGAGGGAAATGGCCGACGCCGAGGTGATCAGCATCGAACCGAAGTCGCAAGGCCGTGGTCATCTGTACCGGCTGACATCGGCAGGCGAGGATTTCCGACCGATCATCGAGTTGATGAGTGCGTGGGGCCAGCGCTGGAACCAGACGATTGCACCAGAGGACCTCAACCCTACGCTGCTCATGTTCGGCGCGCGGCGGCAGATCGAGCGCACCGAACTGCCTTCTGGCCGCACCGTGATCCGCTTCGAGTTCCGCGGCGTTCCGAAAGCAAAGGCGAACGAACGTTATTGGTGGCTGGTGATCCACCGTCCGGAGCCCGAGGTCTGCCTGAAGAACCCCGGATTCGAAGTGGACGCGGTGGTCAGCGCCGATCTGGCAGCCTTCATCCGCGTTGCACTCGGCTACCTTGGCCTGCGCGAGGCGCTGGCGCGCGGGCTCGTTGGCTTCTCTGGCGGAAAGTCGGCGATCGCCACGCTATGTGGGCTGCTCCGGTTGGCCGACGAACCCGTGCAGAAGCGCTGGCGGTTCACGCCCCAGGCACCGGCCAACTTGGGAACACTGCACCGACCAGCGGCGATGCGGCAATCCGCCAACGCTGCGTAGCAAGCGCTAAACCGTCGCCACCGGCGTCGCCGGCGAGCCGACCGCGCCAGGCAGGCGCAGCGGCGGACCCGTGAACAGGAAGCGGCTGCGGTGATTGGCGCGCAGCCAGTCGGCAAGCTCGGCCAGGTAGAACATCTCGCCGAGATAGCAGCCCAGCTTGAACAGGCAGTGCGCGTGCAGCGGCAGCGTGGCGCAGACATCGTCCATGCACGGCCGCGCCGGCATGCTCTCCACCGCGAAGTTGTCGGAGATCAGCGCGACGGCGCCGCTGTCGGTCACCCATTGCTGGAGCTTCGGATCGCGACCGTCGAGGCCGACCGTGCCGGCCATCAGCTTCTCGCGGTCGGGCTGCTTGTTCATCTCCAGCAGCATCTCGGCGAACCCGGTGCGGAACAGCACGAAGTCGCCGGCTTCCACGACGACGTTGTCCTTGCGCATCACCTCCATCAGCTCGTCGTAGGACACGATGTGTCCGGTGCGGCCGAAATGCGCCTCCAGGTCGATCAGCACGCCGCGGCCCTGCATGCAGGCCTCCGCCATGTTCTGCACGCCGAGGTGCCTGGCACCCTGCGGTTCGTCGCACGGCGTCATGTTGCCCTGCGCGTCGTAGTAGGCGGGGCCGATGATGTCGCGGCCGGCACGATAGCCGTTGTAGAACACGTCCTCCGCGCGGCCGTCGCCATCGGCGTCGAACATCTGGCCGACATGCGCGAGGCTGTCCCACTGCGTCGAGTATTGCAGCGTCAGGATCACCTGGTCATCGCACACGATGTCGGTGGCGGTGGGATCGTCGCAGCGCAGCGGATAGTTCATGTTGGGTTTGTCGCCGCGCATGGTGGGCTTCAGCACCGGCGGAAAGCGGCGAGGGGAGAGAATGGCGCCGCCCGGATAGTCGAGCGGCAGCGACAGGCAGAAGGTCTTTCCCACCCTCACCTCGGCGATGCCCTGGAGGACCTTCTGCGGTGTGAGCAGGTTCAGCCGGCCGCGTTCATCGTCGGCGCCGAAGTCGCCCCAGGTGGAGCCGGCGGGTCGGTTGGTCCAGCGTGGGTTGTCTGCCATCTATCCTGTCGCCCTGTCTGGCTGTCGCAGCGAGGATGTCACCGGCCCCGATCGTGTCAACACAGGCGGAACACTCCCTCTCCCGCGAAGCGGGGGAGGGTCGGGGAGGGGGTGTAGCAAACCCCCAAGACCCCCTCCCCAACCCTTCCCCGCGCGCTTCGCGGGAGAGGGAGTGTCCGCCGCCGGCACCCTGGCCGGCCCCGCACGCGCGTGGCAGGCTGGCACGCACCGCAACAAAGGACGCGACATGGACCGCGACGCGATCGCTCACTACCGGCGCGAGGGCTACCTCGTGGTCCCAGGCGTGCTGGACCGGTCCCATGTCGAGGAATGCCTCGCCGCCCTGACCGCTCTCGCCGTCGATCCGCAAATCCAGCTCGGCCAACGCGGCGCCAGCGGCGCGTTCATCGCGCTGGAACCTGCCGCCGATCTGCGCGCCGCCGACCGGGCCGACCTGATCCGCAAGTTCGGCGACTTCACCGATGCATCGCCGGCACTGCTCCGCGCTGCCATGTCGGCGCGGCTGCACGCGGCGCTCGACGCTCTGATGGGCGAGGGGCGCGTCCTGTTGCAGGAGATGGCGCTGGTGAAGCCGCCCAAGGTCAGCGGCGAGAAGCCCTGGCACCAGGACGCGGCGTATTTCCGCGGCAGCGATCCCAACCTGATGTTCGGCGTCTGGATCGCGCTCGACCCCGCGACCCGCGACAACGGCTGCATGGAGGTCATTCCCTGCTCGCACCGCCGTGGGCCTGCTCCGCACGTACCGGCCGAGGATATCAACCTCTGCACCATCAGGCCCGACCTGGTCCGGCTCGAGGACCGTGTCGCCCTGCCTATGGTCCCGGGCGACGCGCTGGTGTTCCACAGCCTGATCCACCACTACACCGCGGCCAACCGCTCCCAGCAGCGGCGGCGGGCGTTGCAGTTCCACTACCATCAGGTCGGTCTGGAGTGGACGTCGCTCGCGGCGCACCGCGCGCTGTACCATGACGCCGATGGCGCCTATGCCGGCTGCACGGTAGCCAAAGGTGCGCCGTTCGCCGAGGCGTCCAGCTTCGTGCCGAGCCGGTTGCGGCCGGTCGTGCCGATGGCCTAGGCTGGGGCCGCCCACCTCTCCTTATGCGCGAGTGGCGAAATGGTAACCGCAGGGGTCTCAAAAACCCCCGGAGGAAACTCCTTGCCGGTTCGAGTCCGGCCTCGCGCAGACCCGGCCTCGCTGTTCAGCGCAGGCCGCCCGCCAGACCCTCCAATGCCACCGCATCACGGATCGCCAGCTCGCTCTGCGACATGATGGCGATCATGCCCTCTGCCCGCAGCCGGGTGAGGGTGCGGCTGACGGTCTCGATGGTCAGGCCGAGATAGTCGGCAATGTCGCTGCGCGTCATCGGCAGCCTGAAACGCTGGCGGGACTGGCCGCTTGGCATCCCCTGGCGGCTCTGCATCACCAGGAACGAGGCCAGCCGCTCGCGCGCCGTCTTGCGTCCCAGCAGCAGCATCTGTTCCTGCGTGGCCACCAGTTCGTTGGCGGCGACCTCGAGCAGACGTTTCTCCATCAGCGGGAAGTCATCCAGCAGCGTCCGCAGCCTGGCGCGCGAGAACCGGCAGAAGCGCATGTGCTCGATCGCCTCGGCGCCGAAGGCGTAGGTATCGGAGACGGCGAGGCCGAGAAAATGCCCGGCGCCGACGAATCCGGTGATCTGCCGCCGCCCGTCGGGGAGCAGCTTGAACAGTTTGGCGCTGCGGCGGTGACGTTGAAGAAGCAGTTGGCCGGCTCGCCCTCAGCGATGAAGCATTCCCCAGGCGCTGCCTCGGTCACCATCGCGATCGTCGCGAGTCGTGCCAGGTCGGCATCGCCGATGGCGTTGCACACGCTCAGCGGACGCGCCTCGCAGACGGCGCAGTGGGCGATCGAATCGTGCGGATCGAGAGCGTGCAGACGTGCAAGCCGCGTCGTCATCACCGGTCCTGTCCAGGTCATTCCGGCGCCCACCGGCCGTCGCGCCGTTATTGCCTGGCTGGGTTAAAATTCGACTGGGCGTCACGCGCATTGATCCAGGTCAACGATCCGATGACTTGTCTTGTGGCAAGCTTGCCACAACAGGACATGGCAGGCGCGTCATGGCGGATTTCATCATCGAGGTGCTGTCACCCGAACAGGTCCGATCGGTCTATCCACTGGTGCGGGAGGCTTTTCCCACTCTCGATCTTTCCGGCTGGTTGCGGTTTGCCCGCCAGCTTGTCGGGCCGCGCCGCGGCGGGCAGTGCGGGATTGTGGCGGCGCGGCGCGAAGGCAGGCAGTTCCCATGCGGGCTGTTCTGCTACCGCGTCGAGGAAGACCTGAAGCTGGGCAAGGTGTTGATCGCGGACCATTTCGTCGCCGTGGACCTGCTAGAGCCGGCGGCTGTCCTCGCGGCCCTGGTCGAGGAGCTGGACGGGTTGGCGAAGC
>JANWJK010000031.1 GCA_025452005.1 Acetobacteraceae bacterium | reverse complement strand
TCAACATCTACCGCGTGCGTTACGACGGTTCGCAGATGCAGCTCGTGGAGAACGTCTCCGAGGCCACGGGTCTCGGTCTTGGTGTGCATGTCACGGTCAATCCCAAGGACGCGCAGTCGTACTTCGTCACCGACGGACAGAAGGACATTGCTGCCTGCTTCGACCGCACGACGTCACAGGTGAAGGCGGCGCTGAAGTTCGATTGGAAGGCGAATTCGCAGGTGCTGTCGCGTGCATGGCAGGATGGCGGCGTGCTGACGATATCCAGGATCTATCCGGACGAGGCGACGGGGAAATACGACTATCGCGGTACCAAGGGCCAGAAGATCGAGTGGGAAATGGTGCCGATGGGCGAGTTGTTCGTCGAGGAAGGATCGTTGCCCGGCGACGATCCGTTCTCGCTGACCGGAGCCGATGGCACGATCTGGCACCCGTCGGGCCGTTGGGCCGCCACCGTGGTCCGGCTATGCGGCGGGATCGCCATCCTCGACGCCGACAACCGCTTCGAGCCGGTTGCCTTCCTCCAGTTCAACAAGGATTCGCGCGATCAGTATGACGTGGTGAAGGTGGATGACGACCATTGGACAGTGACCTTCGATAAGATCCACTCACCGGGTCACGAAATCGGATTTTCGCCGGATGGCCGGTTCCTCTGCATGATGAACAATCTGCGGGAGAACAACTGCTCGGTGTTCGCTTCGGACGATCCGGATCCGCGGAACTGGCGGAAGCTCGCGCATGTTGAGGACCCGCTGTGGCGTGGCAAGTATCCGAACCCGTTCCACATGGTGTTCTCGCTGGATTCGAAGAAGCTGTACCTGTCGGTGCTGCATCCGGCGCCCGCCTCAAGCGGCATCATGATCGTGGACACCGATACCTGGACGGCCGTCAAGGAGATCCAGGGGATCGGCCCCGATCTGCAGACACCGGCCCTGACCTACGACGGCAAGTATGTGCTGACGCCGTTTAGCGGGTTTCAGCGACTGTCGAGCGGCATTGCCGTCATCGAGACGGCGACGGACAGGCTGATTGGCATTTTGCCAAGCAATGGCGGGCACCATGACTGCGTGATCATTCCCACCGAACTCGCCCATATGAAGCACACGCGCTCGTGCACCTTGTAGGCGTTGCGGCGGCGGTGTGACGCAGCTTCGCTGGCTTCTCGCCGGTCTGGCGCTACAGAATGTCGGGCGTCGGAAGGCGCGCACCGCGTTGCTGGCGGCGGCGGTCGCGATCAGTTGTGCGATCGCGTTTGCCGGAGGCGTGATGCTGCGCAGCATCGCGGCCAGCATGGCGGTGGGCTTCAGCCGGCTCGGCGCGGATCTCATGGTGGTGCAGGCGGATGCGCTGACCAACATCACCGCGGCCTTGCTCGCCGTCGAACCGACGGACCAGACGATCCAAGCGGATCTGTTCGGCGCGCCGATCGCCGGTGTGGCGCGCGTCGCGCCGCAGCGCGTGTTCCGTACCGATCAAGCGGGTTTCGGCGGCCATGGCGAAAGCGCCGATCTGATCGGCTTCGACAGCGAGCGCGATTTCACCGTGCTGCCATGGATCGCCGAGCGCCTCGGCCGTCGCATGCAGTCGGGCGACGTCATCGTCGGTGCGGCACGCGATCTGCCGGTCGGATCGGAGATCGTGCTGTTCGGCCGGAATTTTCGCATCTACGCCAGGCTCGGCCGTACCGGGGTCGGCACCCACGAGCGCGGCATCTTCATGACGTCGGACGACCTTCTCGGCCTTGCGCCATATGTGCGCGAGCGCCTTGGCTGGGTGCCGCCGATGCTCCAGCGCGACCGGGTCTCCGGGTTCCTGGTCGAGATCACACCGGGTGCCACGGAACTCCAGGTTCGCTTCGCCCTGCTGTCCCGCCTGTCAGGCATCAAGGTGGTTGCAGGCGAAACCTTGCTGACCGGTGTCCGGCAGGGACTGGAGGCCTTGCTCGATGGCACTCTGGCACTGGTCGTCATGACATCGGCAAGCACGGTCATCATGGTCTGCGTGCTGTTCTCCGCGATCGTCGAGGAGCGGCGCAGCGAGCTGGGCCTGCTGAAGGCGATCGGGGCAAGACGGCGGCAAGTCGTCGGACTCATGGTGATCGAGGCAACGATCGTCACCGGTGCCGGCGGGCTCATCGGAGTCGTGTTCGGCGAACTGCTGCTGCGTCTGTTCGCGCGATCGGTGGTCTATCATCTGAGCACGCTGGGCATCCCGTTTCTCTGGCTCGGCACTCGGGACACCGTCACGATCGCGGTGGGATGCATCGTGGTTGCCGCATTGATCGGCGCGGCGGGAGCGCTGGCGCCGGCCTGGCGTGCGAGCCGCCGTGACGCCTACGAGCTGATCCTGAGCGGCGGCTGAACGAATGCTTGCCTGTCGGGCGTTGCACAAGATGTACCGCACCGGCAGCGGCAGCGTGGAGGCTGTACGCAATGTGGAGCTTGACGTCGCGGCCGGCGAGTTTACCGCGATTGTCGGCCGGTCGGGGTCCGGAAAGTCCTCGCTGATGGCGATGATCGGTGGCCTCAGCCGCCCTGACGCGGGGAGTATCGTCATCGACGGCACCGACATCTGGTCGCTCGATGACGATGCTCTGGCACGGTTCCGCAATGAGGCGATCGGCTACGTCTTCCAGTTCGCCAGCCTGCTGCCGACGCTGCGTGCGATCGACAATGTGGCGCTGCCGGCGCTGCTTCGCCGCCGCGCCGATCGCGCCGGCATTGCTGAGCGCGCCGCGTCGCTGCTGACCTCCGTCGGGCTGGGCAGCCATTTCGATGCCTATCCCTCGGAGATGTCGGCCGGCGAGCAACGGCGCGTGGCGATCGCACGGGCCTTGATCAATACACCGCGGCTGCTGCTCGCCGACGAGCCGGGGTCGGACCTGGACGAGCAGAGCGAACGAGAAGTGATGATCGAGCTTTTGCGCGCGAACCGCGAAGGCGGTGCAACGCTGTTGCTGGTGACGCACAACCTTGCGCTGGCCGCGGAGGCTGACCGGGTGGTGCAAATGTCCGATGGAGCGATGGCGCCGTGAACCGCGTGCCGCCGCTGCCCGATCTCGGCACGCTGAGCAGCGCGCAGAAGGATGCGCTGATCGTCAGCCTGTGGGAGACGCTGCTCGCTGTGGAGGGGGCCGAGGTGCGGCCCGCACCCGGCGACAGCGCGCGCGGGCCCGTGCTCGACGATCTACGATCGCGGATCGAACGCGCGGCTCCTTCGCAGCGCGCGTGGATTCCGCGCAAGCGGCACGCCATTCTGGAATCGCGACTGCTGCTCGGTATCCTGCTCATCATCGGCCTGGGATTCTTCGGCGACTTTGCCGTCGGCTGGTACCAGCAGCGCTCGCTCGAGGCTCGCAGCCGCGCGGTACTGGAACTGGAGAACGCAGCCTTCAACGGGCTCTATGTCGAGCTGCTGCGCATGCTCCATGAGCCTGATGGCAGATCGTATCGGGCCGTTCTGACGATGCACAATTCCTATCAGGACAGTCCGCTCTACGTCATGCTGAACCGGGTCCGCGTGTTCGTGCAGGTGGGGTTGAGCTGGCAGGAGATGCCGGCACAGGCCGCGGGCGGCACGGCCTGGGGCGTGGTGAGACTGACCGGTGACCGTGAGTACCAGGCGGTGTTCCAGGTGGATGCCAAGGACTGGGCTGAGCTGATGCCAGGCTATATGCATATCCGCGTTGAGAGCGATATGCTGATCAGCCGCAGTAGCGAGCCAAAGGACGACATCGTCGAGCGCGACAATCGCTTCTACGTCTATCTCAAGCCCCAGGGAGCGGACGATCAGGCGATCAAGCGGCGGTCGAACTTTCCGGGCACGCCACCCGTCTTCATTCCGATGCCGCCGCACTGATGCCCATGCGTCAGTCGGCAGGCCAGCATGCGACGGGGCCACCTGCCGGCCGTATCGACGTCTGTGGTGGCTGAATTAGCACCTCGACATCGTAGCCGATCACGCTTGGCGACGCATCGTCGGCCTTCATGCCATCGATCTCCCGCTTGATGCAGGCGGTGTTGTTCTTGCGGTGGGCGATCTCGCATCGTGCATTCGCAAGCTCCTGCTTCGCGCGCAGATAGCCCGCGGCGCAATCCGGTTGCGAGGCGAGCGGCAGATGCGTCTCGGCGGCAATACGCGCCCAGCAGGCTGCGCCGTCGATCTGCACCGAGCAGGGGCCGGTGTATACCCGTGTATAGTGCAGCGTAAGCCCTGCCGTGTCGCCGGCAATCGACTGGAAGCGGCCGCGCTCGCGCTCGAACTTCAACGCATCCTGGAACAGACTGGCGGGATCGCCGCCATGGTACACCGAAAAGCCAAGTCCACGGTTCGCGCCGTCTCCGGCCGACAGAAAGACGTAGCCGTCCTTGGCGCCGTGGAAATAGCCACTCCAACTCTCAATCGGGATGACGTGTTCGTTCGCCAGGTTCTTCACCTGACACGGCGGACGGTCCGCGGGCGGGGTGATCGGCACAAGGGAGATCTGCTGGTCGCCGACCTCGCCTGCGTCGATCTCCTTCACCATGACGCGGGAGTACGTGTAGCAGCGGACCTCCAGTTCGCCCGCACGGACGTGCCTGGTCTGCAACGGCCGATCGAATGGCGGCGCGCTCTGGCCCTCACGTGCGGATGCGGCTGACGGATATAGCGACGATGCCAGGAGCACCAGGATCGCGATCGCAGTGCGTCGCACGATGAATATCCTCCGCACTCGTGATCGCCAATCGGGCCTGCTCGGCAGCTTGCAAGGCAGCAACGTCAGATTGACAGCCGCTGTCGCCTCTCGCAACTTCGGTCCCGAATGCAATCCGGAATTTCCCCCGATACCGGGCCTTGATCGCAAGCGACACTGGCCCGTCCTGATCGTCCTCTCGGGCGTCTTCGCGATGGCCTTGACCGCACTGCGCCTTCCCGCGGCGCTGCTGCTCGGGCCGATGATCGCTGCTATTCTGGTTGCGGTGTCCGGCGCAGTCGTGCGCGTCCCCAATCGTCTGTTCCTGATCGCGCAGGCCGTGATCGGCTGCATGATCGCGCGCACCATACCGGCATCCATCGTTGGCGAGGTGCTGCGGAACTGGCCGCTATTCATTGCTGTCGTCGCCGCAGTGATCGCCGCGAGCAGTGCGATCGGTTGGCAGCTCACGCGGTGGCGCGTGTTGCCGGGCAGTACCGCCGTTTGGGGATCCACTCCCGGCGCGGCCTCGGCGATGATGCTGATGGCGGCAGCCTATGGCGCGGACATCCGCCTCGTTGCATTCATGCAGTATCTGCGCGTGCTATTCGTCGCAGTGGTGGCCACGGTATTCGCCAGGCTGTGGACCGGCGGCGCGCCTGCCACAACTGCCGCCACCGACTGGTTCCCGCCGATCGCGTGGGTGCCGTTTGCCGAGACCGCCGCGCTCATCGGATTCGGTGCAGCATGCTCGCGCCTGCGCCGCGTCCCGGCGGCGCCGCTGCTGTTGCCGCTCGGTGTGGGCATGGCGCTTCAGGATGCCGGGCTGGTGGCCATCGAGCTGCCGCCCTGGCTGCTGGCGCTCAGCTACACGCTCGTGGGATGGAGCATCGGCCTGGGATTCAACCGCACGATCCTCGGTCATGCCGCTCGGGCAATGCCGCGTGTCGTGCTGTCGATCCTCGTACTGATCGCGGTCTGCGGTGGCCTTGCGGGGATTCTCGTCGCGTTCGCGGGCATCGATCCGCTGACCGCCTATCTCGCCACCAGTCCTGGTGGCGCTGACTCGGCAGCGATCATCGCGCTGGCGAGCAACGTCGATGTGGCATTCGTCATGGCGATGCAGACCACGCGGCTCGTCCTTGTGCTGCTGATCGGCCCCAGCCTCGCGGGCTTCATCGCCAGGCGGACCGGCGCCTCGCGACGGTCATAGTGACGGCGGCCCAGCGGCGGGCATAGAGCGCCGTCCGATCCGTGCTATTCGTGGAGCCGGCAAGAGGCGCGAGGGAGACGAACATGACCAAGGTGGCGGTGCTCGACGACTGGCAGGGTGTGGCCAAGACCAGCGCTGACTGGGCGCCGTTGCAGGCGCGCGCCGAGGTCGTGTTCTTCGGCAAGGCGTTCGACAATGAGGACGATGCGGCACGCCAGCTCGCTGACTTCGATATCGTGCTGTCGATGCGCGAGCGCACGCCGCTGCCCGGCTCGCTGATCAACCGCCTGCCGAAGCTGCGCATGCTGGGAATGACCGGCGCGCGCAATGCGTCACTGGATACGGCGACCTGCACCGCGCGTGGCGTCGTGGTGTGCAACACGGTGGGCGGCGCGAACAGCGAGGCCGCCACCGCCGAACTGGCGCTCGGCCTGTTGATCGCGGCTGCGCGCGCCATCTCGGTGGGCGATGCCAATATCCGCGCGGGCAAATTCCAGGAAGGCGTGCCGATCGGCTACGCGCTCGCCGGCAAGACGATGGGCGTGATCGGCCTGGGGCGGCTCGGTTCGCACATGGCGCGCTACTGCAAGGCGCTGAACATGAACCTGCTTGCCTGGAGCCAGAACCTGACGCCGGACAAGGCGCAGGCGGCGGGTGCCACGATGGTATCGAAGGAGGAGCTTCTGTCGCGTTCCGATGCGGTCAGCGTCCATCTCGTGCTCTCCGATCGCACGCGCGGCCTGATCGGTGCGGCGGACATCGCGCGCATGAAGCCGGGCGCGATCCTGGTGAACACCTCGCGCGGTCCCATCGTCGATGAAAAAGCGCTGATCGCGGCCGTGCAGGCGCGGAAGATCGTCGCGGCTCTGGATGTGTTCGACCGCGAGCCACTGCCGCCGAACCATCCGCTGCGCAGCGCGCCCAACGTGGTGATGACGCCGCATCTCGGTTACGGCGTGCAGGAGACGTGGGTCAGCTTCTATCCGCAGAGCGTGGAGAATGCGCTGGCATTTCTCGACGGCAAGCCAGTGCGGGTGACGAACCCCGAGGCGCTTACGAAATCTTAGGCGACGGAGAGACTTAGGCCGCGTGACCGAACAGCCGCCGGTCCCACCATACGGGCTGGTGCAGGCTGTGGGTGATGCGTGGGAACTCGACGTGTTCCGGGTTGATCAGTACGTTGAGTTCCATGCGCGCGACGACGCTGGGCACCAGCAGCAGCAAGGAGCGACGTGACGATTGCCACGCCGCGCCGTAGGCGCGGCTCACTTCACTCGACATGCCGTCCCAACCAGTAAGCGATGCAGGGCTGAGCATCTCGTATGTGAGCCCGTTGGGGATCGTGATCTCGATAAAATGTTGGTTCGGTGGGAGCTCACCGCTCGAGCGGACCAGCTTTTCCAGCATTGCCGTGGAGTAATGCTGAGATGCGTAAATCATGGGGCTTGCGGCGGTATTCCAACGACCCGGGGCGATATTGGATCCGGTCGAATCGAAGATCGGATAGCTGCCATTCGGATCACCGATGCGGAAGGCGGTCAAAACACGGTCCAACCGCTGTGCCGTCACACCGCTGTCCCATATTTCAGGCCGCCAAGAATATTCTCGACCACCGGACGACCGAACTCGCTGGCAAGCACAACATCGATCGGGCGGCGACCCTCCAGCATCATATGAGGATGGAACATCCACCGGCGCGCGCCTTGCTCGTCACCCCATACGTCCCTGGCGAAAGCCCAGACCGATGCCAGCCTGGCGACGCGAGCACTCTCCTCCGAGGTTAACCGTGGCGCATGCTGTGCGCGACGGCGCGCCAAGGTCGCACGCGGCACGAGGCGGTACGCGAAACTGGCATCATCGGGCGCCACCGCGTGGACAATGCGGTCGAGCGCAGACAGCGGCAGTCCCTTCTCCACGTCGCTCATCAGGCCAAGAGACGATCCAGCGTGGGCATGTTTGCGCAGACCGAGAATCTCGGGTACCGAGGGAGCCACACTGGCTGACATTTAAGAGTTCCTGGTTCAACAGGTACTCAGAATGGTCTCACTTGGGCACCACCGCAAGCAGCTCCTCTTGACCCCGCCTTCGCGCCGGTTATCCATCCGCGATCCAAGTAACAGGAGACCGCCGATGCGCGCCTGGGCCGTGGTCGAGAATGGCAAGCCGCTGCAGGAACTCGAACTGCCGACGCCTGAACCGAAAGGCACGGAAGTGCTGATCGAGGTAACGCATTGCGGCGTCTGTCACTCCGACCTGCACATCTGGGAGGGCTACTACGACATCGGCGGCGGCAAGAAGATGTCGTTGAAGGACCGCGGCGTGGTGCTGCCGCTGGCGATGGGGCACGAAATCGTCGGCCGTGTCGCGAAGCTCGGCCCTGACGCCAAGGGCGTGAAGGTCGGCGACCTGCGCATCGTGTTCCCCTGGCTCGGCTGCGGCACCTGCGAGAAGTGCCTGGCGGAGGAGGACAACATGTGCCTCACGCCGCGCAGTCTCGGCGTCTATGCCAACGGCGGCTACGGCACGCACGTGATCGCGCCGCATCCGCGTCATCTGGTCGATCCCGGAACGCTCGATCCCGCCGTGGCGGCGACCTATGCCTGCTCCGGCATCACCGTCTATTCGGCAATCCGCAAGGCAATGCCGATCCCGCCCGACGAGGCGATCGTGGTGGTGGGCGCCGGCGGGCTCGGCCTGAACGCGATCGCCGTGCTGTGCGCGATGAAGCACCGGCACATCGTCGTGGTCGACATCAGTGCCGAGAAGCGCGAGGCCGCGCTGAAGGCGGGCGCGCACAAGGTGGTGGACGGCACCGGCGATGGCGTGACGAAGCGCATCATCGACGCGGCCGGCGGCCCGGTGCTGGCGGTGATCGATCTGGTGAACGGCACGCAAACCGCGCGCTTCGCATTCGATGCGCTGCGCAAGGGCGGCAAGTTGGTGCAGGTCGGGTTGTTTGGCGGCGAGCTCACCTTGCCGCTGCCGCTGATGGCGATCCGTGCGTTGACCGTGCAGGGCACCTATGTCGGCAACCCGAAGGAGCTGCGGGAACTGGTGAAACTGGCACAGGAGGGAACGCTGGCAGCGCTGCCGGTGGCCACGGTGCCGCAGAACCAGGCCAATGATGCGCTCATGCGGCTGCGCGACGGAAGGGTGACGGGTCGCCTGGTGCTGCGCTCGGACGCGGCCTGACGTCTACAGCACCAGACCGACCCACATCAGCATCAGCGTCGTGATCATGCCGATCGCGCCAAGGACCGCCGTCGGTTGAATGTCGTCGGATCGGCGGACGATGGCGATGGAGCGAGTGGCGTTGATGCGATGCATGGCGCGAACTCCGGTCCGGGGCACGGCGGCATTGCAGCACGCACGGCAGGTTCGACGGAATTCGGAAACCTCCGTACGCAAATCGACGCAACGGTCGGGCTGGCGCACTATGGCGTATCGCCCACCAGGGTCATGGAGCCGCCGATGAGCCAGAACGCCACGATCCGCCGCTCGGTTGTGCTGAAGCACCGCCCCGACGGCGCGCCGCGCCACGAGGACTTCGAAATCCGCGAGGATGCCGTCCCACTGCCCGTGGCGGGCGAAGTGGTAACGCGGACGATCTGGCTGTCGATCGATCCCTATATGCGCGGCCGGCTGCGCGAGCAGCAGACCTACGCCCAGCCGGTGAACCCCGGCGACGTGATGACCGGCGAGACCGTGGGCGAGGTGATCGCTTCGGCCCATGCCGACTTCGTGCCCGGCGACGTAGCAGTGGGTGCGCGCGGCTGGCAGACCCACTGCGTCACGCCGGGCGAGCGGCTGGTGAAGGTCTCTCGGCACGGAGCGCCGCTGTCGGCGTATCTCGGCGTACTCGGCATGCCGGGAGCAACGGCATACCGCGGCGTCACCGAGATATGCCGCCCGCAAAAGGGCGAGACGGTGGTGATCTCCGCGGCTTCGGGCGCGGTGGGCTCGGTCGCCGGCCAGCTGGCGAAGCGCGCCGGCGCGCGCGTTGTCGGCGTGGCGGGAGGGGCGGAGAAATGCCTATGGGTGCAGGACAGCCTGAACTTCGATGACTGCGTCGATCACCGCGCTCTCGATCTTGGCGCGGAGCTGGCGGCGGCCTGTCCGAACGGCATCGACGCATATTTCGAGAACGTCGGCGGCGCGGTGCAGGCCGCGGTGTTCGACCTGCTCAATCCGTTCGGCCGCGTCGCGATGTGCGGGATGGTCTCGCAGTACAACGAGGCCGAGTTCCCGCTCGGCCCCAATCTCGGCTTCGTCGTCGGTAAACGCGTGACGATCCAGGGTTTCATCGTCTCCGACAAACCCGAGAAGCTGGCGGAATGGCGCCAGCTTGCCGCGCCCTGGGTGGCCGATGGCAGCCTGGTCTACCGCGAGGACGTGCACGAGGGGCTGGAGAGGGCGCCCGACGCGTTGGCCGGCATCCTGGGCGGGCGCAACTTTGGCAAGATGCTGGTGCGGGTAGGAGCGGATCCCGTCTGATGGCGCGGGCCGATCAACCGGCTTCCCCGTCCCGCGAAGGGGAGGGGAAGGCCGTCGGCCTCGCCGCAATCCGTCACGTGGGCGGCGGCATCTGGGCCGTCGGTGTCGACCTTGAGATTGCCAGCTCTTCCTCGGTCATGTCCGCCGGAACATCGGCAAACAGCGGCGTGCTGAGATAGCGCTCGCCGGTGTCCGGCAGCATCGCCAGGATGTTCGCACCCTTCGGCGCGTCGGCGCAGACCTGCAAGGCGCCGGCGAGCGTTGCACCGGCGGTGATGCCGACGAAGATGCCCTCTTTCAGCGCCAGATCCTTGCTGCAGCGCAGAGCGTCGGGGCCGGCAATGCGCAGGATCTTGTGCAGCACGCCGCTGTCCACCGCATCGGCCGTCAGCTTCGGGATGAAGTCGGGCGCCCAGCCCTGCATCGGATGCGGCTTGAACGCGGGATGCCCCGCGGCCGGCGAACCGTCCGGGTTGCGCTGCTGGCCTTCGCCGCTGCTCAGCATCGATGCGTCAGCCGGTTCGCAGACGACGATCTTGGTGTTCGGCATCTCCTTCGCCAGCACGCGCGCCACGCCCTTCAACGTCCCGCCGGTGCCGTAGCCGGTGACCCAGTAGTCGAGCTTCGTGTCCCTGAAGTCCTCGACGATCTCGCGCGCGGTGGTGCGCGAGTGCATGTCGGCGTTGGCCTCGTTCTCGAACTGGCGTGTGAGGAACCAGCCATGCGTCGCCGCCAGTTCGTTGGCCTTGGTCACCATCCCCATGCCGCGGAGCGCCGCCGGCGTGATGATCACCTTGGCGCCGAGGAACCGCATCAGACGCCGCCGCTCGACGCTGAACGGCTCGGCCATGGTGACGACGAGCGGGTAGCCCTTCGCCGCGCAGACCATGGCGAGGCCGATGCCGGTGTTGCCGCTGGTGGCCTCGATCACCGTCTGGCCGGGCTTCAGCGATCCGTCCTTTTCGGCTGCCTCGATCACGCCGAGGGCAAGACGGTCCTTCACGGAACCGAGCGGATTGAAGGCTTCAACCTTGACGAACAGATTCACGCCATCCGGCGCCAGCCGGTTGATGCGCACGACCGGCGTATTGCCAACAGTCTCAAGGATGTTGGCGAACCTGCGACCCATGTCCTTCTCCCTAGCTATTCGTGCCGCGTATTTAACATCACCCGGCGGTATCCGAACCTTCAGCCCGGTTCGACGGCGCCGCCGCCGGCGACCCAGTCCTTGAAGCCGCCAAGGTTGCGCACATCGGAGAAACCCATATCGCGCAGCGTCTTGCCGGCCAGCGCGGCACGCCCGCCGCCGGCGCAATACAGGATGACCGGGCGATCCTTGCGGAACGCGGCGTTATGGTTCGGCGAGTCCGGATCGGCGCGAGATTCGAGCGAGCCGCGCGGCACCGCCACGGCGCCCTTCGCCTTGCCGCTCGCCGCGACCTCGGTCCCGTCGCGGACGTCGACGATCAGTGCGCCGACCTTGTCGACCAGCGCGGCGGCCTCGGCCGCGGTGACCTTGGGAACGGCGGCATGTGCCGCTGCCAGCATGTCCTTGTAGGTGGTCGCCATCTGAATCTGTCTCCCTTCTGGATCGTTCACTCTATCCCGACGCGCGGCGGGCTTTGCACCCCTTATATTCGCGCCAGCGTGTGGCGCGCGATGACAATCTCCTCGTCTGTTGGAATTGCATAGGCCGGCAAAGCCGATTCTGAGCGCGTCAACAGCGGCCCGCCTGCCAGGTTCGCCGCTTCGTCGATCGAAAAGCCGAGCCAGTGCAGACGATGCAGCACGCGGGCGCGGATCTCGGGGCTGCGCTCGCCGATGCCCGCGGTGAACACCATGCCGTCGATACCGCCCATCGCGGCGGCCATCGAACCGGCGGTGCGCGCGACATGATAGACGAAATACTCGATCGCCAGCTTGGCCAGCGGCGCCTCGCTCGCCAGCAGCGTGCGCATGTCGTTCGACACGCCGGACAGCCCCTTGAGGCCGCAATCCGCGTAGAGGAACTGCTCGACCTGGCCGACATCCCAGCCCTTCTGTCGCTGCAGCCACAGGACGACGCCGGCGTCGATCGATCCGGATCGCGTGCCCATCGGCAGGCCGTCCAGCGCGGTGAATCCCATTGACGAATCCACGCTGCGCCCACCGGCCAGCGCGCACATCGAGGCACCCGACCCCAGATGCGCCACCACGACGCGTCCCAGTGCGATCTCCGGCGTGCGCTCCGCCAAGGCGCCGGCGATGTATTCGTAGGACAATCCGTGAAACCCGTAGCGCCGCACGCCTTCGCGGTACAGCGTGTCGGGGATCGCGAATCGATCGGCTACCGCCGGATGTCCGCGATGGAACGCCGTATCGAAACATGCGACGTGCGGCAGCGCCGGCAACAGTGCCATCAGCGCCTTGAGCACTGCGACGGCCGGCGGGTTGTGCAGCGGCGCCAGCGGTTCCAGCGCCTCGATGCGCGCGAGTGTCGCGGCATCTACCAGCGCCGGCGCATTCAGGTTCGGGCCGCCATGCACCACGCGATGGCCGAACCCTATCAGGCCATGTCTTTCCATGGGTCCGTCCGGCAGTGCCGCCAGCATCGCCAGCGCAGCCGCATGATCCTTGGCCGTCACGATGCGGTCATGCATGACCTTGCCGTCGGCGGTGGTCATCCGCAGACGGCCCTCGCCGCCGATCCGATCCACTTCGCCGCTCTGGGTGTGGCGCGGCTGGCCATCCACCACGCCGTACACCGCGAACTTCAGGCTGGATGAGCCGGCATTCAGAACACACAGGCGTTGATCCATCCCCTTGGCCTTTCATGTCCGGAGCGTGCATGCTTCGCCATCGAGCCACAGACGAGCACCGGAGACAGCGTCCATGACCAAGTTCGGCGTCGCCCAGTCTGTCCGCCGCGTGGAGGACCCCCGCCTGCTGAAGGGCGACGGCCGCTACACCGACGATATCGTACTACCGGGAATGCTGCACGGGATCGTGCTGCGCAGCCCGCACGCGGCGGCGAAACTCGGCGTGATAGACACGACGGCAGCGAAATCGGTCACGGGTGTCAAGGCGATATACACGGCAGCGGACCTGAACGCCGATGGCATCGCACCGATGCCCTGCGCCGCGCCGGTGCAGAACCGCGATGGCTCGGACATGGCAAGCCCGCCGCATCCGGCGCTCGCCGATGGCGCGGTCCGTCATGTCGGCGATCCGGTGGCGTTCATCGTCGCCGATACACCGAAGGCCGCACGCGATGCGGCGGAACTGATCTCGATCGATTACACCATCGCACCCGCCGTCATCGATGTTGTCGCGGCCACCGGACCGGACGCGACGCTGGTCTGGCCCGAAATGTCCAACAACGTCTCGTTCGACTGGGAGATCGGCGACAAGGCCGCGACGGACGCCTTGTTCGCCACGGCGGCGCACGTCACCCGGCTGACCGTGGTGAACAATCGTGTCATCGTCGCATCGATGGAGGCGCGCGCCGCGATCGCGGACTACGACGCCGCCTCCGGCCGCTGGACACTCTATGCGAACACGCAGGGCGGTTGGCTGATCAAGAACCTGATCGGAGCGGTGTTCAACACAGATCCGGCGAATTTCCGCATCATCACGCCGGACGTCGGCGGCGGTTTCGGCATGAAGGCGTTTCTCTACGCCGAGCACGTGCTGACCTGCTATGCGGCGGGCAAGCTCGGCAGGCCGGTGAAATGGGCATCGGACCGTGGCGAAGCGTTCCTCGCAGATACGCAGGGTCGCGACAATGTCACGCTGGGCGAGCTTGCGATCGACGCGGGGGGAAAGTTCCTCGCGCTCCGCACACGCAACCTGGCCAACATGGGTGCGTACCTCTCGACGTTCGCGCCTTACATCCCGACATTGGCTGGTGGCGCGGTGCTGTCGGGCGTCTACGACTTCCAGCAGATCTATGCCAACGTACTCGGCGTGTTCACCCACACGGTACCGGTGGACGCCTACCGCGGCGCAGGTCGTCCCGAAAGCAACTATCTGCTGGAGCGCCTGGTGGACGCCGCGGCACGCGAGCTCAACATCGATCGTGTGGAATTGCGACGGCGCAACATGGTGCCGGCGTCGGCGATGCCGCACGCCACGCCCGTCGGCAAGACGTATGACACCGGTGACTTCCCGATGGTGCTGGATGCGGCCTTGAGGGGCATGGACTATGCCGGCTTCGCCGCCCGCCGTGCGGCGTCCGCACAGCGCGGCAAGCGTCGCGGCATCGGCCTCGCATACTATCTCGAGGTCACCATGGGCGATCCGACCGAGCGGGCGGAAATCCGCTTCGCCGAAGATGGCCTTGTCGATGTCTACGTCGGCACGCAATCGACCGGCCAGGGTCACGAGACCGCCTACATCCAGCTTGCGTCGCAGCGTCTCGGCATCGATGGCGAGAAGATCCGCGTCCGCCAGGGCGACACGGACACTATCCCGGTCGGTGGCGGCACCGGCGGCTCGCGCAGCCTGTATTCCGAAGGCCAGGCCATCCTGCTCACCGCCGATACCGTGATCGACAAGGGCAAGCAGGCGGCGGGCGAAATGCTGGAGGCCGCCCCGGCTGATATCGCCTTCGCCGATGGCAGGTTTTCCATCGTCGGCACGGACCGCGGCATCGACATCATCGCGCTCGCTGCCACGCAACGGCAGAAGGCGTCGGCCGGCGAGCCGGCAACGACGCTCGACGCCGCCGAAGTGGCGACTGTCGCCGAGCACACCTTCCCGAATGGCTGCCACATGGTCGAAGTGGAAGTGGATCCAGAGACGGGCGTGGTCGAGATCGTCCGCTACCGCGTGTGCGACGATTTCGGCAAGACCGTGAACCCGATGATCGTGCTCGGCCAGGTGCATGGCGGCGTTTCGCAAGGCCTTGGCCAGGCGCTGCTGGAGCGCACCAGTTATGACGCGGATGGCCAGCTTCTTTCCGGCAGCTTCATGGACTACGCAATGCCGCGCGCCGACGATCTGCCGGACATCGAGGTCGATCTGCTGGAAGTGCCCAGCGCGTCCAATCCTCTCGGCGTGAAGGGGGCCGGCGAGGCGGGCTCGGTCGGCAGTCCGCCGGCCTTGATCAACGCGATCATTGATGCCCTGTCGGCCGATGGCGTGACGCAGATCGATATGCCGGCGACACCGGAAGCAGTGTGGCAAGCGTTGTCGCTGGCGAAGGCGGCGTGACCGTCAGGGGTTCATGAGTTCCCACACCCGCGAAGGCGACAGCGGAAGGGATTTCGGCTGCACGCCGATCGCCGACGCGATCGCGTTGGCGATGACGCCACCGACCGGAATGATGCCGCCCTCGCCTGCGCCTTTTGCACCGAGCGGATTGTTCGGCGAGGGGTATTCCTCCTGATCGAAGACGCGGATGTTGGGGTAGTCAATTGCGGTCGGTAGCAGGTAGTCGGCCAGTGATCCGGTGAGAAGCTGGCCGTCCTCGTCATAGACCAGATGTTCGAGGAATGTGCTGCCGAGGCCCTGGACGATGGCGCCGACGATCTGCCCACGCAATGCCATTGGATTGATGATCCGGCCAACATCGCCCACCGCGACGTAGTCGACCACCTCGACGTGTCCTGTCCCCGGGTCGACGGCAACGTGGGCGGCGTGCGCACCGTAGCCGTAAGTACGTCGATCGCAGAAGAATGTGCCGTCGGCACGCAGATTTTCCGACGCAAGGTCGGTCCAGCCGACAACGTTGCCGTCTGGCGATTTTGCCATCCCGGCTTCAAGGAGGACGTCGTCCACGGCGCAGTTCAGGCGCAGCGCGGCGGCGGTTCGGATGGCCTTCTTCAAGTTCTCCGCGGCGTCGATGATGGCGGAGCCGCCCATCACCGTTGAGCGCGAACCAAAGGAGCCGAAACCCGCGTGCAGGTACGTCGTCGAGCCGTGAAAAATCCTGATCCGTTCCATCGGCACTTCGAGCGCATCGGCGGCGATCTGTACGCAGACGGTTTCCAGCCCCTGGCCGACGATCGCGGAGCCGACATAGACGGCGATCGATCCGTCGCTTTCGAGCACCATCCGGGCGTTCTCCCGCGGACCGACGCCGCCGCCTTCGATGAAGCAGCCGATGCCGACACCGTGATACCGGCCCTCGATCAGCCGGCCTTTGAGTTTTGCCTTGTCCACCCAGTGGAATTCCGCAAGACAGCGATCGAGCGTCTGCAGATAGTCGCCACAGTCGAGTTCCTCCTGCTGCCGGACCGGCGTGATCGTAGCCAGTTTGGCGGGCATTTCATCCCGTGTGATGAGGTTGCGTCGGCGGAACGCCACCGGGTCGATCCCGAGATCGTCCGCAACGACGTCGAACAGGCATTCGCGAAAGAAGTCACCCTCGAAGCGACCCGGGCCACGGTAGGTGCCTGTTGGGGTCTTGTTGGTGACCAGCATGGTCGATTCGATATGGATGTTCGGAATGCGATAGGGGCCGGAGAAGAACTGGGCGATGTTGCGTGGCGCGATCGTGGCGTTGGAGCGGATGTAGGCGCCGATGTTTCCGTTGATGCGACCACGAACGGCAAGGATGGTGCCGTCGCGCCGGCACAGCAGTTCGAGATCGCAGTCGAATTCGCGGGCGTGGTTGCAGGTGAGCAGATGTTCGCGGCGATCTTCGATCCACTTCACCGGACGATCGAGGTGACGGGCGGCGAAGGGGATCAGGAAATCTTCCGGGTAGAACTCGCCGCGCATGCCGAAGCCACCGCCGACATCGCCCTCGATGAGGTCGACGGCAGATTCTGGCAGGCCGATCTGCTTGGCCAGCATGCCGCGCGAGGCGAAAGGCACCTTGGCGGCGCCATAGACGGTCAAGTGCTGTCGCTCGCTGTCCCACGCGCCGATCAGGCCGCGTGTTTCCATGGTCGTCGCGGTATGCCGCTGGGTGTCGAAGCGCTCGCGGCGGATATAGTATTCGTCGGTCGTCGCGGCGGCGAAGGCAGCATCTGCATCGCCAAGGACGGTGGTATAGGTCAAGGCCAGGTTGGTGCCCGTCTCCTCGAACAGCAACGATTGGTTTGCGGCGGCGGATCTGGTGTCGACGCAGGGTGGCAGGGTCTCGATCTCGACGGCGATCAATTCCAGCGCGTCTTCGGCGATCGCGGCTGACTCGGCGACCACAACGGCGATCGGTTCGCCGACATAGCGCACCTTGCCGTTGGCGATCACCGGTTGTTCGTACGGTACAAGATCGCTCATCGGAACCAGGCGGAGGGGGATGGTGGGCACCGGATCACCGATCTCGGCCGCGGTGATGACGGCCGCGACACCTGGCAGCACCCGAGCCGCCGTCGTGTCCAGCCGGATGATCCGGCCGTGCGGGATGGAACTGCGCAGGACCGCGGCGTGGAGCATGCCATCGAGGTGCAGATCATCAACGAACTGGCCCCGGCCACGCAGCAGGCGCAGATCCTCGATGCGCTCAATCGGCTGGCCGACATAGGAGTTGACCACGTTCATGCCGCGGCACTCCGCGCCTGGACCTGGTAGGCCGCCCGCGCCTCCAATACCGCCTGGACGATGGGGATGTAGCCGGTGCAGCGGCAGATGCTGCCGGAGAGAACGTCGCGGATGCGATCCTCGGAGGCGTTGGGTTCCTCGGTAAGCAGCGCATGGGCGGTGATCAGGATGCCGGGCGTGCAGAAGCCGCATTGCAATGCGAAGTGCTTGCGGAAGGCGGCTTGCAGGGGCGTGAGCGCGTCGTCGTTGGAAATGCCCTCGACGGTGACGATCTTCGCATGCTGCATTTGTACTGCCAGGATCAAGCAGGACCGCACCGCATCGCCATCCACGATGACGGTGCAGGCACCGCAGGTGCCGTGGGCGCAGCCGACATGCGTGCCTGTGAGGCGAAGATCGTGCCGTATGCAATCAGCCAGCGTGGTGCGTGGCTCAACCTGCACCTCAACCGGTTGGCCATTGATATCGAATGCTACGTTCATGATGGGTGCTCAGGCTTTGGCGGGGGCGCCGGTCAGGGCGCGCTCCACAAGGGTGGCGAGCAAGGCGCGACGATAGCGGGCGGTGCCGTGAATGTCGTCGGGTGGATCGACGATCCGTGCTGCCATCTCGGCGGTCGCCGTTATGGCGTTCGCATCGACCGTGCGGCCATTCAGCACGGCTTCCGCAGCGGTTAGACGCCTGGGCCGATCATCGACGCCGATGACGCCGATATGGCTGTTCGCGGCATGGCCTGCGCTGTCGAGGTCGTAGAACGCCGCGACACCGGCCAGCGCGAAGTCGCCGCGACGACGAGCGAATTCCTGAAACCCCCAGCGGCGCGCTGATGGCCAGGGCGGCAGGCGGATTTGCGTGATCAGCTCGTCGGGCGCCAACGCAGTGGTGAGCGGCCCGAGGAAGAATGCCTCCGCCGGCACCGACCGCCTTCCGGATGGACCGACAAGCGTGAGTTCGGCATCGCAGGCGATCGCGATGCCGGGCAGTTCGGCGGCTGGGTCGGCGTGCGCCAGGCTGCCGCCGACAGTGCCGCGCTTGCGGATCGCGTAGTGCGCCACATGCGTGACGGCCGCGGCAAGCAGCGGATGGGCAGTCGCGAGACGCGCATCCGCCTCGATATCACACCAGCGGACCCGCGCGCCCAGGTGAACCCCCGCATCGTCTATCGCAATGGTGTCGAGACCCGCAATGCGGCGGAGATCGACCAGCAGGCTCGGTGCCGCCAGGCGGAAAGCCAGAATGGGTACCAGGCTCTGGCCGCCGGCCAGCGGCTTGGCCGTGCCGTTGCTCGCTGCCAGGAGCGCCACAGCCTCTTGCACCGTCGTTGGACTGGCGTACTCGAATCTGGGCAGCTTCATGACGATCGTCTTCCGCTGTCCGGCGGCAATTCGATCTACCGCGGCGGATCTATATCGCGTGCGCCGAGTGTGCGCGCACGGATCTCCTCTTCCGGCGCCGCACGACCGAAGTCCGTGAATGCGCGCCGCACCGCTTCGACCGTGGAGCCGAACACCTGCTTGCGGTTATCACGTGCCCAGACATTCGAGCCGACGATCGGCCCAAGCGATCCCTGGAAATGCGGCATCACATACCGCGCGAACAGCTCATAGCTGCGCAGCGTCTGCTCGCGATTGGCCCATTCGTGCGCACGGAACAGGATGCCGCCGAAACCGCCCTGGCTGTATTCGAGCAGGCGTTTGATGCCCTTGATCACCGTCTCCGGCGAACCCACGAGTGTCGTGCCCATCTTCACGCCGTCGCGCAGCGGATCGTCGGCGCGGCCGGGCGGACGGCCAAGCGTGTCCTCGAAGTAGGTCTGCGTCTCGATCCGCTCGCCCTTCTTCACCTCCAGCAGTGCCTGTTCATCCTCCTCGGCGACGTGCGCATTGACCACGACGCGCCAGTTCTTCCGGTCCATGGTCTTGCCGTTCTTCGCCGCGGCTTCCTCTGCGATCTTCCACTGGCTGGCGAGCGCCTCCGGCCCGCCCGGCAGCCCCGCTCCGATCGACAGCACGCCGACGCCGTGCGTTCCCGCGGCGATCATGCCGAACGGCGTGATTGTGCTGGCGACCGCGATCTCGAAATGCGGATCGCTGTACGGCGCCAGATGCAGCCGCGCATCGCGCATCTCGAACCAGTCGGTCTTCATGGTGACCGGCTCTTCGCATTTCAGCAGCCGCATGATGGCGTCCATCGCCTCCAGCATGCGCGGTCGCTGGGTGCTGGGTTCGATGCCGAGCATATAGGCATCCGATGTCAGCGCGCCGGGGCCACAGCCCATCATCGCGCGGCCGCGTGTCATGTGGTCGAGCTGCACGAAGCGCTGTGCCACCATGAAGGGATGATGATACGGCAGGCTGGTCACGCCCGTGCCGAGGCGAATGTGCTTGGTGCGTTCGGCGGCGGCGGCGATGATCAGCTCGGGCAGCGCAATCAGCTCCCAGCCCGCGGAGTGATGTTCGCCGATCCAGGCCTCGTCGTAGCCGAGCCAGTCCAGCCACTCGAGCAGTTCGACATCGCGATTGATCGCCAGCGTCGGGTTTTCCCCGACACGATGAAACGGTGCCAGGAAGATGCCGAACTTCATGCCGCGATGGGCCATTTGCCTGTTCTCCACGTCTTTCGTCGGCCGGTATGGTGCAACGTCCGGCCGCGGTAGCCAAGCCGGGCGGCCCGTGGCAGCCTGGATCGCAAAGCGATGTTCGGGAGGAATGAAGCATGCGCCTGGAAGGAAAGGTGGCGATCATCAGCGGTGCGGCCTCCGGCATGGGTGCGGCCACGGCGCGCCGCTTCGCCAAGGAAGGTGCCAAAGTGGTGATCGCCGACATGCTCGAGGAAGACGGCAAGAAGGTTGCTGCGGACATCGTGCGCGCCAACGGTACCGCGGAGTTCATGCGCCTGGACGTGACCAGCGAGAACGACTGGAAGGCGGTGGTCGACGCCACGGTGCAGAAGTACGGCAAGCTCGACATCCTGGTGAACAACGCCGGCATCAGCGGCAGCGCGGTGTCCGACATGTTGGACACCGATGCGTGGGACAGGCTGATGGCGGTGAATTCACGCGG
>JANWJK010000030.1 GCA_025452005.1 Acetobacteraceae bacterium | reverse complement strand
CGGTGTCGCAGCCGCTGTTCCTACGACATCCGATCCCCGGCCGGCTCGTGCTCTATGCCAACGTCGGCTACGCGATGTTCATCGACGGCATGGACAGTCAGGAGAGCGGCGAGATCCTCGACTTCCTGTTCCGCCATCAGGAACGCGCGGAGTACCTGTACGCGCATCACTGGACGGTGGGCGACGTGCTGATGTGGGACAATATCGGCACAGTGCACAACGCCGTCGGGGACTATACCGCGGACGAACCGCGCTACATGCGGCGGGTGCAGGTGATGGCGACGCTCGATTACCCGCTTCTGGTGGCGTGACATGGCCGAATTCGCCGGCAAACGCGTCGTCATCACCGGTGGCGCCGGTGGCATTGGCGTCGAAACCGCACGCACCATGCTCGCACATGGCGCGCATGTGGTGCTGGTCGATATCGACGATGACCGCCTCGCGCAGGCGCGCGAGATCCTCGGCACCGCGCGCATTGCAACATGGCAGTCGCCGATCGACACGCCCGAGGCGTGTGCATCCGCGCTGGACTCCGCCGGCGCACCGGTCGCCGCGCTGATCCATCTGGCCGGGCTGTTCGAGCGCGATCCATTCGACCCGCACAATCATGGCGTATGGGATCGCGCGATGGCCGCCAACCTCACCAACGCCTACGATCTCGCGGTGGCGTTTGCCACGCGCTATGACAACCGCGATGGCCCGGCGCGCATTGTGCTCACCAGTTCCGTGGCATATCGCCGCGGCAGCGCAGGTTATCCGCCGTATGCCGCCGCCAAGGCGGGCCTGATCGGCCTGACGCGGTCCCTCGCCCGCAGGCTGGCGCCCGACGTGCTGGTCAATGCCGTGGCGCCGGGCCTGATCGATACGCGCATGGCGGTCGCGACCATTGCCGAACGCGGCGAGGCGTACAAGAACGAAATCCCCGTGAAGCGCTACGGCCACCCCTCGGAGGTGGCGTCGGTGATCCGCTTCCTGTGTTCGCGCGATTCGTCCTACGTGAATGGCCAAACCATCACGGTGGATGGCGGGATCACCAACGCCTGATCACCTCATGTCGCCATGTACCCGCCATCGACATTGTAGGCCGCGCCGCTGACATACGAGGCGCGGTCCGAGCACAGCCATACCACCATCTCGGCGATCTCCTCCGGCTTGCCCATGCGATGGAACGGCACGATCTCCATGAGCTGCGCGCCGCGGCGACGCATGGTGTCCTCAGTCATCTTCGTCTCGATATAGCCGGGGCAGACCGCATTCACCCGGACCTTGTCGCCGGCATATTCCAGCGCCGCGGTCTTGGTCAGCCCGACGACGCCATGCTTCGCGGCGACATAGGCAGACGAGGTCGGCAGGCCGATCAGACCGGCGATGGAGGCGGTGTTGACGATGGCGCCGCCACCCTGCGCCACCATCTGCAACAGCTCGTACTTCATGCACAGCCAGACGCCCTTGAGATTGACCGCGATCATCCGGTCGAACGACGCCTCCGACCATTCCGCGGTCTTCTTCCCCGAGGCATCCACCTGGAAGCCTGCAATCCCCGCGTTGTTGAACG
This sequence comes from Acetobacteraceae bacterium, assembly GCA_025452005.1. GTDB lineage: Bacteria > Pseudomonadota > Alphaproteobacteria > Acetobacterales > Acetobacteraceae > JAMXLO01. The sequence goes on along the minus strand of JANWJK010000030.1, from coordinate 18,767 downwards.
CGCAGTCCAGCCGGCCGAATCCGGCGACGACAGACTTCACCATCGTCTCCACCACGCTCGCATCGGTGACATCGCCGGTGAGCGTCATGGCCTGGCCGCCTGCCTTGTTGATCAGTGCCACAGTCTCCTGTGCCGTCGCCTCGGCCGCATCCGCCACGGCGATCCGCGCCCCCTCCCGCGCGAACGCCAGCGCCGTGGCCCGGCCGATGCCGCCACCGCCGCCCGTGATCAGAGCCGACTTGCCATCCAGCAGACCCGCCATATCTACCTCCTTGGCTGCATTTCTTCCCATCGTCGCACAACAAGGCTAGCATAACGGGCTGGACAATGGGTCATCGGGCAATGCGCGAGGAGATACTGGCCTACAAGCGCGAGCGTATTCTCGAAGAAGCGGTCAAGCTGTTCTACGAACGCGGCTTCACCGGCACCACGCTCGACGACATCGCCGCGGAACTCGGCGTCACCAAGCCGTTCATCTACACGCACTTCCGCAGCAAGACCGATCTGCTCGCCGCACTCTGCAAGCCCACGATCGAGATGTCGCTCGAGGCGGTGTCCGGCGCCGCTAACTCGCCCGGGTCACCCACCGCGCGGCTGCATAGCGCGATCGTCGATTTCACCCAGGTGGTGCTGTCGCGGCAAGCCAACATCGCGATCTATTTCCGCGAGGAAAAGAACCTGGCGCCCGATGCGCTCGCCGAGATCAACGCACTGCGCAAGAAATTCGACCGCGTGCTGTCCAACCTGCTGACCGAGGGGGTCGCCGCCGGCGAGTTCGACATCAGCGATGTGAACCTCACGGCACTGGCGATCGGCGGCATGATATCCTGGGCCTATACGTGGCATCGTCAGGAGGGGCGTCTCGCCCTCGAGGACATGTGCCAGCGCATGGCCGATCTCGCGTTGCAGATGGTGGGCGTACGCAGCAAGGTATCGGCGTAGTAACGGACTAAGCTGGCCACAAGGCTTTCTTCAGCGCGGCCGCCATCATGTCCAACGCCATTCCGCCAGCGCGGATGATCCGACCCTGGCCGACAAAGCCATGAAGCTGGTCCGAGAAGTGCAGATGCACCACCCGCACGCCTTCCCGTTCCAGCCGTTCCGCATAGGCCACGCCTTCATCGCATAGCGGATCATAGCTCGCGGTCAGAACCAGCGCGGGCGCGACACCTGACAGATCGGCCGCGCGCAGCGGTGACGCACGCCAATCAGCGCGATCCCTCGGCCCGTGGAGGTAGTGGTCAATAAACCAGTCCATGGTCTTCGCGGTCAGCGGCACGCCCTCGGTGACCCGCCCATAAGACTCGTGCGTCATGCCGAGGTCGGTCACCGGGTATACCAGCAACTGAAACGCCAGCGGTGGCAGGTCGCCATCCCGCGCCATCAGCGCCATGACCGCGGCGAGATTGCCACCGGCCGAATCGCCGCCCACCGCCACGTGCCTCCGGTCGATCCCGAGGGCATCCGATTGCGCGATCACCCACCCGGTCGCCGCAGCACAGTCATCCACCGCGGCGGGGAATTTGAATTCCGGGGCCATGCGGTAATCGACCGACACCACACGGCATTTCACCGCATTCGCATAGTGCCGGCAGGCGACGTCGTGCGAATCGAGATCGCCCAACAGCCACCCGCCACCATGATAATACACCAGCGCCGGCAAGACCTCGTCCGCCTTGGTGCCGATCGGTCGGTAGGCGCGCAGCGCGATCGCACCATGCGGCCCGGGGCAGGACAGATCGCGCACGTCAGCCACGTCCTGCGGATCGGGCTGCGTCACCGCCCGCCCAGCAGCGAACGCCTTCCGTGCCTCGTCCGGCGTCAGCGTCTCCATCGGCGGTCGTCCCGCCGCACGCATCATGGCAAGCAGCGTTTCAGCGTCGGGATCCAGCGGCATGCGGCGTGCTCCCTCAGTTGGTCCAGCCAATGACGGCCGCGGCAACCTCCGCAGGTCTGTCGAGTTCGGCGAGATGTCCAGCGCCGGCGATCACCTTGGTCTCCGACCGGCCGGCGATGCCCTTGGCGATGCGATCGGCGTAGCTGCGCGGCATGATCGCGTCCTTCTCGCCCCAGATCAGCAACGTTGGCGCGCTGATCAGCTTCAACCGCCGCTCCAGCTTCGTGTTGCCAAGCGGCCAGAAGATACGCGCAGCGGCCTCGTTCGCGCGGGTCTGTTCGATCGGCCATTCGACCGAGTTCGCACCCTCCGGCACTGCCTTCAGCGCCTTCCAGATCTCCGGATCGGCGCACATCAGGCCCGGCACTGCGTCGCCCCGCTGCGCCCAGGGATCGGTCGGCGGATCGGCGTCGTCGAACAGGCCGAACGGCGCTATCAGCGCCAGACGCCGCACGCTCGCCGGCCATAGCGCCGCCATCTCCGCGGCCATCGACGCACCCACCGAACTGCCGGCGAGATCGGCGCCGTCCAGTCCCGCCTTCGCCAGCAGGTCGCGCACGGCGAGCAGCCAGTCCAGGTGCGTATCCAGCACGGAATGACCGCGGTCCCCGCCGGGAAAACCCGGCAACGATGGCACGATCACCGTGCGGCTCTTCGCCAACTCGTCGAGGAACGGCACCCAGCGCGGCAAGCCGCCGAAACCTGCGAGAAAGCCGATCATTGGCCCGCTACCCATGCGCCAGACACGGGTCGCAAAGCCGTTGACGTCGACCGTCAGCGTCTCGGGTTCGCTCACGTCCTGCTCCACTGCTGTGCGGCGCTTACCCATCGGTAGTATCGGCGTGCCCCTGGTACGTCAATCGCGCACGCCGTGTGTCAGCGGGACAAAGGCCACCGGCAGAACAACCCGCTGCGTCAACGACCCAGATGCGCCCTTGGCGATCAGCAGCAGTTCCTGATCGGCATGAGGCGGACCCACCGGAATCACCATACGCCCTTCAAGGCCAAGCTGTTCGAGCAGCGCTGACGGAATATCAGGTGCGGCGGCTGTGACGATGATCGCTTCGAACGGCGCGCGCTCGGGCCAGCCCAGACCTCCGTCGCCGGTACGCAGTTCGATCGTGTCGTAGCCCTGTCCGGCCAGCGCGGCCGCCGCACCAGCGGCGAGTTCCGGTATGACCTCGATGGAACAGACCTTGCCGGCAAGCTCCGCGAGTATCGCCGTCTGATAGCCGGAGCCGGTGCCCACCTCGAGAACCGTGTCCCCTGGCCGCAGGTCGAGCAAGTCGGTCATCAGCGCCACGACGAAGGGCTGTGAGATGGTCTGGTGATGGCCGATCGGCAACGGCCGGTTTTCATAGGCCGCCCGCTCGGAACCAGGCGCAACGAACGCCGCGCGGCGCACCTTGGCGAGCGCCGCCGCTACGCGCGGTGACAGTGTGGCACGTCCAGTCCAGCGCGCCGTCTCGCGCATTTCGCGCGCGATCTCCGACAGCAGGGCCTCGCGGGCATCCATGGCGGATTCATACGCGGCTCGGGCTGCCGATGTCATCCGGACCGCTTTGCCTGCCCCATTACCCACGGTGTAGCGTCGGTTCAGACACCGTCAGAGGAAGCCACACGATGGACGTGCACGAGGCCGGCGTTGCGACCGATCATATCGCGCGGGCCCGCAAGCTTGCGCCGCTGCTTGCCGCAGCCGCGCCGCGCATCGATGCGGCGTACGAACTGCCGCCCGACGTGCTCGACGCAATGCATGCCGAGGGCATGTTCCGCCTGCTGGTGCCGCGCTCCGTGGGTGGCGCTGAGCTCGATCCGGCGACCTACATCCAATGCGTGGAAGCGATCGCCGGCGGCGATGCGTCGGTCGCCTGGTGCATGAACCAGGGCTCCGGCTGTTCGATGTCGGCAGGCTACCTGGAACCAAGTGTCGCGCGCGAAGTGTTCGGCGGTAAGCGCGATGTTCTGGCGTGGGGCATGGGCCCAGGGGCGAAGGCGATCCGCGTTGAGGGTGGCTGGCGCATCAGCGGCAACTGGGCATTCGCCAGCGGCAGCCGCCACGCGAGCTGGCTTGGCGCGCATTGTCCCTGCTTCGAGGCCGATGGCACGCCGCAACGCCATCCCGATGGCAGGCCGTGGGAGCGCACCATGCTGTTCCGCCGCGAGATCGCCACCATCAAGGACATATGGCAGGTGGTCGGCCTGCGGGGCACGGGCAGCGACGCCTATTCGGTGCAGGACCTGTTCGTCGATGACGCACACACGCTGACACGCGACCGGCCGGAGGAGCGCCGCGAGCCGGGGCTGATCTACCGCTTCGCCGCAATGCAGATCTATGCGTCCGGCTTCGCTGCGGTGGCGCTCGGCGCGGCGCAGTCGGCGCTCGACGCGTTCATCGACCTCGCCCGCGGAAAGACACCTGCGCTGACACAGACCGGCCTGCGTGACAGCGCGGTGATCCAGTCCGCGATCGGTATAGCCGATGCCAGGCTGAAGTCCGCGCGGACGTGGCTGATCCAGGTGCTGCGCGAGACACAGGAGGCAGTGAAGCTCGCCGGCGAACTGACGACCGACCAACGCATCGCGATCCGCCAGGCGTCAACCTTTGCGATCCACCAGGCAAAGGAGGTGGTCGATGTTGCCTACCACGAGGCGGGATCCACCGCGATCTTCGATGCCAACCCGTTCGAGCGACGGTTCCGCGACGTCAACACCGTGACGCAGCAGGTGCAGGGGAGACGATCGCACTTCGAGACCGTCGGTCAGTATCTGCTCGGGGCGGAGGCGAACCTGCGATGGCTGTAACCGTCTGAGCACCGTGCGCGAGACTATGCCGCGAACTCCGTGACGCCGGTCGTGAACCGAGCGATCTCATCCCGGTCAGGCTCGACACCGAGGCCGGCGCCGTCCGGCACGGCGACGCGTCCGCCGCGGACCGGGATCCGCGGCACGATCAGTTCGTGCACCATGTTCTCCAGCCCGAAATCGATCGCGCGTTGCACGGGATCGAGCGCCGCCGCGACCTGAAGATTCGCCGCCATGCCGATGCCCAGTTCGAATGCGCTGTGAATCGTGAGGTCGAAGTCGAACAGCGGCGTCACACCACCGAGGTCCGCCATGCTCTGAATGCCGCCCCACATCACGAGGTCGGCCAGCACGACATCAACGCACGGCCGATGCAACACCGCCGCCAGATGATCGAAGTTCACCACGCACATGTTGGTGGCAAGCGGCGTCTTCATGCGTGCGCGAAGCTGTGTCATGCCGGGAATGCCGTGGATTGGATCCTCGTAGTATTCCAGGTTCAGCTCCTCGAGCTGCTGGCACAGCACAGTGGCTTGCGCAGGCGGATAGGATGCATTCGGATCCCACCGCAGTTTCACGTCGTCGCCTAGAGCGGCACGCAGGGCACGCAGAACGGCAATATCCCAGACCGGGCTGGTGCCGGTGCACTTCATCTTGAACGCTGTGAAGCCCGGATCGTGGTGCAGGTGCACCGCGTGATCGACGATGTCGCGCAGCCTCGCCGGATCGGTGAACAGACGCGGCAATTCGCGCCGATCGACCGGTTCGTCGAGCAGCAGCGCCGGTATATGCGCCACCGCCTCGAAGTCGCGTCCGCCGGTGCCGCCCAGCAGTCGCCAGATCGGCATGTCGAAGTGCCGCCCGGCCCAGTCGAACAGCGCCATGTCGAGACCCGCCAGCGCCTGCCAATCCGCCAGGCCGTTGCGCGAGCCGACCGTTGGCCCTGCCATGGCCCGCCGCAAGGGCAGGCGGTCAAGCGGATTGCGGCCAAGCAGCGTCCGCGCCATTCGCGCGATGCTTGCTGCCACCTCCTCCGTGCCATTCGTCTCGCCGAAGCCGCGCGCGCCATCCGCGGTCTCCAGTTCGACGATGATGCGCTCGGTAGTGCGGCGCATGTAGAGTGCGCTGACGTAGAGCTGACGCATCGGCACCGAGACGCTGTGCAACGTGATGCGCGTGATCGCCGGGGCCGCCGTCGTGCTGTCGATCGCAATGCTCCCGCACTTGGCTGCCGCGGGTGCCACCACCAGTGGCTGGGTGGCCGCATGCAACGTCGAGGCGAGCCGCGCGGACTGGTCGACGGCCTCAACGGTGTCGTCGTGCGCGACCAGCGCCAGTTCGACACCCGTCAGATCCGCCGCGGTCGACCACGCACGCGCTGCTTCCGGTCCGCCGACGCGAACCGGGTCAACCAGCAGCACCTGCACGCCGCCATCGCGCATCGCGCTGGCGAGCTGTCGCGGCGCGTGTCGGTGCGCCGTCACGGCCAGCGGCGGTGCACCGCGGCCGAACGCGCGGCACGCGGTCACCAGATCGGCACAGGGATCGGCGATATAGGCCAGCTTCATCCGGCGTCCCATTTCGCGCAGCATTCCCAGCGCGTTCGGCGCGAGCTGCGCATCGAGGTGCAACGCGAGTTCGACATAGGGGCCCAACGCATCGGCTGCCGCACCAAGTAGCGCGATCAGCCGGGCGGCATCACTCTCCGCGCTGATTAGCGCGACACGCCGAACGTCTGCTGGCACGGCAACCACCGCATCGAGCGGCATGGTGATGGCGATGAGGATGCGCGAACGGAGCGCTCCACCGAGCCAGGTGTTCAGGGGCACGACGTGATGACGGCACAGCGCGTCAAGGCGCGCCACCTCCCCATGCCCGATCGACGCGCGCTGCGCCGCACTCAGGCCGATCGTGCGGTACGGCGATCCCTCACCCACGGATCAAGGATCGATCCGCGCTGTGGCGCTCCCGCTGGCAACCTCCTTGCCATCCTGGTTGGTGGTGGAGAGCGCAAGATCGACGAAATGCTTGCCGCCTTCCTCGCGGATCGCGGCGACCGTCGCCTTGGCGTCCAGATCGTCGCCCGGCCAGACCTGATTGGTGAACCGCACGCCGAACTTGGTCAGCCGACCGTCGCCGACGTAGTTGGTGAGCATCTTGCCGGTCAGACCCATGGTCAGCATGCCATGTGCGAATACGCTGGGATAGCCGGCCTTCTGAGTTACATAGACCTCATCCGCGTGCAGCGGATTGTAGTCGCCCGACACGCCACAGTACATGACGATCTGCGTGCGCGACAGGTTCTCGGCGACGCGCTCGACATGCGTGTCGCCGACCTTGAGCTGATTTGCCTTCAGTGCCATGGCGCGATCCCCTCAGCTTCGTTCCACCGGGCGCTCTGTGGTCACGCCGACGCTGCGCGCGGTGACCACCAGTTCGCCCTTCTGGTCGCGGTACTCCGTGATGCGTTCGCGGAACGTCAGCTTGCCGGCACGCTTGCTCTCGCGCTCCCAGGTGTTGCCGGGTTTGGTCTCCACGGTCAGCACATCGCCTGGCCGAAGCGGCCGGTGATACTCGAAGTGCTGCTCGGCATGCAGCCCGCCGCCACCGGACGGCCTGTCCTCCACGCCGCTCGCGGTCTTGCCTGAACCGAACCACTGCTGACCCGGGCGCCAGCGCAGTGGATAGTCGGGATCGAACTGTGCCACCGCCTGGGGAAACGTCGGTGGCGCAATGATGCTGCCGACTTCTGTCTTCTTAGCTGCATCGGCGTCCTGATAAACCGGATTGGTATCGCCGACGGCACGTGCGAACAGCATGATATGGCCCGCTTCGACGGGGAATGTGATCTTCGCCAACGGTTTCCTCCGATCCTTCGTCGCCTGCGGCAAAGCCTAGCGCGCCACATTGCCCGCACACAACGGCGCGCGGCATAATGCATGGATGCGACGCCCCGTACGCCGCCTCGCGCGGCCCCGCATCCGCGCCGATCTCGACGCCGCCGCAGTGCCGACCTGGCGTCCGCCACATATCCCCGCCGCCGATGCCGCCTTCCTGCACTTCGTAGTGTCGCCCGGCCGGTTGCCGCGGGGCCGCAGAGTTTATGCGATCGGCGACATCCACGGCTGCCTCGCCGAACTCCGGAAGCTGCATGCCGCGATCGAAGACGATATGGCGCGAAGGCCACCGGCATCTGCGCTGCTGCTGCATCTTGGCGACTATATCGATTTCGGCCCGGACAGCGCCGGGGTGGTCGCGCTGCTGGCCTCAGGCCCGCCGATCGCCGGCCTGCCGACAATCAATCTCATGGGTGACCACGAGCGCACTGCATTGGACGCGCTGTCGGGCGATGGCGCCGCGGCGACCGACTGGCTGCACGTCGGTGGCCAGGCCGCGCTGGACAGTTGGGGCATTCCTGCCAGCACGCCGCGCAGCGCCTGGCGGCCGCTTATTCCCGCGGCACACGCCGAATTCCTCCAGGCACTGTCGATCGACCATTGCGACGGCGACTACCTGTTCGTGCACGCGGGCATCCGACCGGGCGTGCCACTCCCCCGTCAGGAGGACGATGACAAGCTCGGCATCCGCCAGAGCTTCCTGGCAAGCGAGCAGGATTTCGGCGTCGTCGTGGTACACGGCCATTCCGCGAGCCCCTCGCCGACGATCAGGCCAAACCGCATCGGCATCGATACCGGTGCGGGCAACGGCGGCAGGCTCACCTGCGCGGTGTTCGAGGAAGATGGCGTAGCCTTCATGGCGGCGTAATGGAGCGTTGAACCGGAACGCGGTTTCCATGTCCCAGGCGAACACTCTGCAAGACCGGTAACTTGACCAGCGAGCGCGTTGAGGGCAGCGAAGCGCCCCAGCACGGACGAGGCTGTCGGAAGCGGACTTGGATCAGGCAACCATCTCCATAGCGAACGCCCAGCGTCCGTGGAACGGATCACGCCGGCGCGCGAGGCGACTCGGGCCGGTGCTGCTGGTTTCGCTGTGGCTGCACCTGACGCTGATCCTGCTCATGGTGGTCACCGTGCGCTACGACCGCGTGGAAGAGGAACTGCCGCCACCATCCACCGTCGCCATGGTTTTCGAGGGCGGCACGCCGGAAGGGCCGGCCCTGCCGCATCCGCAACCGAACGTTACCACACCCTCCGAGCCGCCGACACCGCCGCCGGCACCAACGCCCCCGCCGCAGGTGGCTATCCAACCGCCACCGCCCGCACCGCAGGCGGTGCCTGCACCAGTTCAACCGCCAGCACCGCCGGCGCCTCAACCACCACCCGTGGCAGTTGAAATCCCGCCGCCGCGACCGCCCCCGCCGCTCGCCATGGTGATTCCGCGACCGGTTCCCCAAGCGCCCCGGACCGCGCCTCCGACCACGGTCGCACCGTCCCGGCCGCCCGCGTTCCCGTCGCCGATGAACTTCTCGTTCAACCAACCGGTCCCGCCCGCCCGCGCCGCAACGCGGGCGCCGTCGCGGGGTGCGCCGAACACGCTCGATTTCTCGCTCGCGCCGCGCCAGGGCGCCACCGACAACTCACCGTTCTCGCGTGTGGCCGGCGCACATGTCGGACCGGACTGGCGCAACGAACTCAGTGCCTGGGTGCGCAGCCACGCCTACTACCCGGAGCAGGCGGCGATGAACGAGGAGGACGGCGACGTCACGGTGCAGGTCGTCGCCAATCCGAACGGCCGTGTGACGTCCGTCGAGATGAAGTCGCGGTCAGGATCGCAATGGCTCGACCTGGCACTGCTGGGGTTGTTCCGGGGCGCCAACCTGCCACCGCTGCATGACGAGACCGAGCCGATCACCTTCAACTTCACCATGCACTACATTCTGATCCGCGTGCGGTGAGAGCGACTGTGGTCATGCCTTTGGCCGGTTGGCTCGCCGGCTGCGCGGTCATGCCGGCGGACGCCCCGGTGCCGAAAGGCGAGGCCACGATCTATGTCGTGGGCCGCGGCTGGCACACCGATATCGGCCTTCCTGTGGACGACGCAGCCGGCCCGCTCGCGTCACTGAGACGCGACTTTCCCGGCGTGCGCTACATGGTGTTCGGTTTCGGCGAACGGCAGTACTATATGGCGCGCAATGCAGGCTCCGGCGAGATACTGACCGCCCTGTTGCCCAGCGAGAGTGCGATCCTGGTGACCGCGCTGCTCGCGACGCCGACCGAGGCGTTCGCGGATCAGACGGTGGTTATGCTGCACCTGCCGAGGAGCGGCGTCGAGCGGATTGCCATGCGCCTTTGGGACGACCTGGAGAAGGCAGCGGATGGTTCGGCGGCGCGGCTGGCCGACGGTCCGTACGTCGGCAGCGCGTTCTACGCATCGCCGGACACATACGATGCGCTACATACCTGCAACACCTGGACTGCGCAGGTATTGCGCGAGGGCGGTCTGCCAATGAACACACACGTGCTGTTTGCCGATCAGGTCATGCAACAGGTGGCGCGGATCGCGGCTATGCAGGCGCGGCCGGGAGACTGATCAGCAAGGTGGCTGCGATCCATCGGGACACACAACGGTCGTCCCTGGCGGCAGGACGACCGTGGTGTGTGAAGGAGGCGGCGGATTGCTGCTGCTGAAGCTGAGGCAGCCGCCAAGCGATAGCGGCAACAGCAGAAGCAGCATGCGCATGAGCGGGCATCCTCACCAACGACACGTGTCGATCGGTCAATTGGCCACGCGAGGCGGTAACGGGCAACCATGGTTGAGTCACAAGACTGTGTGAGGCTGACGCCGTCACTCTATTTCCACCCTGACGTGCGGCGTGCCCGGCCCGCGCAACAGATCGCCGGGTTCGCCACGCAGGATGTCAGCCGGTCGTGCCGGTGGTTCGCGACATGCGACCCCGGGTGGCGCCAGGGGGACAACGACGTAGGCCTGCCCGGTCGTGCCGGCAGGCGCGCCGCTCCCCCTGCCGTCCAGGTTGAGCGCCAATGGCAACAGCCCGCCGGACGATGGCTCGGTCGGACAGTCGGCTTGCTGGGCAGCCGCGCAGTTCAACGCAACCGGCAACAGCGCGATCACGAGTACCAGACGCATGACGGCAGCATCGACGCAAACGGTTAACGTCCGGTTCGCGCGTGGACGCTCGACAGCAGCGCGGGAATGAACACCAGGCTCGCCAGCAGAGTGCAGGCCAGGCTGATCAGCAGCAGCCGCCCCATGCTGGCTGTGCCGGGATGCTCCGACAGCGCAAGCGAACCGAACGCGGTTCCGGTGGTGAGCGCCGAGAACACGATGGCGCGCGCGGTAGCCGAACCAAGGATTGCGCGCCGCCCGGCCCGCCAGTTCATCACGAAGTAGATGTTGAACGACACGCCGACGCCAAGCAGCAGCGGCAGCGCGATGATGTTGGCAAAGTTGAGCGGCAGCGGCAGCAGAACCGCCACCAGCAAGGTCAGCAATGCCGACAGGATGAGCGGCGCCAGCACCAGACCGACATCGAGCACCCGCCGCAGCGCCAGCAGCAGGATAATGGTGATAGATACGATCGCAATGAGTGCGGCGTTGCGGAAGGCGCTGACGATGGTCTCGCTGGTCGCCTCGATCGTTACCGCCGAACCGCCCGCATTCGGCGCCAGGTTCGTCACCTCGTCCACGAACCGCTGAAGGCCCTGGCTGCTGCGTGCCTGGGGTGTGGACAACACCTGCACGCGCGCCCTGCCATCCGGCAACAGCCAGTCGCGCGCAATGTCCGGCGGTACCGACTCGAGCGTCACCGGTTCGGCGCTCAGCACGGTGCGCAACCGGTCGAGCTGATCCGGCAGGAAGCGCGTCAGCGCGCGGTTGGTCGCGAGCAGCACATCGTCATCGGCGTTGAGCAGCCGGTGCAGATCGGCGGCGATGGCAACGAGAGGATGATCCTTCGGCAGTTTCTCCAGTGCCGGATCGATCTGCGCCAGCGCAGTCTTTGCGGCCAGGCGGATCTGATCAGGCGTGACGGGCGCCGCGGGCGAGTGCGGGAGCAGCGTCGGGGCCAGGATCGAATTCGCGTCAGCGACGATCGCGAGCTTCGCCTGCTGGTCATCCGGTACGAAACTCTCGATGTCGACCACCTTCGACACGGTGGGAAGCTTCAACAGCCGCGCCCTGATCGATGCGGCGTCCGTGACGTTCGGCTCGATCAGACTGATCGTGTAGGGATTGGTGACTGGATTGTCCATCAGGTCGTACAGCGTACGCATCGCCTCGGTGGTGGGATCCTTGGTGTGGAGCGGATCGGAGTCGAATTCCAGGCGGGGCGACACGGCGATCGCCAGCACCGCGAGCGCCACCGAGACGGCCAATATGGGCTTGCGGTGCAACGCGAAGATCGGATCGAACGGCGCGAGCCACGAGAAGCCGACCACCGCCTCCTCGCCGCGCGGACGGCACAGCGTGATGACCGCAGGCAGGAAGCCCAGCGTACAAACGAAGGCGATCAGCATGCCAACGCCGGCGATCAGGCCCAGTTCCGCCACGCCGGAGAAATCCGTCGGCACGAAGCCGAGAAAGCCCGCGGACGTTGCGAAGGCGGCGACCAGGATCTGATGACCGGTGCGGATCGCATTCTGCCGCATCGCTTCGGCCGGGTCGGGATACTCGAAGCGCCGTTCTCGATAGCGCACGGAGAACTGGATGGCGAAATCGACCGCGATGCCGACGAACAGGATGCCGAAGCCCACGGACACGAGATTCAGCGTGCCGACCGCGACCGAGGCGAACAGCAAGGTCAGCACCAGCCCAAGCCCCAGGGTCGCCAGGATCGGCAGGATCAGCCGCCAGGTCTGAACGGCAAGGAACAGCCACAGCGTGATCAGCATGACGCTGCCGATCAGGCCGAACACCGCGCCCTGCACAACAGTGGCGAATTCCTCGTCCGCGAGTGCGACCTGGCCCGTGATGCGCACGCGTGCGGCGCCCGACTTCACGAACTCCAGACCTGCGATGACGCTGCGCATTGCCGCGGTTGCCTCACCGCCCGGTTGCAGCACGCCGAAGTCGAGCTTCGGCTGCGCCAGCACGAAGGTGTACTTGCCGGCAAGATCATTGAGTTCGTTGCCCCCCAGCAGCGCCTGCCACGACAGCGGCCGCGGATGACCTGACAGGGCGTCGGCCATCGCCTGGTGGAATGCCCGGAGGGAGGTGAGATAGGGACCGAGGTCGACGTCTCCCTTCGTGACACCCATGCCGAGAAGCGACAGCGCGGAGAACAGTCCTCGGGCTGACGGATCAGCGACGAGCTGGCCGAGGAACGGTTGCGCGTCGATGGTGCGGTCCATCAGGTCGGTCAACTGCTTCGTGTCGAGAAAGAGCAGCCCTTCCTTCCGCAGGAAGGGCGACGCGTCAGGCCGGCGAACCGAGATGAAATGCGCGTGATCCTTGGCCAGCGCGGCCGCCAGCGCGGCGGCGGTGGCATCCGCCTGTTCCGGCTCGCGCGCGTCGATCACCGCCACCAACAAGTCGCGGAACTGGGGGAAAGCCTTGTTGAGTTCGTCGGCCTGCTGCCGCCACGGCAGGCTGCTGGAGAACATACGGTCGGTATCTGTGGTGACATCGAGATGTGTCACCGCATAAAGGGCAGACAGCGCCGCGAGCAGCAGACCGCCCAGCGCCACGGCGAGAGCGTGGCGACGGCTGAATTCGGCCATTCCGACTATCAGGCGGTCGAGCATCGTCCGGGTCGTGTCAGTGTGTCGGCCCGGCGCTGGCGGGCCGTGTGTGATAGTCGTTCGGGCGCGCCGGGTCCATGCCGTACCCTGTGGTTTTCATCCGCCCGCCCAGGCGGTAGGACAGGCGGCGGCGAAACAGGAGGGCGGCCCCATGTCCATATCGAGTGCAGCACAGGCCCGGCTCGGTCCCCGCAACCTGCCGCCGTTCCGTGCCGACCATGTGGGCAGCCTGCTGCGGCCTCGCGAACTGGCGGAAGCCCGCGCGGCGCGCAAGGCGGGAGCGTTGTCGGAGGACGCATTGCGCATGGTGGAGGACCGCTGCGTCGAGACAGCGATTCGCAGGCAGGAGGAACTGGGGCTCCGTGCCGCCACCGATGGCGAGTACCGGCGGGCCTACTGGCATTACGATTTCGTTTCCGGATTGGATGGTGTGGAGATCTACGAGCCGGAGCAGAAAATCGAGTTCAAGGGCGGCGTGCCGCTGCCGCACGCGCTGCGGGTCACCGGACGGATCGGCTGGAACAAGCCGGTGATGGTGGACGACTATCGGTTCGTCGCCAGCCACGTGAAGGGCGCGATGCCGAAGATGACCATTCCGTCGCCGTCGGTGGTGCATTTCCGCGGCGGGCGGCGGGCAATCGACGCAAAGACCTATCCGGACATGGATGGGTTCTTCGCCGATCTCGGTGAGGCGTACAATAAGGCCGTGTCGGCGTTCGGCGCGGCAGGCTGCCAGTATCTGCAGCTCGACGAGGTGAACATCGCCTATCTGTGCGATCCGGAGCAGATCGCCGGGCTGAAGGCGCGCGGTGAGCATGTCGAGAACCTGCTGGCGATCTATGCCGGCATGCTGAACCGCGCGATCGAAGGGCGGTCGGATGGCATGGTGGTCAGCATGCACCTCTGCCGCGGCAATTTTCGTTCCCATTGGGTGGCGTCAGGCGGCTATGAGCCGGTGGCCGAAGTGCTGTTCAACCAGATCGCCGCCGATGCCTATTTTATGGAGTATGACAGCGAGCGCGCAGGGGGCTTCGAACCGCTGCGCTTTGTGCCGCGTGGACACAAGGTGGTGGTGCTCGGTCTGGTGACCACCAAGTCCGGGGCACTGGAGACCAAGGACGAACTGAAGCGGCGGATCGACCAGGCGGCAAGGTACCTTCCTCTCGAACAGCTCGCGCTATCCCCGCAATGCGGCTTCGCCAGCACCGAGGAGGGCAATCTGCTGACCGAGGACGAGCAGTGGACCAAGCTGCGTCTGTGCATAGAAGTGGCGCGCGAGGTGTGGGGCGGCGTCTAGCGCCATCATCTTACTGATCCTCGTCTCGACAGCGTTGCGCCTGGCATTCGGCGCCGCGCTGGGACTCGGCGTGGACGAAAGCTACATGGTCGCGTCGGGACGCGTCCTCGGCATCGGATACTATGACCATCCACCCGTTTCATGGTGGCTGAGCTGGGGTGCCGCGCACATGTTCGGCGTAGAGACGCCGATCGCCGTCCGCCTGCCGTTCATCGCACTGTTCGCATTATCGACCTGGCTGATGTATCGGCTCGGCATAGCGACCGCCGATGCGCGGGCGGGACTGTGGGCGGCGGTGCTGCTGAACCTGTCGCCGGTGTTCGGCGTGACGACGGGAACATGGGTTTTACCCGATGGGCCGTTGGACTGTGCACTGCTTGGGGCCGCACTCTGCCTCATGCGCGCGCTGGAGCGCGGCGATCTGGCGTGGTGGTTCGGTGCCGGACTTTGCGCGGGCCTGGCCTTGCTGTCGAAGTATTCGGCAATCCTGACGATCACCGGCGCGCTTGTGTATCTGCTGTCGAGCCGCGAACATCGGCATTGGCTGGCGACGTCGAAGCCCTGGCTCGCAGGAGTGGTCGCGCTGCTGATATTCACCCCAGCGCTGGCTTGGAACGCGACGCATGGCTGGGCCTCGTTCGAGTTCCAGGCTGGACGCGCCGCGGGCGTGCAGCTCCGGCCGTTCGCGCCATTGGCGACACTCGCCGGGGAAGCGCTGTTCGTCCTGCCATGGATCTGGCTGCCGATGATGGCAGTGTTTGTCGCTGCGCTGCGTCGCGGCCCCAGCGAGTGGCGACCCTGGCTGCTGTGCTGTCTCGCCGCCCCACCAATCGTTGCATTCGCCGCCGTCTCCGCCTGGTCGAGCCAGCGCGTGCTGTTCCATTGGGCGGCGCCCGGCTATCTGATGCTGTTCCCGCTGCTGGGCGCTGCGGTCGCACACCGGATGGATCGACCCCCGGTCCGCCGCCTTCTGGCCGGCACCGCTGTCTTTGTGGTTCTCGGACTGACGGTGGTCGCGACCCAGGTACGGCTCGACTGGCTCCACTCGGTCATCGCCGCTCTCACCAGAAAGGATCCCGACATCGACGCGGTGGACTGGAGTTCGCTGCGCGACGATCTCGCGGCGCGCGACCTGCTGCGTCCCGGCACCATCGTTGGCGTGCCCAACTGGCGTGATGCCGGGAAGATCGCCTATGCGGTTGGGCCGGACATGACCACGCTTTGCCTGAGCCGGGACTGCCGCCAGTTCGGGGTCGCCTGGCCGCCGGAGCGTTTCATAGGTGCTGACGTGCTGATCCTGGCGCCGGAGCACAGCGAGCGGGTTGTCGCCGAGTTGGGTCCGGTGTTCGACAGCATCGCGCAACTGCCCGATGCTTCGATCCGCCACGCAGGTCGCACGTTGCAGATGGTGGCGGTGTACCAGGCGCGGCGGCTGCGAGCCTGGCCGCCTTCGGGGTGAGCGCCAGCGCGGCGATGCGGTGCGTGTGTGACGTTTTGCGACAGGCCCGAGTTTGTGCACTCGGGCTATGTGCGGTGGAATATTGGTATAGTACCAAGGCTGGCGAATCGGGACTGACTGCCGACGGCTGATCAGGCCGGCCGGCAACCCATAACACAAGAGGGGAACGATCATGGACATGACCCGCCGTGTTGGCGCCGAGTTCTTCGGCACATTCTGGTTGACCTTCGGAGGCTGCGGCAGCGCCGTGCTTGCGGCGGCGTTTCCTGCACTTGGGATCGGGTTTCTTGGTGTCGCGCTCGCCTTCGGCTTGACCGTGCTGACCATGGCCTACGCGGTCGGCCACATCTCGGGCGGCCACTTCAATCCAGCCGTCACCATCGGATTGTGGGCCGGCAAGCGTTGTCGCGCCGGCGATGTCATTCCCTATATCGTCGCACAGGTGGTCGGGGCGATCATCGCCGCAGCGGTGTTGTACTGGATCGCGTCCGGGAAGCCAGGCTGGATGCCCGGCGGGTTCGCCTCGAACGGGTACGGGGAGCTGAGCCCAGGCAAGTACAACCTGATGTCGTGCCTGGTGATGGAAGTGGTGATGACGTTCTTCTTCCTGGTGATCATCATCGGCTGCACATCGAAGGGCGCGGCGGTAGGCTTCGCCGGAATTCCCATCGGGCTCGGTCTGACGTTGATCCACCTGGTGTCGATCCCGGTGACCAACACATCGGTCAACCCGGCGCGCAGCACCGGTCCGGCGCTGTTCGCCGGCGGCGAGTATGTGTCACAGCTCTGGCTGTTCTGGGTGGCACCGATCGTCGGCGCGGTGATCGCGGGCCTCGTGTCGCAGTGGCTCCACGCAGACGAGCCATAGCCAAGGCGCGAAAGTATCGGGCCCCAGGGCCTTCCACATGGAAGGCCCTGGGGCCGCGTTTCACTCGGCTGCCGCGGCGACCTCTTTCGCCCGCATCGAAGCGATTTTCGCCTGGGCGCGCGCGCGCCGATCGTCGAACTTCGCCAGTCTGCGCTGAGGATTGGGATGTACGACGTTGTCGTCCGATCCCGGGTTCTTCTGCGAACCGGCCCAACCATGCGCGGCAATGTCGAAGATGATCCCTGACAGGTCGGTGTGCTTGACCTCGTAACCGTCCGGGTTGTTCGGATCGCCCATGATCCAGGTGGCGCCCGCATTGCGCGCGATCTTGCCCTGCTCCACCACGTCGTCGACCCAGAAGCCGATGTGATGGATCCCGACGTAGTCCTTGCCGGTGCCCTGGGCCGCCTCGTCGCTCTTGAAGTGCAGGATGGCGAGGTTGACGATCCCGTCGGTCAGGAACACGCCCTCGGCCAGCGGGCCGTCGAGTTCACTGACTTCCTGCAGGCCCACGGCCTGCTTGTAGAATTCGGCGGTCTCCCACGGATCCTCGACGCTCAGCGCCACGTGACGGATCCGGCCTTTGGTCTGCGCGGTCATGGATGACTCCTCCTTTCTAGGCCAAGCGGCTGGGGCGGAGATTAGCGGTAAACCCGGAAGTTACCTAGAGCCGCGTCGCGAGCCGGTCACATCGTCGCGCCAAGCACCCATGGTGCGAATTCCGCCGCTCCGAAGTCGAATTGCTCGCTCTTCGTCCGTTCGCCGCCGGCGACCCGCAGCATCAGTTTGAAGATGCGCTGACCGCACTGCTGTACGCTTTCGTCACCGTCGAGAATCGTGCCGCAGTTCACGTCCATGTCGTCTTCCATCCGGAGATACATCGGCGTGTTGGTCGCCAGCTTGATGGAGGGTGCCGGCTTGCAGCCGAATACGCTGCCGCGGCCGGTGGTGAAGCAAACGAGGTTCGCACCACCAGCAACCTGTCCCGTCGCGGAGACCGGGTCGTAGCCCGGTGTGTCCATGAACACGAATCCCTTCGCGGTGACGGGTTCCGCGTAGTTCACCACATCGACCAGATTGGTGCTGCCGGCTTTCGCCATCGCGCCCAACGACTTCTCCAGGATCGTGGTCAGGCCACCCGCCTTGTTACCCGGCGAGGGATTGGCATTCATCTCGGCGCCCTCTCGCGCCGTGTAGTCCTCCCACCAGCGCATCAGCGAGACGAGCTTCTCGCCGACCTCGCGCGACACCGCGCGGCGCGTCAGCAGATGTTCTGCGCCATAGGTCTCCGGCGTCTCGGACAGGATCACCGAGCCGCCATGCCGCACCACAAGATCGCTCGCCGCGCCCAACGCGGGATTGGCGGACACGCCGGAATAGCCATCCGAGCCGCCGCATTGCAGCGCCACCGCCAATTCGCTCGCCGGCACGGGTTCACGGCGCACCTGGTTCGCCTCGGCCAGGACCTCCCTCACGAAGGCAACGCCGGCTTCGACGGTCTTCCGCGTGCCGCCCATCGACTGGATGTCCATGTTGCGGATGCGGTCGGCCAGCCGCTGCTCGTCCATCAATCCGCGGACCTGGTTCACCTCGCAGCCCAGTCCCAGCACGACGACATGGGAGAAATTGACGTGCCGCGCATAGCCAGCGAGCGTACGGCGCAGGACGCGCAGCGGCTCGCTCTCGGTCATGCCGCAGCCGGTCTTGTGCGTCAGCGCGACCACGCCATCGACGTTGGGAAATTCCGCCAGCGGATCGTCGCCCGTGAACGGGTTGCGGCG
>JANWJK010000029.1 GCA_025452005.1 Acetobacteraceae bacterium | reverse complement strand
CGCGGCAGCGGGAGGCGGCGGCGGCAAGGGACGCCCCACCCTGGCTCTTGGCGTGTATTTCGGCGGCGCCGGCTTTGGCATGCTGATCTCCGCCTTCGCCGTGCCGGCGCTGGTGGCAGAGGTGGGCTGGCGCACCGGCTGGTTCGCTCTCGGCGCGCTCGCCGCGGCAGCGACGGTCGCGGCGCTGCCGGCCCTGGCACGCGCGCCCCATGTAGCGACGCAGCAGGCGCATCGCCAACCGGCATTCGCCGCGCATGCAACGCGCGGGCTGCGCGCGATATTGGCCAGCTATGTGCTGTTCGGTGCCGGCTACATTGCCTACACGACGTTCGTCGTCGCCTACCTGCGCACGCGGCTGGGGTTCAGTGCGGGGGATGTCACGCTGTTCTGGGGCTGCGTCGGCATCGCCGCGACCGGCGCCGGGCTGGCATGGGGGCCGCTGCTGGCGCGGCTGTCGGGAGGCCGTGGCGTCGCGGTGGCAAATGCCGTGGTGACGCTGGGCGCGATCCTGCCCGTGCTGAGCGCGACGCGGCCGGCGGTGTATGCATCGGCCGTGCTGTTCGGCGGCGCGTTCCTGATCGTGCCGACCGCGGTGACGACATTCGCGCGCAAGGCGGCACCGCCGCGGGCCTGGACAGCGGCCATCGCCATGCTGACGGTCGGCTTCGCCATCGGCCAGTGCATCGGGCCGTGGCTCAGCGGTATCGTGTCGGATGCCGGCTATGGCGTCGCGGGAGGGCTTCTGCTGTCAGGCGGCATCCTCGCCTGCGCCGCGCTGACCGCGCTGGCGCAACGCGAGCCGCAGCGAGCGTGACAGGACAGGAGTTCACCGTGGAGCCTCGCAGGAACATCCAGTATGGCGCCCACGACGGCACCGCTCTGGTCGGCGATCTCTATCTTCCCGAAAGCACGGGGCCGCACCCGGCCATCATCGCGGTGCACGGCGGCGGATGGCAGCTATCCAGCCGCGACGTCTACCGGTTCATGGGACCTTATCTCGCCGCACACGGCTATGCGGTCTTCAGCATCGACTACCGGCTGACGCGCGACGGCGAGAACCATTATCCCGCCGCGGTGCACGACGTTCGCGCCGCGGTGCAATGGGTGCGCAGCCACGCCGCGGAGCTGAACATCGACCCGGCGCGGCTTGCGTTGATGGGCGATTCCGCCGGGGCGCATCTCGGTGCCCTGGTGGCGCTGGCCGGCGATTCGCCCGACCATGTCCATGCCTGTCCCGACGATCCCTATGCCAATGTCAGCACGAGCGTGAAAGCCGTCGTCGGCGTCTATGGCGTTTACGACCTGGCCGCCCAATGGGAGCACGACGTCGTCTCGCGTCCCACCGACAACATCACGCAGAACTTCATGGGCTTCCCGCCGATGCAGGACCGTCGCGCCTGGTATGCCGCCTCGCCGATGGCGCATGCCACGTTCGCCAACAACGGCACCGCGTTCCTGCTGGCCTGGGGCACTGAAGATGACATAGCGGACCCCGGACAGTCGAAAGCGTTTCTGACCGCCCTCAAGCAGGCGCGCTTCTTCGTGCGGACGGTCGTCGTTCCATCGGCGCCGCATTTCTGGATGACCGATCCGATCGAGGAACCAGGCAGCTTCACCGGCTTCCTCGCGCCGCGCCTGCTGCGGTTCCTGGCGCAGCGACTGTAGCGGACGCGGTCCGGCGGCCCTTTGCCGCGGCCGGCCAAAGCCGGTACCCCACCGCCCGCATGACCGCTCCAGACCCCGACGCCGAAGCCCGGCGCACGTTGCGCCGCCACCGGGCGTTCGCCACGGCGCTCCTCGTCCTGATGGCCGCCCTCACCCTCGGCAGCTACGCGCTGCCGCCCGGCTGGCCCACCGACCTGCTCCAGGCCGCCGCGAAGGCCGGCTTCGTCGGTGGCATCGCCGACTGGTTCGCGGTCACCGCGCTGTTCCGCCACCCTCTCGGCATCCCAATTCCGCATACCGCGATCATTCCCAACCAGAAGCAGCGTCTCGGCGCCGCGCTCGGCCGGTTCGTCGCCACCCACGTGTTCACCGCCCAGGAGGTCGCCGGCGTGCTGGCCCGCCTCGACGTCCCCGGCATCCTGCACCGCTTCCTCGCCGACCCCGCCTCGGCACGCCCCACGGCCGTGGCACTCGCCGGCATGCTGCCGCGCATCATCGCCACGGTGGAGGACGGCCGCGCCCGCCGTCTCGTTGCCCGCATAGTGCCCCGACTGCTCGGTGGACCCGGCGCCGGCCAGCTCGTGGCGCGCGCGCTGCACAGCCTGGTGGAAGGCGGCCGGCACCAGGAGGTGTTCGGCTTCATCCTGGGCCAGCTTCGCACCTTGCTCGCCAGCAAGGAGGAAACGCTGCGCACCGCGATCGAGGAGCGTGTACGCGAGCAGGGTGGCCGGCTGGTGGGCTGGGCACTCGGCGCCTCGATCGCGCGGCGCGTGCTGACGACCGTGACCGCCGAACTCGACAAGATGAGCCCGGACGGCTCCGAGCTGCGCGCCGCGTTCGACGAATGGGTGCGCCGCGAGATCGCCCGGCTCGAGGAGGACCCGGCACGCGCCGCCGAGCTTGGCGCAACGATCCGCCGGCTCGTAGCGCATGAGACGGTACAGGCCTGGCTGTGGGATGTGTGGGCGCGAGTGCGGATCGCGCTGGAGACCGATGAGGCGCGGCCGAACGGGCGCACCGTGGTGGCGATCGAGGGCGCGCTGGCCAATGTCGGCGCCATGCTGGAAGCCGATCCCGCGGCGCGCGCGCGGGTGCATGGCGCGGTCGAGGCGGCGGTCGCCGGCCTGCTGCCCGCGGCACAGACGCGGCTGGCGGACTTCATCGGCAAGGTCGTGGCCAACTGGGACACCGGCACCATCGTCCAGCGTCTGGAACTGAGTGTCGGCAAGGACCTGCAATACGTGCGGGTGAACGGCACGCTGGTGGGCTTCCTGATCGGCGGACTGCTCTATTGGATGCTGCGCATCGGCTTCGGCCATGTGAGCTTCTGATGCCGGAGGCCAGTGGCATGCGCTCCCGCTAGCTGCTAACTGTCCGCCCAACCCCACGGGAGACTTCGCATGCTGATCCGGGCAGCCCTTCTTGCCTCCGCCGTTGCGTTTGCCGTGCCCGCCGCGGCGCAGCCCAAGACCACCCTGAACCTCGGCATGTCGGCACAGGACATCGGCCAGCTCGACCCGCATTTCGCCGTCTCCACCATCGACCGCGTCCCCGCCGCCTTGATGTTCAACGGTCTGGTGCGGTTCGCGCCGGGCAGCACCGACCCGGCGACGCTGGAGGCCGATCTGGCCGAGAAGTGGGAAGCCACGGAGGACGGCAAGACCTGGACCTTCCACCTGCGCCATGGCGTGCAGTTCCACGGCGGATTCGGCGAGCTTACCGCCGATGACGTGGTGTTCAGCCTGAAGAAGGCGGGCGATGCCAAGACCTCGGCGTTCGCCTCCGAACTGCGGCCGTTCCAGACCATCGAGGCGGTGGACCCCTACACCGTCCGCCTGATCCTGAAGGACAACGTGCCCAGCGTCCTCGGCATCCTGACCAACTACGCGCAGGGCTTCATCGTATCGAAGAAGGCGGTCGAGCAGCGCGGCGACGACTTCAAGCGCAATCCCGTCGGCACCGGACCGTTCGCCTTCGTCTCGGTCACGCCCAACCAGTCGCTCGAAATGGCAGCGAACGACGCGTATTTCCGTGGTGCACCGAAGATCAAGAAGATCAGCTACCGCTTCATCCCGTCCGACGCGTCGCGCGACCTCGCATTCCAGAACGGCGAGCTCGACCTGAACTACGGCCGCGCCGACCAGGCCTGGGTGAACCGCACCAAGGCGCAGCCGCACACCATCGTCGATGTGTTCGCGCCGGCAGAGCTGGCCGCGCTGCATCTCAACACCACGGCAAAGCCGCTCGACGACATTCGTGTGCGCCAGGCGATCGCCTATGCGATCAACCGGCCGGAGATCGTGCGCTGGCGCGGCGCCGATGTCAGCCGCGAGGGACAGGGCGTGATCCCGCGCGGCTATCTCGGCTTCACCACCGATACCGATCTGCTGCCGAACAACGTCGAGAAGGCGAAGGCGCTGCTGAAGGAGGCAGGATTTCCCGATGGCCTGACCATCAAGATGATCCAGACGCAGCTTCCCGAAATGCTGACCGCGGCACAGGTGTTCCAGGCGCAGCTCAAGCGGGCGGGGATCAATCTCGACATGCAGGTGGTCGAACACGCCACCTATCACCAGCAGATCCGCCAGGACCTCAGCCCGATCGTCTACTACTCGGCTGCGCGGTTCCCGGTGGCCGACATCTACCTGACGCAGTTCTTCCACTCACGCAGCATCGTCAAGACACCGACGGCGGTGACCAACTTCAGCCATTGCGATGTTGCCGACAAGGAGATCGACGCCGCCCGTGGCGAGACCGACAAGGCGAAGCAGCTCGCCCTGTGGGCCTCGGCGCAGCAGAAGATCGTGGCACAGGTTTGCGCGGTGCCGATGTTCGAGACGTTGCAGGTCTATGCGCGGCACGATGACCTGGATTACGGCTACAAGCTGGAGGGATCGATGTCGCTCGGCCCGATGATCACCGAGGCAACGCACTTCAAGTGACCTTCGGGTGATCTTCTACATCATCCGCCGCCTGCTCGCGGCGATCCCGACGTTGCTTGCAGTTTTGACCCTGGTCTTTCTCATCGTCCGCGTCGTGCCGGGCGACCCCGCGATCGCCATTCTCGGCGATCGCGCGACACCGGAAGGCGTCGCCGCCCTGCACGCCAAACTCGGCCTCGACAAGCCGATCTGGCAGCAATACATCGACTTCCTGGCGCAATCGCTCTCCGGCGACTTCGGCCGTTCGATGGTGACCGGCCGGCCGATCCTGTCGGATGTCAGCGCCGTGCTGCCGCACACGCTCGACCTGACGCTGGCCTCGCTGATCGTTGGCAGCGTCATCGGCGTGCCCGTCGGCATCTGGGCGGCGCTGCACCGCAACCGCCTCATCGACTACGCGGCGCGCCTGCTGTCGCTGATCGGGCTGTCGTTCCCGGTATTCGTCTCCGGCATCTTCATCCTGCTGGTGTTCGCGCTGCACTGGCGGCTGTTCCCGGTGATCGGCAACGCGCGGCTCGACGATCCGCTGGACCGGCTCGATAAGCTTGTGCTGCCGGCCGCGACGCTGGGCCTGGTGATGGCCGCCTACATCACCCGGGTGACGCGCAGCGCCATGCTGTCGGTCCTCGGCGAGGACTACATCCGCACCGCACGCGCCAAGGGCATTCCCTGGCGTCGGGTCGTCTGGCGCCACGGGCTGCGCAACGCGGCAATGCCGGTGGTGACGGTTGTCGGTCTGTATATCGGTATCCTGATCGGCAACTCGGTGCTGACCGAAATCGTGTTCAACCGCCCGGGCCTGGGCAAGATCATCGTCGGCGCGCTGAACCAGCGCGATTACACGATGTTGCAAGGGCTGATGGTGATCTACTGCTTCCTGATCGTGGTGGTGAACCTGCTCACCGACCTGACCTACGGCATCATCGATCCGCGGGTGAAGCAGTGAGCGGGCGGGCAGGGAGCGAGGACAAAGGGCGTGACGAAACAGGCAGGGAGAACGAGATCAGGGGGAACAAGATGATGACTCCCCCTCCCCTTGCG
>JANWJK010000028.1 GCA_025452005.1 Acetobacteraceae bacterium | reverse complement strand
GTTCGGCCGGCATCGCCATCGTCGACCGCGCGCCGATCGTCTCGAGATAGGCGAAGGCCGACCGGTTGCCGGACAGCAGCAGATGGTTGCCGTTGTCGATGCGCAGCCCCAGTTCGCGGTCGAAATAGGACCGGCATCGCCCACCGGCGACCGGTCCTGCCTCGACGACCGTGACGGTGTGCCCCGCTTCGCGCAGCGCCACGGCGGCGGACAGTCCGGCCAGGCCGGCGCCGATGACATGGACGTGCATGCTATCCGGCGGCTGTCACTGCGCGGGAGGCGTCGCGTCAAGCCGCGCCAGTCGTGCGACCGCGGCCTCGTTGCCTGACGCTGCCGCCTTCTCGAACCACTTCCGCGCCTCCGCCCGGTCGCGCGGCACACCGAGGCCATCGGCATACAGGATGCCCAGATTGAGCGCACCCAGGGTGTTGCCCTGCTCGGCCGACGCCCGCAGCCAGCGCTGCGCCTGCGCGTAGTCCCGCTTCATGCCCTGGCCGCGCCGATACATCATGCCCAGCGCGTTCTGCGCGACCGCATTCCCCTTCTCGGCCGCCTGGCGCAGCATGCGCGCGGCCTGGGCATCGTCCTGCGGCACGCCGTTGCCATGTTCGTACATCAGGCCAAGCTGCATCTCGGCCGGCGCGAAGTCCTGGAGCGCCGCGCGCTGATACCATTGCGCCGCGGCGGCAAGGTCCTGCGGCACGTCCAGGCCCCGCCGGTAGATGTTGCCCAGGATGAACTGCGCCTGCGGGCTGCCCCTCCCGGCGGCGCGCAGCAGCCAGGTCGCCCGCTGCGCCGGGTCGCGCTCGACCACGAGGCCACGGCCGTAGAACCGTGCCATCGCGATCTCGGCCAGGGGGAAATCCTTTGCCGCCGCGCGGCGATACCAGTCGAGCGCCGTGTCGTAACTGCGCGGCACGCCATAACCCCGCTCGTACATCATGCCGATGTAGTATTGGGCGCGCGGCGAGCCTTGCCCGGCGGCGCGTTGGAACCACTGCATCGCGGTGGCGTAGTCCTTCTCGACGCCGAAGCCCTTGGCGTACAGCAGGCCGAGATCGGTCTGCGCCTGGGGCTGCCCCTTCTCCGCAAGGTCGCGCAAGGGCCGATCCGTATCGGCTGTCTGTGCCGGTGCCGGTTTGGCGCCGCCAGCGGCATCGCGGCTCGCGCCGGCCTGCACCGAGGGCGGCGTCTCGAGCATCGGCACGCCCATGACGTCCGGTGCGGCCTCGCTGTGCGCGAAATAGAAGTCGCCGTCGATCGGTGAACTCGACACCCAGGGCTGCTGACTGCCCTGGGTGTCGCGCTTCACCCTGAGCCCGACCTGGTTGAACAGGTGGAATATATCGAGGCCAGGCTGCCGGATCGCATCGGCCAGCGCCGTCGCATACGGGCCATCGGCGCCCGTGCCATCGACAGCGACGTTGCCAGGCTGGGTGGCGAACGAAATCAGCGTCCCTTCGGGCGCCCGCATCTGTGCCAGACCCGACCCGATGCCGCGTGTGCCGAGGTTGGCGAACGGATTGTTGCGGCAGGCGTCGAGCAGCACGATGTTCAGCCGCGTCCCCGCACCGTCCATCTGTTTCAGCACCAGTTCGGCGTTGACCAACTGGAAGTCGAAATCCTGCGCGCGCGTCGGGTTGGCATCGACCGGCAGCAGCCAGTTGCTGCCCTGCACCTGGATGCCATGACCCGCGTAGTAGAACAGCGCCACCTCGGCGCCCTGGATCTGCTGGCCGAACTCGCGCACCAGCCGGTCAAACGTGGCCTTGTCGAGGTCCCGCTGCGCGCCGCCACCCACCAGCGTGAAGCCCGACCTTCGCAGCGTGTCAGCAATCAGCTTCGCGTCGTTGCCGGGATTGGCGAGCCTGTCGACGTGCTGATAGCCGGCATTGCCGATCACCAGGGCAACGCGGCGCTCGCTCTCCTGCGCCCGCGTGCCGATGGTCCAGCATACGGCGACCGCCAGGAGCAGAACGCGGAGGCATACGCCTGCTCGCTTCATGCCAGACCATAGCGCAGTGCGAGCCACAGCTTCTGCCATGCCGGCAGGCTCACACGTTCATGCGGCGGCGACCAGCCGCGACGCTCCAGCCGCGACAGGATGGCGGCATAGGTGGCGCCCATCAGCCGTGCGGGCTTCATCGCTTTGGTGTCGCAGCGCCGCATCGCTTCCGACGCGGCACGAAAGTGGCCGTGCGCCAGCGCGGCCACGCGCCCGCAGACCTGTTGCAGGCCAGCTGCCTGCAACGCCACGACGGGATCGTGTGGCACCGCGGCCGCATCCAGCCATTCGCGCGGCAGATAGAGCCGGCCCCGCTCGGCGTCCTCGCCCAGGTCGCGGAGGATGTTGGTGAGCTGCAAGGCGCGTCCGAGGGAATGTGCGACCTGGTCGGCGGCCGGCGAGGCGTCGCCAAAGGCGCGCACCGAAAGCCTGCCGACGGCGGCGGCAACCCGGTCGCAATAGAGATCGAGCGTCGCGAGGTCGGGGGCGACGATGGCGGTCTCGGCGTCCATCTGCATGCCGTCGATCACCGCCAGGAAATCGTCCCGGCGGAGGTCGAAGCGCTGCACGGCGGCGACCAGGACGCGGGTGACGGGTCCGTCCGATTGGCCGCGGTAGAGGCCGGCGACACGCTCCCGCCAGGCGGTCAGTTCGGGCAGCTTGGCGGCGAAGGCGCCCTCCTCGTCGGCGATGTCGTCGACCATGCGGCAGAAGGCGTAGATCGCGTACATGGCGTGGCGCCGGTCCGGCGGCAGCACGCGCATGCCGCGATAGAACGAGGTCCCGGCGGCGCGAACGATCGCCTCGATCGCGTCGAGGTCGGCCTGGGCGGCGTTCAGCGGGGTCATGCACCCCCTCCCCGACCCGGCACTCCCTCTCCCGCGCAGCGGGGGAGGGTTGGGGAGGGGGTGCGGTCGCTCATGCCAGCCACCGCAGCGCCGCAACCGCACTCGCCGCCGCGTCACCCTTCGTCAGTCGCACCCGGCGCGCCACCGGGTCGCCGCGTCGGAGCCGTCGTGCCAGCCGATGCGCCAGGCCGACGATCAGCCCGGTCTCCAGCCTCAGGCGCCGGCTGTGGGTCAGCCGCGGCAGATCGACCGCAGCACGATTGAGCGCTTCGACGCGATCCAACAACCCGTCGAACACCGCCCGCAGTTCCGTCGTGGCTGCAGCGCCGTGCAACTGATCGACCGACACGCCCGGCAGATAGCAGCGGTCCAGGGCAGCCAGGTCCTTCGTGCAGTCCTGCAGATGGTTCAGCACCTGGAGCGACGTGCACAGCGCATCCGACGGCACGTATGTCGCGCGATCCTCGCTATGCAGATCGAGCACGTGCCGTCCGACGGGCATCGCCGAGTAGCGACAGTAGTCATACAGCTCGTCCCAGTCCGCATAGCGCAGCTTGGTTGCGTCGCGCCGGAACGCGATCAGCAGATCGAGCGAATGGCGCGGTGTCACGCCGGTTTCGGCCAGGCTCTCGCGCAGACGCAGCGCGCTCGGCGAACCATTCTCGCGGCGGCCGAGCAACACGTCCTCCATCGCGTCGAGCCGCGCGATCTTTTCGGCCGCGGCCAGGCTCGGCGAGTCCGCAATATCGTCGGCGTTGCGGGCGAACGCATAGAAGGCGTGTACGTGCGCGCGCAGGTCGCGGCGGATCAGCAGCGAGCCGACCGGAAAGTTCTCGTCGCCGCGATCCTTGCCGGACCACGCCTCGACCGTCGCGGCATCGCTCATGCACCGGCGCCCTGATAGGCACGGCCCTTCCACGCGACTCCTCGGCCGAGATGGTGGTTCACCGCGGCGCCGATCGTGGCGGCGAGATAGAACGCCGCCACCGCCGGCAGGCACGGCGCCCACAGCACGGAGCGATGGAACCGGTGCAACGTGGGCTGGTACGCGGCAGCCATCGCGCCCCAGGTCAGCCAGCCGAACCAGCGTGCCGCACCATGGCCGAACAGCGCGGCGACCGGCGGCAGCAGGAACGTCAGCGTCATCGCCAGGACGGTGCCGGCCAGCAGCAGCGGCGAGAAGCGCAACTGCACGTAAGCGGTGCGCGAGACCATGCGCCAGATGTCGGCCACGGCCGGATAGGCGCGCGCGGAGCGTGCCAGGCCCGAGTGGCCGAGCCAGATGCGTCCGCCGCGCTTCACCGCCGCCGCCAGCGCGACATCGTCGATCAGCGCGCCACCCACCGGCGCCACGCCGCCGATGCGCCGCAGGGCACGGCGGCGGACCAGGATCGTGCCGCCGGCCGCGGCCGCCGTCGCGCGCAGCGGGTCGTTCACCCAGGCGAACGGGTACAGCAACTGGAAGAAGAACACGAATGCCGGCACCAGGGCGTGCTCCGCCGGCGTGTCGCATGCCAGGGTCACCATTTCCGACACCAGGTCGAGATCGTCCCGCTCCGCCTGCGCCACCAGGGTCGCGGCGTGGCGTGGGTCATGGACGATGTCGGCGTCGGTGAGCAGCACCAGCTCGGCGTCCTCGGCCGCCGCGATCCCCTGCGCCACCGCCCAAAGCTTGCCGCTCCAGCCCGCCGGACGCGGTTGTCCGCTGAGCACGGTCAGCCGGCCGTCAGCGAGGGATCGCGCGATCGCGCCGGTGCCGTCGCCGCTGCCGTCATCCACCACGATGATCCGCAGGGGCCCGGCGTAATCCTGCGTCAGCAGGGAGCGCAGCGTCTGTCCGATCAGCGGCGCCTCGTCGCGCGCCGGTATCACCACCGCGATCGGCGGCGCCTCGACGGGACGCGCCGGGGCAAGCTGCGGGCCCGACTGCCAGAACCGGCCATGCGCCAGCAGCAGATAGAGCCAGACCAGCAGCGACAGCGCCGCCAGTGTCGTCATGTCCGCAGCATGCCGTTGGCGCGGAACCACGCCACCGCGTCCTCGACCGCGGCACGCAGCGGACGCGGCGCATAGCCGAGTTCGCGCATCGCCTTCGCCGAGGAGTAGTACATCTTGTGCCGCGCCATCTTGATGTGGTCGCGCGTCATCATCGGCGGGATGCCGGTGAGCCGCGCCAGCCCCTCCATTAGCCAGGCGGCCGGCCAGACCAGCGCCTCGGGCACCTCGATCCGCGGCGCGCGGCGGCCGACCACGTCGGCGACCAGCGCCAGGATGTCCTTCAACAGCAGGTTCTCGCCGCCCAGCACGTAGCGCTCGCCGATCTGTCCCCGCTCCAGCGCGAGCAGATGGCCCTCGGCGACGTCGTCCACGTGCACCATGTTGAGGCCGGTATCGATGTACGCCGGCACCCGGCCGGCGGCGGCATCGCGGATCATCTTGCCGGTCGGCGTCGGCTTGATGTCGCGCGGGCCGACCGGCGCGGACGGATTGACCACCACCGCCGGCAACCCTTCCTGGCGCACCAGGTCCATGACCGCACGCTCGCCCAGGAACTTCGAGCGCTTGTAGGTGCCGATGAAGTCCGCGTCGTTGGTCGGCGTGGTCTCGTCGGCCGGCGTGCCGTCGTCCGTCACCCCCAGCGCGGCCACCGAACTGCAATGCACGATCCGCTCCACCCCCGCAGATTGGGCGGCACGCATCACCGCCAGCGTGCCGTCGACGTTGGCGCGCAGCATCGCCTCCGCGTCGGGCACCCAGAGCCGGTAGTCCGCCGCGACGTGGAACACGTAGCGGCAACCGGCGACGGCACGCGCCAGCGACGCCGCATCGGTGAGATCGCCCAGCGCCAGTTCCGCATCGACTCCCGCGAGATTGCGCCGGTCGCTGGTCGGCCGGACCAGCAGCCGCAGCCGGTGTCCGCGCGCCGCCAGCGCCCGCGCAACCGCCGAACCGACAAAGCCGGTCGCTCCCGTCAGCAGTGTCGGCCCATCCGCTGCCACGCCGCGATCCTTCCGAGCAGTCCGCCACATATACCCAGTGCGGCGGAATCGGTGTAGAGCCGCGCGCCCACCTCCTCCGCCCGGCCGGAAAGTCTGACCCCGTGAAGAAGCTCTCGATCGCGCTTGCGCTGGCTGGGCTGTTGCTCGGCACCATGCTGATCGGCTGGTTCGGGTTCGGTCGGGTCATCACCGGCATTCGCAGCATCGGCTGGGAGGATTTCGGGCTGATCGTGGGCTGGCAGCTCGTGCTGTTCGCCGTGCTGGGGCTTGCCTGGGACGCCATCGTGCCGCCGCGCGAGTCACGCCGCCCCTTTGTATTCATCTGGGGGCGCATGGTGCGCGATGCGTCGACCAACTGCCTGCCGTTCTCCCAGGTGGGCGGCTTCGTGTTTGGCGCCCGGGCGGTCACGCTGCACGGCGTGTCGTGGTCGCTGGCGACCGCCTCCACGGTGGTCGATGTCACCGCCGAGTTCCTCGCCCAGCTCGCCGTCACCGCGATCGGCCTCGGGATCCTGCTGGCGCGCGCGCCGAATTCGGCGCTCGCGGTGCCGCTGGAGGTCGGGCTCGGCCTGGCCGTGGTGGCCTGCGCCGCGCTGATCTGGCTGCAACAGGGCGCCGCGCCGACGTTCGCCCGTCTCGGCCGGCGCATCGCGGGACGCTGGTTCGACGATGCCCAGGATCGCGTCGAGGTGCTGCAGGCCGAACTAGGACTGATCTATGGCCATGCAGTGCGGCTGGCGATCGGCTTTTCCGTGCATCTGTTGGGCTGGCTGGGTACCGGCGTCGCCGGCTGGATCACCTACCGCGCGCTCGGGGTGCCGATCCACTTCGACGATGCACTGGCGATCGAGGCGTTGTTGAGCGCGATGGCGGCAATGGCGTTCCTGGTGCCGGTGAACGCCGGCGTGCAGGAGGCCGGATACGCCGGCCTGGGCGCCATCTTCGGCGTTCCGCCGGAACTGTCCCTCGGAGTCTCGCTGGTGCGGCGGGCCCGTGACCTGGCCGTGGGCGTGCCGATCCTGCTGATCTGGCAGGCGTTCGAGATGCGCCGGCTGCGGCACGTCCAGCGGGTCGCGACGAGGCGGTGAGGGGATGGCGAACCGCAGCATTCCCGGACCCCCCAGCCTTGCCGCTCTGTTCCTCTGTTTCCTGACCATCGGTTCGACCAGCTTCGGGGGCGGCCTGTTGGGATGGATCCGCCGCGAGCTGGTCGAGCGCCGCGGCTGGATCGACGACCAGCAGTTCCTGGTCTTCTACGGCCTCAGCCAGATGGTGCCGGGCGCCACCAACGTGAACCTGTCGGTGATCATCGGCAATCAACTGCGCGGCGTTCCCGGCGCGTGCGCCGCGGTCGCCGGGCTGCTGCTGTTTCCGCTGGCGATCCTGCTGGCGCTGGGCACGCTTTACTTCGCAATGCACGACGTGCCGGGCAGCCGACTGATTGCGGCCGGCCTCGCCGGCGCCGGTGCGGCCGCTATCGGATTCAATCTCGCGACCGGCATCCGGCTCGCCCAGCGCAACATCCGCCGCATCGCACCGGCGCTGATCGCCGGCGCCATCATCGTCGGCATCGGTGTCTTGCGTATCCCGCTGCTCGAGGTGCTGCTGGTCATGTTGCCGGTGAGCCTTGTCGTCGCCGTCGTGGAGCGCGCGCGATGATGGCGACGCTGCTCCAGATCGCCGCGATGTTCAGCGTGCTGTCGCTGCTGGCGTTCGGCGGCGGCGCGGCGGTGCTGCCGGACATGCAGCGCCAGGCGGTCGAGATGCACCACTGGCTCACCTCGCGCGAGTTCCTCGACATGTTCGCGTTGTCGCGCACCATTCCGCCCGGCTCGATGATCGTCGTGCTGATCGGCCAGAAGGCGGCGGGCATCCTGGGCGGGCTCGTCGCGCTGTTCGCCATGTTCGGGCCGTCCTCGCTGCTTGCCTTCGCCGTCGCGCGGGTGTGGCACCGGACCGGCGGCGCCGCCTGGCGAGAGACGCTGGAGCGAGCATTGGCGCCGGTGTCGATCGGCGTCACCATCGCCAGCGGCCTGGCACTCGCCCGCAGCACCGAGCACGACTGGGCGGCCTACGGGATCACCGCCACCACCACGCTGCTGCTGGCGCTCACGCGCCTGCACCCGCTGGTGGCGATGGGTGCCGGCGCGGCGTTCCTCATGGTCGCCGGCGGGCGAGGGTGATACGAAACGCGCCATGGCGGTCCGCATCGGGATAGGCATCATCACCTGCAACCGCAAGCACGTGCTGGCCGCGACGCTGGCGCGCGTGCGGGCGCACACCGCTATGCCATACGAACTGGCCGTGGCGGACGACGGATCGACCGACGGCACCGCCGAGATGGTGCGTGCGCAGAACATCACCCTGGTGACAGGGCGCAACATGGGCATCGCCTGGAACAAGAACCGCGCCCTGTTCCTGCTCGGTGCCGTCATGCAGTGCGATGCCGTCATCCTGCTGGAGGACGATTCGTTCCCCACCAGCGACGGCTGGGATCACGAGTGGATGCAGGCGGCGCAGCGCTGGGGGCACGTCAACCTCGCCGGCGCATGGTTCAGCGACAGCTTCCTGTCCGGCAGCGGCACGCTGGACGATCCGATCCTCAGCACCAATGTCAGCGCCCAGTGCAGCGGCTTCTCGCGCACGGCTCTGCTGTATGGCGGCTATTTCGACTCGCGCTTCCGCGGCTACGGCCAGGAGCATGTCGAACATACCCGCCGCCTGCTGCGGGTCGGCTATGGCGGCAGCTACGAGGAGATCGATGGCGAAGTCAGGCCGATCTACAAGCTGCTGAAAAGCAGCATCGAGGTGACCAATCCGAACAGCTTCTCCAATCAGCCCGACCGGGACCGCAACTGGCTGATGTGCCGCGAACTGCTGTTCGACGAGACTTACCGCATGCCGTGGCGCGACGATGCCGAACTCGTGCAGTTCCGTGAGGAAATGGCGAACGCGCTCAGGGGACGGTGACCGGTCACGCCGCCAGCAGCGCGCGCAGCCGCGGGACGAAGCGCAGCGCCCGCGTATCCTGCACCGTGGCCTGCACCCGCACGTCGGAAAAGATGCGATCGCCGTACGGCTCGAGTGAATCGCCGCGGCCACGCCGCCGCTTGAACTCCCATTCCTCCACCGACTTGCTGAAGTAGTGATTGATCACCATCACGTCGTGGCAGGCGGTTGGCTGCATCGCGTAGGACATCACCGTTTCGCCGCGCGCGTTGCAGGTGGGACGCGCGCAGTCGAAGATGTGCGGCGTGCTGCCGATCGCGACCAGGTCCTCGGTGCGTACCAGCGACTTGACGTGCCGGTTGGCCTCCGCGTCCTCGGGGAATCGCGAGGTGAAGTTCTCGATCACCAGGCCATCCGGCCGCCGTTCATGGCCCGATGGGCCGAAGATCAGCCAGTTCAGCAGGATGTCGGAGTAATTGTCGTAGGTCTTGCGGATCAGGATGTCGCGGATCGAACTGCCGCTGACCGGCATAATGAACTCGTCCAGGTCGATGAACGCAGCCCAGGTGAAATCCCGTGCATAATTGGCATGGAAATGCCGGTAGGCCGAGAGCTGTCCGGGCCGGTCGGTCCATTCGACCAGGGTCACATTCCTGGCGAAACTCGACCGGCGAACCAGTTCGGCGCCGCCATCGGTGCTGCCGTTGTCGTACAGCACGAACAGGTCGACGCCGATCATCCGATGGAACGCGATCCATTCCAGAAGATACGACGCCTCGTCCTTGAAAATCGCGCAGACGGCGATCTTGAGCATGGTCCTCCGCTCCGCCCCGGTCCGCTCCAAGAGCGCACCTGCCGCCGCTTGTCCAGTGCCCCAGTCGTCGGTCAGGACCGCAGCAGCGCCCGTAGCCGCGGGACGAAGCGCAGAGCCCTGACATCCTCGATCGTCGCCTCGCCTGCCACGTCGGCGAACACCCGTTCAGGGTACGGCTCGAGCGAGTCGCCGCGCCCGCGCCGGCGCTTGAACGCCCAGTCCTCCACCGACTTGGTGAAGTAGTGGTGCACCACCATGACCTCGTGGCACTCGGTCGGCTGGATCGCGTAGGGCAGCACGGCCTCGCCGCTTGTGTTGCAGGCCGGGCCGTCGCATTCGGCGGCATGCGGCGTGTAGTCGATGCCGCGCAGCCTGGCAGAGCGCACGATCGGCTTGACGTGGCGGCTGGCCTCCGCCGTCTCCGGCAGCCGCAGGGTGTAGTTCTCGATCACCAGGCCCGCCGGCCGGCTCCGGTGTCCCGATGGCCCGAACACCAGCCATTGCGGCAGGATCTGCGCGTAGGGCTGATAGACACGGCGCATCAGGATGTCGCGGATGGAACCGCCGGCGACCGGCATGATGAACTCGTCGATATCGATGAACGCGACCCAGTCGAAGCGCGGCGCGTGATTGATGCGAAAATGCTGGTAGGCGGAGAGTTGACCCGGCCGGTCCGGCCAGTCGATCAGCGTGACATTCCTGGCAAAGCTGGAGGCGCGGATCAGGTCACTGCCGGCGTCGCTGCTGCCATTGTCGTAGAGCACGAATAGATCGACGCCTATCATGCGGTGGAACGCCAGCCATTCCAGCAAATAGGGCGCTTCGTCCTTGAAGATCGCGCAGACGGCGATCTTGTCCATCGCACCTTGCTCCATCGCGGCCAACCCATGCACGCGATGCGGGCGTCCTGTCCAGCCGCGGCGCGCCCGCCTTGATCGCCGCACCGCCATGCCGGAAGCTCGCACGCACGGAGCGCAGGACGGCGGAGACTTGGCGATGGGCGAACTCGGGAAACGTTACACCGGCGGCTGTCTCTGCGGGGCGCTGCGGTACGAAGCCGATGGCGAGCCGCTGTTCGCCGGGCACTGCTACTGCAGCGATTGCCGCCGCGCGTCGGGCTCGGGGTTCATCCCGTTCATGGGGTTCTCCAGCAGCGCCGTGCGCTTCAGCGGCGAGACCCGCAAATTTGTGTCCAAATCCGCCAGAGGCAGCGACGCCGTGCGCAACTCCTGTCCCATATGCAGCAGCCTGGTGTTCGGCGGCGAGATCGGCAAGACCGACTCCTTCACAATCTACGCGGGTTCCCTCGACGACCCGTCGTTGTTCTGTCCGACCATCGCGATCTTTGCCCGCGGTCGCCCGCCCTGGGCCATGATACCGCCGGACCTCGCGGTCTTCGACGGAATGCCCGCCTGATCGCGCCATGAGCCGGCATAACCGGGGCATCCTGCTGATCACGCTGTCGACCGTTGCGTTCAGCTCGGCGGGATTCTTCACGCGGCTCATCGACCTCGACGTCTGGACCATGCTGTTCTGGCGTGGGCTGTTCGCCGGCCTGATGATCCTTTGCGTCATCCTGGTGCAGGAGCGGCGCAATGCGTGGCGCGTCATCCGCGCGATCGGCGGCGCCGGCCTGGCGGCGGCGATATGCTCGACAGCCGCCACGATCCTTTACATCAATGCCTTCCGTCACACATCGGTGGCCGATGTCGCGGTCATCTTCGCGGCATTGCCGTTCGTCACCGCGGCCCTGGGCTGGCTCTTTCTTGGCTTGAAGGAGGCATGGACAACGCTCGCCGCGAGTCTCATCGCCTTGCTGGGCGTCGGCGTGATGGTCGGCGGCGCGGTCGGCGACGGGCGTCTGCTTGGCGACGTCCTCGCCTTCGGCATGACCGTGTGCGCGGCGATCATGATGCTGATCATCCGCCGTCATCATGAGACGCCCATGCTGCCCGCCGCGTGCCTGTCGGCGCTGCTGTGTCCGCTGCTGGTCTGGCCGTTCGCCACGCCGCTCGGGATCGCTATAGGCGATGTGGTCAATCTGTTCCTGTTCGGGACGACCCAGTTCGGCCTGGGGCTGGTCCTGCTCACCGTGGGCGGTCAGATGGTCGCGGCGACGGAGAACGCCCTGATCAACACGCTGGAGGCGCCGCTCGCGATTGCCTGGGTATGGCTTACTTTCGGCGAAGCGCCATCCGCCACCAGCCTATGCGGGGGCATCGTCGTCATGACGGCGGTCGCCGTGCATGTCTGGCACGGCAGCCGGCTCAGACTTCGCCCTGCTGTCACCTATACTTCGGGGTAATTCGCTTGACACCGGTCGCGTTCTGCGGAAAGCGACCGGCATGCCACCCTCTCCCGACAAACCGGAAGCGATGGCTCTCGTCGATCTCGGCGATGCTCTGTCGGGTTTCTTCGATCCGGACTGGTACGTCGCACGCTATCCCGACGTAGCCGCCTCCGGTACCGACCCGACCCATCATTTCGTACACTATGGCGCAGCCGAGGGCCGCGACCCGAATCGTTTCTTCGACAGTGCGTGGTATTTGGCGCACTATCCGGACGTTGCGCATTCCGGGCAGCATCCGCTGCTGCACTATCTGCAAATGGGCGCAGCAGAGCTGCGCAACCCGCATCCGCGCTTCGATGCCGCGTATTACGTGGACCAGCATCCCGAGGCGGCGGCCAACCCGCTGCTCCATCATCTGCTGTTCGGTGTCGTCCGCGGCTGGCTGACCGAGAAGCCGATCGCCATTCGGGACTACCTGCCGAGTGGCGACGTGTCGCCGGTTGCGCCAGCGGATGTCGTGGTGGACATCGTCATACCGGTGTATCGCGGCCTGGCACAGACACGCCGGTGCATCGAATCCGTGCTGGCCGACGCCGATCGTCCGGCAGGGCGCGTCATCGCGGTGGACGACCACTCGCCGGAGCCGAAACTGTCCGCCTGGCTCGACAGTCTGGCAGCGGAAGGACGCATCCAACTGGTGCGCAACCGCCGCAACCGGGGCTTCGTCGCCTCGGTCAACAT
>JANWJK010000027.1 GCA_025452005.1 Acetobacteraceae bacterium | reverse complement strand
GTCGAGGTCGTTGTGCTTGCCGCCGGCGCGGACGCATTTCTGCGCCGTGGTGGCGCGGACGTAGGGGCGCTTCTCCTGGCCGGTGAACACGTTCTTGAACTGCACCATGCCGGAGTTGGCGAACATCAGCGTGGGGTCGTTGCGCGGCACCAGCGGCGAGCTTTCCACCGCCTGGTGTCCGTTGCGGGCAAAGTAGTCGAGGAATGCGGCGCGGATGTCGTTGCTGCTGGCCATGGCAGTCGGCTTGTCCCTACCTAGCGGACGAAACCACAGGACGTAGCGCGAGGCACGCCCAGTGTCACGCGGCGGAGTCGCGCCGCAGGGCAATCGGGTGAACGCCGGTGGAAGTGGTGCGCGGCGGCAAAGCAAGGTTCCACACGGAGGTCACCGAGGTTCAAAGCCACTGAGAGCCACCGAGAAAGAAAATGGCGCTCCGCGCGAAGCGCATAGTAAATCTCGGTGACCCTCCGTGGTCCTCCGTGTGGAACCTTGCTTGCTCGGCTGCCTCCCACGCGGATACCGGGCCGTTCCCCCGATGACCCGTGCGCCGTGCCGCGGATCCCGCTACGCCGTGCATCCCTCGTCGCGCAGCAGCTCGGTCACCGCTGCCACCGGCACGTCATCCGCCGTGAACGCCTGCCCGATCCCGCGCGTCAGGACGAACTTCAGCGCCCCGTCGCGCACCTTCTTGTCGCGCCGCATGTGACCGAGCAGAGTCTCGGCGGAGAGCCGCCGGTTCAGCATGCGCAGTTCCGCCGGCATGCCGATCGCCGCGACATGCGACACGACACGCTCGGCATCCTCCGCGGCACAGTGCCCGAGGCGTGCCGACAGCCGGAACGCCAGCCCCAACCCGACCGCCACGCCCTCGCCATGCAGCAGGCCGCCGCCGTAACCGTACTCCGCCTCCAGCGCGTGGCCGAACGTGTGCCCCAGGTTCAGCAGCGCGCGGCCGTCGTTCGGTTTCTCCTCGCGTTCGTCGTCGCCCACCACGGCGGCCTTGAACACGCAGGCGCGCAGGATCGCCTCGGCCTGCGCGTCGCGATCGCCGCCGACCACCGCCGCACCATTCGCCTCGCACCAGGCGAAGAACGCGGCATCGCCGATCAGTCCGGCCTTGGCGATCTCTGCGTAGCCCGCGCGCAGCTCGCGCGGCGGTAGGGTGGCGAGCGTGGCGGTGTCGGCCAGCACCATGCGCGGCTGGTAGAATGCGCCGACCAGGTTCTTCCCCTGCGCGGTGTTCACTGCGGTCTTGCCGCCGACCGACGAGTCCACTTGCGACAACAACGTGGTCGGCACCTGCACGAACGGCAGTCCGCGCAGCGTCGTGGCGGCGGCGAACCCCGCCAGATCGCCGACCACGCCGCCGCCGAGAGCGATCACCGTGGTGCGACGCTCGACGCGCGCCTCTAGCAACTGATCGACCACGCTTTGCCAGCTCGCCAGGCTTTTGGATGCCTCGCCCGGCGGCACGACGATCTGCTGCGTGGCAACCCCGGTCTCGCCGAGGCCACGCAGCAGCGTCGGCAGGTGCAGCCCCGCCACCGTGCCGTCGGTCACCACGATGGCGCGCTTCTGCGGCATTTGCGGCGCCAGCAGTGCTCCGGCGCGCGCCAGCAGGTCGTCGCCGATCACCACATCGTAGCTGGTACTGGACAGCACGACGGGCAGCCGCCGTGGCGCGCGCCATGCCAGCAGCGCATTCATCACCCGGCCGGTGGTGGCGTCCGGACTCTCGTCATGGCAGTCCACGGTCACGTCAGCCTCGGCATAGACCGGATACCGCACTTCCATCAGCCGCTGGAGAACGTCGGCGGGATTGCCGTCGGCCAGGAGAGGGCGGTTGTCGCGGCCGGCGCACCGGCGCAGCAGCGTCGCCAGCGGGCAGCGCAGCCAAACCGACACAGCCGAGTCGCGCACGATCGCCCGCGTCTCGGGATCCATGAAGGCACCGCCGCCGAACGCCAGCACCAGCGGATCGCCGGAGAGCAGCCGGTGAATGACCCGGCGTTCGCCGGCACGGAAGTCGCCCTCGCCATAGCGGGAG
Source organism: Acetobacteraceae bacterium (assembly GCA_025452005.1). Taxonomy (GTDB): domain Bacteria; phylum Pseudomonadota; class Alphaproteobacteria; order Acetobacterales; family Acetobacteraceae; genus JAMXLO01. The sequence continues at coordinate 3,538 of JANWJK010000027.1, read as the reverse complement.
AACAGTTCCGGGATCGTGCAGCCCGCCGCCAGCTCGATCTCGGTGTCGGCATCGCGGAACGGCAGGCCCAGGCGCGCGGCCAGACGCCGGCCGATTGAGGTCTTCCCGGCGCCCATCAGCCCGACCAGCACGATGCTGCGGCCGGCCAGCGCTTCCGGTACCGGAACAGCCTCCGTGAGAGCGGTGTTGCGTGTCATGGCGGCGGACGCTAGCACACGCTGTGCCGGGCAGGCCAAGCGCTGTAGGAGTCGGGTGGAACAGACGATGATCCGCATCTTTCTGATCGTCGTCGCGGCGGGGCTGGTGATCCTCGGCGCCACGGTGGTGTTCCTGGGGTCCTATCCGCCCAACCCGACGCCGCATCCGGTGGAGAAGGTGCTGCCGAACGACAAGTTCCAGAGCCACTGAGTGGATCGCCACGTCGAGGCGTTCCTCGAGATGCTGGCGGCCGAGCGCGGCGCAGCGCGCAACACGCTGTTGGCGTATCAGGCCGATCTCGACGATTTCGCTGCGTTCGCCGATACGCGCGGTCGGCCGCCGGCGGGGTGCGACGCGGCTCTGCTGCAGGCCTACATGGCGGGGCTGCAACGCGCCGGTCTCGCCGCGAGGACGGCGTCGCGACGGCTGTCGGCGCTGCGCCAGTTCCATCGCTTCCTGCTGCGCGAGGGTGTCCGGGACGACGACCCGACCACGCTGCTCGACGCGCCGCGCCTGCCGAGGACGCTGCCCAAGTACCTGAGCGAGCAGGAGGTGGATGCGCTGCTGGACGCAGCGAGGCGGATGGACGGAGGGCGTGGCGCGGTGGCGCGGGCGGCGCTGGAGATCCTCTACGCCACCGGGCTCCGGGTGTCGGAACTGCTGGCGTTGCCGCGGCGCGCGCTGGCAGGCGATGCGGCGGTGCTGCTGATCCGCGGCAAGGGCGGCAAGGAGCGGATTGTGCCGCTGTCTGATCCGGCCAAGGAGGCCGCTGCCGAGTTGGTGGCGCGCGAGGACGAGGGTGGGCGGCACCTGTTCCCCGGTCGCGATCCGCGACGCACGCTGACGCGGCAGGCGTTCTTCCTGCTGCTCAAGCAGGTGGCGCTGGCGGCGGGGCTCGATCCGGCACGGGTGTCGCCGCATGTGCTGCGGCATTCGTTCGCCTCGCACCTGCTGGCGCACGGCGCCGACCTGCGGAGCCTGCAACTGCTGCTGGGCCATGCGGACATTGCCACCACGCAGATCTACACGCACGTGCTGGCGGAGCGGCTGCAGCGGCTGGTCGAGGCGCATCACCCGCTGGCGCGGCGGTCCGAGTAGCGGCTACTCCGCCGCCGCCAGCACCGGCCGCCGCGAGATCCGCAGTACCAGCAGCGCGGCGATCAGGCACGCCGCACCACTGGCGATGAACGCACCCAGATAGCTGCCGGTCGCGTTGCGCATCACGCCCGCGCCGAGTGCTGCGACGGCGCCGCCGATCTGGTGGCCGCAGACGATCCACGACACGATCACCGGCGCGTCGCGCCGGCCGAACACCTCGTTGGTCAGCGCAACGGTCGGCGGGACCGTCGCCACCCAGTCCAGCCCATAGAACACCGCGAACACCGACAGGCTGACCAGGCTGAAATCGGTGAACGGCAGCACCATCAACGACAGTCCGCGCAGCCCGTAATACCAGAACAACAGGACGCGTGCGTTGTATCGGTCGGTGAGCCAACCCGACGCAGTGGTGCCGATCAGGTCGAACACGCCTATGGCGGCGAGCAGGCTGGCGGCGGTCACTGCCGGGATGCCGTGATCGATGCAGTACGGAATAAGGTGCGTCGCGACGAGCCCATTGGTGGAGAAGCCGCATACCGCAAAGCTCGAGAACAGCAGCCAGAAGTCCAGCGAGCGCATCCCGCGGCCCAGGCCCGACAGCGCCACCATCAAGGGATTGGACATACTCCGCACGATGGGCGGCTCGGCGGCACCGCCATACGGGCCGAGGCCGATGCTGCCGGGGCTTTCCGCCAGCACCAGCGTCACGACCGGTATCAGCGCCATGATCACCAGTGCCACCAGCCAAGGCACGCTCTGCCAGCCGAGATGCCCGGCCAGGCTGGCCAGCAGCGGCAGGAACACGAGCTGGCCGCTGGCATTGCTCGCGGTCAGCAGCCCGACCACCAGCCCGCGCCGCGCGACGAACCAGCGATTCGCCACCGCGGTCGCCATGCCCACCATGCCGGCGCCCGAGCCGACCCCGACCAGCACGCCCCAGGTGGCGTAGAGCTCCCATGGCCGCGTCGCGAACGCGGCACCGATGGCACCGACCGCCAGCAGCGACAGCGAACACAGCACCGTGTTGCGCATGCCGATCCGCTGGATCAGCGCCGCGCCGAACGGCCCGACCAGGCCGCCCAGCAGGATGTTGAGCGAGATCGCCCCGGAGATCGTCGCCGCGTTCCAGCCGAACGCCTGTTCGAGCGGCACGATCAGCACGCCGGGCGCGGCGCGCACGCCGACGGTGGCGAGAATGACCGTGAACATCACGCCCACAACGATCCAGGCATAGTGGATGCGCCCGGCCAACAGCCGGGCGACACGGCGAGGCCCCATCGTCTTCTCCATCGGGTCTTGCCGACAACATGACGAGCGTCATATGCTAGTCAAGCCAATACATGACGATCGTCATGCAATACAGGGATGCGGCATATGCGGATGACGAGTGAGCGCAAGGCGGAGACGCGCGAGCGGATCCTCGCGGCCGCGGGCACGTTGTTCCGCAGCCACGGGGTCGATGCCGTCGGGGTGGACGCGATCATGCACGAGGCCGGGCTGACGCATGGCGGCTTCTACGCGCATTTCGCGTCGAAGGAGGCGCTGGTGGCCGAGATGGCGTCCGCCGCCCTGGCTCGCTCCGCGGCGCGCTGGGAGCGGATCAGCGAGGAAGCCGATGCGGCAACCGCCTTGGCGCGGATCGTCGAGGCCTATCTCGATCCGGCGCACGTCGCCGCGGCGGAGCGCGGTTGTGTACTCTCTACGCTGGGCCCCGAGATGGCGCGGCGGCATGATGCGCGGCCGGCGATCGCCGCCTCAATCCGCCGCATGCTCGACGTGCTGGCGCGCTGCCTGCCCGGGCGGCGACGGCAGCGTGCGCTGGCGACGCTGTCCGCCATGGTCGGCGCCGTCGTGCTGGCGCGATTGTGCGACGACACGCGTTTGGCCGATGAATTCCTCGTCGCGGCGCGCAATGCGGCGGGTTTGCGATAGGTCCAGCTGATTTATCGGCGGATGACATCGATAACAGCGACCGCTGGTTTATCCATGCGAATTTTCCTGGTGCGGCGGGCATTCCTCAGGTAAATATTTCACGTTAGAATAACGAAATACCGCCGTATGTACAAGGTTCATCCGTGACACCGGTCGATCGGCATGTCGGTCGGCGCATCAGGGGCGCGAGATCGGCCTGGCGCACGTAAGCGCACGGATTGGGCGCGGCGAGGCCCGAGCGGTCGGATCCCAGATCGGTCAGGCGCTCCATCGCATATGCTCCTTCGACGCGAAGCGTGCGTTCACATAC
>JANWJK010000026.1 GCA_025452005.1 Acetobacteraceae bacterium | reverse complement strand
TGGTCGGATCGATCAGGTCGCTTCGGAGCGCCCGCAGCCGCGCCAAAATCCGGTCCTCGTCGGCTCCGGTAAGCCGCGAGTAGCCGACCACGTCGGACACCAAGATCGCCGCGATTTTGCGCGTTTCGCCCACGGCGCTACGCCGCCGCGACCGTGTCAGCCGTTTCGGGTCGTCCGGGCAAAGCCTCTGAGGGGCATCGCAAAGACGCGAGAGGAATGTCGATCATTGGCTTGAGCATGGCTGCACGTCCATGCTGCACTAGGGAGGATGTGGAAGCAGGGAGTGCAGCCCCTGCGTTTCGACTGGCCGGTCTATCCACGCCGTGCCGAGCATAACACCGTCGCCGATGGAGGGAATAGAAGATCCACCATCGCGTCCTCAAGCCGGATCAGGCGCTGGCCCTGTTCGCTGGCCTCGGCCTCGTAGCTCACGCTGCCGAGCGGGGGCGTCCGGGCGATTGCCTCGGAACGCCTCGACGCTGATGGTCGATCTTGATCGGGAGCGGCAAGGCCGCCGGGAGGCCGTAGGAAGCCCCACAATGAGCCGGGACGCCGGGAGCCACGGGACCTTGGCGTTCGCCATGTACTCGAAGGCAGCGTGTCGTTCCCGTCGGGCGGCCGTCCCGCCGAGCCTTAGGCAGTGGGGACCTCTAGGCTCCTCCAGGCACCTGGGTCAGTTACGATTGACCTGGCCGGCACTCTTGCCGAACTCACTTGCGCAACTGATGCGAACGGCCCAGCGTCCATTCATCGTCTCGCGGCCGATCCGTCCGATCCCGGTGGCGACAGGGGAAAAGCCATGCGCCGCCGGGACATTCTTAAACTCTCAGCCGGTGCGGCGCTGGCCGTACCGCGCATTGCACGAGCACAGCGCGAGCGAGTGCTCAAGTTCGTCCCAACGCCGGATTTGGTCGTACTTGATCCGATATGGGGCGCATTCCGTACCACCCATGTCCATGCCCATCTGGTCTTTGACACGCTTTATGGTCTGGATGAGACGTTTGCCGCCCGCCCGCAGATGCTCGAGGGGCATGTGGTCGAGAGCGACGGGACCCTTTGGAAACTGCAGTTGCGCGACGGACTTCGCTTTCATGACGGCGAACCCGTGCTTGCGCGCGACGCGGTCGCAAGTCTTCAGCGATGGATGGTCCGCGATGGATTTGGTCAATCACTGAAGGAGGTCATTGCTGAACTATCCGCGCCAGATGACCGCACGATACAATTCCGCCTGACGAAACCTTTCCCCCAGCTACCAGTGGCGCTGGCCGGCTCGACAACGACGGTTCCGTGCATCATGCCGGAGCGACTGGCCCGAACCGATCCATTTGTTCAGGTTACCGAGATGGTTGGCAGCGGACCATATAGATTCCTGCCGGCTGAGTTCAGCGCAGGGGGGCGGTCCGCGTATGAACGATTCGCCGCGTATGTGCCGCGCAGCGAGGGCAGGCAAAGCTACACGGCCGGTCCGAAGGTGACACACTTTGACCGTGTGGAATGGCAGTCGCTCGGCGACCCAGCCACGTCGGTCGCGGCATTGCTGCAAGGCGAGGTCGATTGGCTGGACTCGCCAAGCACCGACCAATTGCCACTGCTCACCCGCAATGCAGGCGTGACGGCCGAGGTAAAGGACCCTTCGGGTTCGATTGCCATCATGCGTTTCAACCATCTCCAGCCGCCATTTGATAACGTTGCGGTTCGACGCGCATTATTGGGAGCCGTCGATCAGGCAGACGTCATGAGCGCGGTGGCAGGTACCGACCGAACATATTGGCGCGACAAGATCGGACTGTTCGGCCCCAGGTCTCCATTGGCAAACGAGGCTGGAATCGAGGCCTTGAGCGGTCCCCGCGACTACGAGAAGGTAAAGCGCGACCTCGCAGCCGCCGGTTATCGCGGAGAGCGAATTGTCGTTTTAGCGGTCGCCGGCAGCAGCTATCTGGTCTACGTATCGCAGGTAGGAGCGGACCAGTTGCGCAGGGCTGGCCTGAACATCGATGTTCAAACGACAGATGCTGGCACGATGCTCCGGCGGACATTGAGCAAGGAACCACCCGACAAAGGCGGCTGGAACGTATATTTTACTCTGCTGGACGGTCTGTTCAATTCCAACCCCGCGACAAACACCGCGATCCGTGGCGACGGCAAGAGCGGGCAGGCTGGTTGGCCAAACAGCCCGCGACTGGAGGTGCTGCGCCAATCGTGGCTGGATGCGTCGGATATCGCCGAACAGAAGCGGATCGGCGAGCAGATGCAGCTACAGATCTGGCAGGACGTGCCCTACATTCCGCTGGGGCATTGGGTCCGATCTACCGCGCACCGTCGCAACATCGTCGATCTGCCTTGGGGTTTTCCCGCCTTTTATGGGGTGCGCAGAGCGTGATCACAAGCGTACGGCTGTAGCAGAGCGATTGCGAAGCACGTGTTCATCATCATGGAGCAGACCACACGCGGCGGTGCGCCGCGGGGTCGGCTGACGGTGCCGGAGAACCTGCCGACCGCCCGGCTGGTCATTTGACCGGGTATACCATTTTGGATAACGCGTAGGTTGGAGCCTGGGTCAACGACAATGGCTATTGATCCGGCCAGGTCATCGGCCCGAATACGCAGTAGCGGGGTAGCCTGCCAATGCCCCTCGCGACGCAACCATGGAAGAAAAGCACCCGCCGGGCGGCCGTGACCGGCATGCTGGCGCTGGCGTGCGCGCTCTCGGCGCATGCGGGCGACGCACCGCCGCTTGTGCCGGAAGCCGCCATTGCCCTGCCTCACACATCGGGGCGCATCGATCATCTCGCGATCGATCTTGGACGCAAGCGCCTGTTCGTCGCCGAGCTGGGCAACGGCAGCGTTGATGTTGTCGATCTCGATAAGCAACAGGTCATACATCGCCTGACCGGGCTGCGGGAACCGCAGGGCGTGCTCTATGCGCCGTCCGCCGATCGCCTCGTTGTTGCCAGCGCCGGCGACGGCACGCTGCGCCTGTTCAGTGCGGACAGTTTTGCCGTGCAGGGCGTCGTCGGTCTCGGCGATGATGCCGACAATGTCCGGCTTGGACCGAACGGACACGATGTGCTGGTCGGGTATGGCAATGGCGGTTTGGCGGTGGTCGATCTGGCGCAGGGCTCGCTTCGCATGAGGATTGCGCTCGCCGCGCACCCGGAAGGGTTTCAGGTGACGCCGGAAGGCCGCGCATATGTCAATGTGCCCGACGCGCGCGCCATCGAGGTTGCCGATCTGAACACCGGCAAAGCCGTCGCAAGGTGGACCTTCCCGGGCATGACCGGAAACTTCCCGATGGCGCTCGGCGAGGCCGGCATCGTCGCCGTCGTGTTTCGCACGCCCGCCCGATTCGTGCGTGTCGATCGCACGAGTGGGCGCGAGGTCAGCCGCAACGACACCTGCGGCGACGCCGACGATGTGTTCTTCGATGCCAGGCGGCAACGCTACTACATCAGTTGCGGAGCAGGAGTCGTCGGTACGTTCGAGGTCGCTGGCGGCGGCGTGAAGGCACTTGCACCGGCGGCAACCTCGGGCGGTGCCAGGACAAGCCTGTTCGTGCCGGAAATCGACCGGCTATTCGTCGCCGCGCGTGCCGGCTTGCTTGGTTCGGACGCCTCGATCCGTGTGATGCGCCCGGTGCCATAGCGGAGGGAGAAAAGCCAATGAGCCAGCCATCCGGCCGTCATTCACGTTAAGCTGCTCGACATGCCACCTGGAATCCTGCTTGCCCTTGCATCGGCCGTTCTGTTCGGCGCGAGCACACCCTTCGCCAAGCTTTTGCTTGGCGTCATCGATCCATGGCTCATGGCCGGGCTGCTTTACCTCGGAGCGGGCTTCGGCCTTTCCGTCGTCCACCTGGCGCGCGGCGCCCTGCGCCTGCCGGCAATCGAGGCGCCGTTGCGCAGTTCGGATATGCCATGGCTTGCCCTGGTGATCCTGGCTGGGGGCGTCCTCGGCCCGCTGCTCCTGATGACGGGCCTGGTGCGCACGGAAGCCGCTACAGCGTCGCTCTTGCTGAACCTCGAAGGCCTGGCGACGATGGGCATCGCCTGGGTCGTCTTTCATGAAAACGTCGATCGTCGTTTGCTGTTGGGCGCATTCGCGATCCTCGCCGGCGCGGGCGTGCTATCGTGGCAGGGGCAAGCCTTTTTCGGATGGAGCGGCCTGCTGATAGCGGGAGCCTGCCTGTGCTGGGGCGTCGATAACAATCTGACCCGCAAGCTGTCGTCCGCCGACCCTGTCCAGATTGCGATGCTGAAGGGACTGGTGGCTGGCGGCGTCAATCTTGCGCTCGCTCTGTGGCATGGAGCGATACTGCCGCCGGCAGACATCGTGGCGATGGTCGGCATCGTCGGCTTCCTTGGCTACGGCGTAAGCCTCGCCTTGTTCGTTCTTGCGCTGCGTCACCTCGGCACTGCTCGCACCGGAGCGTATTTTTCGCTTGCTCCATTTGTCGGCGCTGTCCTCGCGATCATCATCCTGGGTGAGCCTTTATCGGCACGGCTTCTCATCGCGGGGTGCCTGATGGGGTTCGGTCTATGGTTGCACCTGATCGAACAACATGAGCATGAGCATGTCCACGATGCTCTGGAACACGAGCATCGGCACCGCCATGACATTCATCATCAGCATGAGCACGCTTCGGGAGATCCTCTCGGCGAGCCACACACGCACTGGCACCGCCACCCGCCGCTGGTCCATCGCCACCCTCATTACCCCGATCTGCATCACCGCCATGGCCACCGGCAGTATGGCGATCGTCTGCCCCGCAAGGCCGCGGTCGCATCTGAGCCGGCGACGCTCGACGGTGTTCCCAGCGACCTGCAATGAATTGGAAGCTCGTTCGGGTCGCCCTCATAGACGCCTACGGATTGCGCGCACCTACCCCGCCCGCGGCAGCATGTCGCGCAGCCGCCGCCTGCCCAACGGTCGCACCTCGGCGTGCGGCGCCATCGCCTTGATCTCCGCCTGCATCTCGGCACGACGTTCGTGGATGGTGGCGATCACCGGACCCATCGGCACGCCGAGATCGACCAGCACCGCCTCGGAAAGTTGCAGGCTGGCCTCGATGGTTTCCGGCACCGCATCGGTGGCGCCGATCGCATAGAGATGCGCCGCGTGCCGCGCATCGCGGGCCCGCGCGACGATCAGCAGGTCGGCCCGAACGGCACGCGCCGCCGCCACCAGCCGGTCGCTCGCCGCGTGATCGCCCATCGTCACCACCAATGCACGTGCCGTCTCCACGTGCAGCCGATGCAGCAGCTCGGTCTGCGTGATATCGCCCCAGTAGACCGAGCGCCGCGACCTGCGCTGCGCGGCGACACGGTCGGCGTCGCTGTCCACCGCGACATAGGACACACTGTGGACCTCCAGCATCGAGGCAACGGTCTCGCCGACCCGGCCGAAGCCCGCGATGATGACGCGCGGCGTGGCATCGTCGAGCAGCGGCACCAGCAAGGCAGGATCGATCGCCGGTGCGACGGGTGCGCCGCGCGACATCAGCCTGCCGAGTGTGGACATCAGCGGGATGCAGGCCATCGTGGCGACGGCGACCACCAGCGGGAAGCGCACGACGTCCGCGCCGACGATGCCCCCGGCGCGCGCGAGAGCCAGGATCACGAAGCCGAACTCGCCGCCGGGTCCCAGCAGCAATCCGGCCTGCGCTCCGGTGAGCCAGCGCAACCCGAACGCGCGCGCAAGGCAGGCGATGATGACGGCCTTCACCGTGATAATCACGACGCCGGCCAGCACGACCCGCGGCGCGTCCGCTGCGATGTCGGCGAGATCGAGGCTCATGCCGACGGAGATCAGGAACACGCCGAGCAGCAGGCCCTTGAACGGATCGATGGTGACCTCGATCTGGCGGCGGAATTCGGTTTCCGCCAGCAGCAGCCCGGCGATCAGCGAACCGAGTTCCATCGGCAGGTCCACCTCGGCGGCGGCCAGGCTGGTCGCGAGGATCACCAGCAGGCACGCTGCGACGAACAGTTCCGGGCTGCCGGTGCGCACGACGCTGCGGAACAGCGGGCGCAGCACGAGACGACCGGCGACGATCAGGCCGAGAATGACCAGCGTCGCCTCGGCGATGGTCCATGTGAGCATATTGCCGCTCATGCCGAACACGCCGATGACGAACAGCACGGGCACCGCGGCGATGTCCTGCAACAGCAGGACCCCGAGCGAGGCGCGGCCGACCGGGCCGCCCAACCGTTTCTCCTGCGACAGGACCTGCACGACCACCGCGGTGGATGACATCGACAGGGCGAACCCGGAGACAGCGGCGAGCGCCGGCGGCGCGCCGATGGCGTAGGCGATCGCGCCGATCGCGACGGCGCACAGCACGAACTGCGACAGGCCGAAGCCGAACACCAGGCGGTGCATGACGCGCAGCCGTTCCAGCGACAGCTCCAGTCCGATCATGAACATCAGCATGCTGATGCCGAGTTCCGCGATCGGTCCGATCGCCTCGGGACGGTTCAGCGTGATGGCGCCGAGCAGCGGCAGGCGGTCGGCGAGCATCGCGAGGCCGAACGGACCCACGGCGATGCCGACCAGCATGAACCCGAGTACCGGACTGAGCCGCAGCCGGTGGAACAGCGGGATCACGATGGCAGCGGCCGCCAGGATGATCAGCGCCGGCTTGAACAGTCCCGGATCGACGTGCGTGCCCAGCCGTCAGTACCCGTGCGCGAACAGGAAGCCATGGAACGCCTGCGACACCAGCCCCGGTGTCTGGATGCCGGCGAAATGGCCGGAGTTGATCTCCAGGTATTCGGCACCGGGAATCTGCTTCGCCATGGGTTCGACCGCGGATGGCGGGCGCAGTTTGTCATGCGTGCAGGCGATCACCAGCGTGGGGCAGGCGATGCGCGGAAGCTCCTCGGTCACCGTGGAATCCGCCAGCATGCGGTTGATCGCGGCGAAGCTGCGCGGATCGTTGGCCAGCCAGCGCGCACGGAATTTGCGGAACTCCTCGGCGTTGTGGCGGACCTCGGGCGGATAGGAATTGGCGAGGCCGGCTTCCACCAGCGCGCGCATGCCCTGCGTCTCGGCGGTCGCGGCGCGATCCAGCGTGGCCTGGCGGCGATCCGCGGGGACGCCGGTGGCCGGACTGGTCACCACCAGCGCGCCGGTGCGTGCCGCGTGACGCACGGCGAAGTGGATCGCGATGGCGCCGCCCACGGCCGTGCCGGCCAGCGCGACCTTGCCCTTAATGCCCAGTGCATCCAGCAGTGCTGCGAGGTCGTCGGCCATGTCGTCGAAGCTGACGCGGCCGTTGATCTTCCCCGACAGTCCGGCGCCGCGCGTATCGTAGCGCAGCACCTGGCGCGTGTTGTTCAGCGCCGGGAGCACCTGGTCCCAGCTATCGAGCGTGCCGCCCATCTCATGCACCAGAACCAACGTCGTCTTGCCGCTGCCCGACAGATCGTAGCGCAGGCTGGTTTCGTTCAACTCGATCCAGTTCATCGGGTTTCCTCCGTGGACCGGAGGATGCCACACTGAATGGGTGGAGGACACGGGACAATGAAGCCGCACGAGTCGGGGCACTTGTCTTGCCATGGCGCTGGATGGCGGTACGTTGGGTACCGCGCCGTCGTGTCCGAACCTGCGGTTCGGCGGCGTACGCCCCCGGCTCACACGATCGGCAGAATTGGTCCCAGGATCATGGCTGTCTATATTAAGTGCGGAGATGATCGCCCGCAACCCTGCTAGGGCCGTTGGCGGACGAGTTGTGGAATGACTGCGCTGCTTGATCGGCTCCGGCGCATTCCCTCACTGGTCAGCGTCATCCTGACGGCGGGCGTGCTCATAGTCGTATTCTTCCTGTTCTTCCCGGACGACGTGCTGCATATCGCGGAAGGGGTGGCCGGGATTATAGCCTGGCTGGTCGGCCTCATGTTTGGTGGCTGGTGGCTCTGCATCAGGTTCCTCCTCGCGCTCGTCTCTGCTTTGCTGTTGCTCGCAACATGGTGTGCGCTGCGCGCCTGGCTGCAGGTTCGCTGGACCAAGCATGACGCGGTCTGGCAGTTCGCTGGCGTACCACACATCGTGCTTTCCAGTACCATTGCCGTCCTGCTGGCAGTCATCAACGAAATAATCCTGTCACTATTTCTGCTCTTATCGCTGGCACTGATCATCGGCGCCGTCGCTCGGGTATTGCTATCGGACCAATGGTCGGTGTTGATTGAGGCATTCGGGAAAATCCTGACCGACCTCGTCGACAGCCGCTGGCTGTCAACTTCAGACCTTGCGTCGATGGTGAACAATATCAGTGGCCACGGCGCGCTGATCATGCGTGCGCTCGCGGAACGGGTGCGGCCCGGCGCCGCGTTGGCCGGAGGCACTCTTACCACCGC
>JANWJK010000025.1 GCA_025452005.1 Acetobacteraceae bacterium | reverse complement strand
GGCACCAGTGCCGCGGCGCGCAGCGATTTGCAGCGGCCGTCGATGGCGCAGGACATGGCGAAGGGTCGGCGCACCGAGATCGAGTTCATGAATGGCTTCATCGCCGAGAAGGGCGCCGAAATCGGCGTGCCGGCACCGACCCACGCGATGCTGACTGAGGTGGTCAAGCGCGTCGAGCGCGGCGACATCGCCGCCGATCCTGCGAACGTGCTGGTGAACGCCTAGCCTGCTAGCGCAGGAACGTCGCCTCCGCCGCGCCAAGTCCCTCGAAGCGCACGCCGCAGACGTCGCCGGGCTGCAGGTAGCGCAGGCCGGTGTACGTGCCGCAGGTAACGAACTGTCCGGCGCGTACGCCTGCCTGCTCGCGCATCATGTTCGCCAGCGCCACCGCGATACCGAGCGGATCGCCGGTCGCATGCCCACCCACCTGCTCAAGCACCGTCGCGCCGTTCACTGTCAGCGTCACCTTCAGCTTGCCGAGTTCCAGGCTTCGCCATTCGGCTTGTGGTGCCGCATGAACGAAGGCGCCGTTGCTGATGCAGTCCGCGAGCTTCTGCAGGTTCGATGCGGCATCGGAGTTGCGATAGCGGCTGGTCACCAACTCGATCGCCGCGCAGGCATCGACCGCGGCCGCCACCTCGTCGCGCGAATAGGGCGCGGCGCGCGGCGGCAGGTCGCGGCGGAAGATGAATGCAACCTCTCCCTCTACGCCGCATTGCGGCACCGCGGCCGCCGGGATGCGCGCCGGCGAGGCGTAAATCGTGTCGGCGTAGATCACGCCGCGTGTCGGCTCGCCATTGGCCGGTGCCATCGCCTTGTACGCACCCACCGGCCTGCCCAGGCCGGCGGTGACCGCATCCTGGATCGCATGCGCCTCGGCAATACTCGCCGGCGAAGCATAGGAGGGCAGGGCCTCCAGCAACGTTCCGTTACGTCGCGCGCCGACAAGCAAGGCGGCAGCCCGCTCGATCTTCGGAGTATCCATGGTCTGTTCCTCCGCTGGGGTCGTCAGCGTGGCACTTCGCCGGGCGCCGGCAAAGTCCCCGCTTGGCAATGTTCCGTTCGGGTGGCAACAATAGTAACGTCTGGGACAATGTGACACGGAGGGGCCGAGGAATGATCGGCTTGGTGCGGCTCGCCTTGCGCCGACCCTATACGTCGGCGATCGCCGCGCTGCTGATCCTGCTCATGGGCGCGCTGTCCATCACGCGCATGATCGTCGACATCTTCCCGATCATCGACATTCCCGTCGTGCTCGTGGTGTGGAATTACAACGGCCTCACCACCGAGGATATGGAACGGCGCGTCGTGTTCATCTCTGAGCGCGCCTATTCCACCACGGTCAACGGCATCTCGCGCATCGAATCGCAGTCGATCCCCAGCATCGGCATCCTCAAGGTCTATTTCCAGCCAGGCACGGACATCGGCAGCTCGATCGCGCAGATCACCTCGGTGAACAACTCCATCCTGCGTGGCGCGCCGCCCGGGATGCAGCCGCCCGGGGTGATCCAGTTCAACGCCTCGAACGTTCCGGTCGTGCAGATGACGCTGTCGAGCAAGACGCTCAGCGAACAGCAGATCTACGACTACAGCCTGAACTTCATCCGGGTGCGGCTGTTCACCATTCCCGGTCTCTCCACCCCCGGCCCGTTCGGCGGCAAGTCGCGGCAGATCATCGTCGATCTCGACCAGTCGCGACTGGAGGCGAAAGGCTTCGCCCCGGTGGACGTGGTGAATGCGTTGCAGGCATCCAACGTGATCGTACCCGCGGGCACTGCGCGACTGGGTGATCGCGAATACAACGTGCAGTTGAACTCCAGCCCGACCGCGGTGGACCGGTTCAACGCGTTGCCGATCGGCGTGTTCAACGGCGCCCCAGTCACCATCGGCGATGTCGGCCACGTCAGCGACAGCTTCGCCACCCAGGCCAACGTGGTGCATGTCAACGGCAAGCGCGCAGTGTACCTGGCGATCCTGAAGCACGCCGACGCATCGACGTTGGCCGTGGTCGATGCGGCGCGCGAGGCGCTGCCCGAGATCCAGGCCGCGGCACCGGCCGGGCTGGAATTGAAGCTCGACTTCGATCAGTCGGTGTTCGTGCGCGCCGCGGTGCAGAACGTGATCCGCGAAGCGATCATCTCGTCGATCCTGGTCTCTGCGCTGATCCTGGTGTTCCTGGGAAGCTGGCGCAACACGGTGATCGTTTCCACCTCGATTCCGCTGTCCATCTTTGCCGGCATCATGGGGCTGTTCCTCACCGGCAACACGATCAACCTGATGACGCTGGGTGGGCTGGCGCTGGCGATCGGCCTGCTGGTGGACAACGCCACGGTGACGATCGAGAACATCCACCGCAACCAGTCGCTGGGCAAGCCGCTGACGGTGGCGATCATCGACGGCAGCAACGAGGTGATCCAGCCGCTGACCGTCGCCACGCTGGCGATCTGCATCGTGTTCTTCCCGGTCGTGCTGCTGTTCGGCGTGGCGCGCTACCTGTTCATCCCGCTCGCCGCGACCGTCGTGTTCTGCATGCTGGCCTCCTACGTGCTGTCGTTCACGGTGGTGCCGGCATTCGCGCGCTTCCTGCTGGCGTCCGAGACGCAGCATCATGGTCCGCCGCGCGGCTTCTTCGCGTTGTTCGACCGCGGCTTCAACCGGTTCCGCGACGGCTACGGGCGAATGCTGGAAGGCGCGCTGCACCGGCGCGTGTTCGTGCTGATATGTGCCGGCGCACTGCTGGTGGTGTCCTGCGGGCTGGCCACGGTGATCGGTCTCGACTTCTTCCCCACCGCCGATGTCGGCCTGATCAAGCTGCACTATCGCGCCCCGGCCGGCACGCGGCTGGAACGCACCGAGGAGCTCGTGCTCCAGGTCGAGGACAGCATCCGCAAAATCATTCCGGTGGCCGAGCTGGATACCATCAACGACACGGTCGGCGTGCCGTCCTCGTTCAATCTGGCGTTCGTGCCGAGCGATAATGTCGGCTCGATGGATGCCGAGATCCTGATCTCGCTGAAGCCCGGGCATCATCCGTCGATCGACTACATCCGTGCGATCCGCGCCACGCTCCCCGATCAGTTCCCCGGCAGCATCTTCTATTTCCAGACCGCCGACATCGTCAGCCAGGTATTGAACTTCGGCCTCTCCGCGCCAATCGACGTGCAGATCCAGGACGTGAACTTTGACCGCGCGACCGCCCTTGGCCGGCAGTTGCTGGAGCGCATGAAGCGGATTCCCGGCGTGGCCGACTCGCATCTCGTGCAGGTGCTGAACTATCCGACACTGCAGGTCGATGTGGACCGGCTGCGCGCCGCCAAACTGAACATCTCGCAGCGCGACGTGGCCAACAACGTCCTGACCTCGCTCGCGTCCAGCGTGCTGGTGGCGCCGAACTTCTTCCTCAATCCGCAGAACAACGTGAACTACTCGGTCGCCGTGCAGACGCCGATCGACCAGATCAACTCGGTCTCCGACCTGCTTCATACGCCGGTCAACCGGCCTGATCCGGCCACGGCGACCGGGCCGTCCACGCTGCCGTCGGCGCCGGTGATGCGGCTGGCCGACATCGCGACGGTGTATCCCAAGTCGAGCCTGGAATCGGTGAACCACTATACCGTGCAACGGGAAATCGACATCGCCGCCAATATCGACGGCCGCGACCTCGGCTCGATCGCGGCCGACATCCGCAAGGCGATCGCCGATGTCAGCAAGGACCTGCCGATCACCACGAAGATCCTGATCCTGGGGCAGAACGATGTGATGCAGAGCTCGTTCAAGAGCCTGGCACTCGGCATGGTGTTGTCGGTCATCCTGGTCTACGCGCTGCTTGTTGTCCTGTTCCAGTCCTGGGTCGATCCGTTCATCATCATGATGGCGGTGCCTGGCGCCCTGATGGGCATCCTGTGGATGCTTGCGCTGTCCGGCACCACGATCAATGTTGAATCGCTGATGGGCGCCATCATGTCGATCGGCATCTCGGTGTCGAACTCGATCCTGGTGGTGAGTTTCGCCAACGATCTGCGCGCGCGCGAGGAGGTCGGTCCATTGCGCGCGGTGATCGAGGCAGGCCGCATCCGCCTGCGCCCGGTCCTGATGACTGCGCTCGCCATGATCATAGGCATGGTGCCGATGGCTCTCGGCCTGGGCGAAGCCGGCGAGCAGAACGCGCCGCTCGGTCGCGCGGTGATCGGCGGGCTGATCGTGGCGACGATCTCCACGCTGTTCATTGTGCCGATCTTCTACACATTGCTGCGGCGCAGGCCGCCGGCCCTGCACAGTCTCGACGCTCGTTTCGCGGCCGAGGCGGCGGGCACGCACGGTTCGGGGGACGCTCACCATGGCTAGACGCGGTCGTTTCGCATCTCTGCTGGTCTATCTGATCGGATTGCTGGTCGTCGCCGGCGCCGGAATCACCGGCGTTCGCCTGTGGCAGGACAAGGATGCACAACTGGTGGCGTCACGTGAGGCGATGGCGGAGGGGCTGGCGAAAGGGCCGACGGTGCAGGTCGCGACGATCGCGCAGGGGCCGAAGGAGCGGCTGATCACATTGCTGGGCGATACGCGTCCGTACCAGGTCGCCACGCTGTACGGCAAGGTCGGCGGCTACCTGAAGTCGATTGCGGTGGATCGCGGCGATCGTGTGAAGGCGGGGCAGGTGGTGGCCGAGGTAGAGTCAGCGGAAACCGACCGGCAATACGATGCGGCGGTCAGCGATCTCGAGAACAAGAAGAAGAATGCCGAGCGGGAGCGCGATCTGGTGACGCGTGGCTGGACGTCGGTGCAGGCGGCGGACCTGGCGAACGCCGTCTACCGCATGGCGCAGGCGAACATGGAGCAGCTCGCGGTCATGAAGTCGTATGAGATCCTGCGCGCGCCGTTCGACGGCACCGTGACCGCGCGCTTCGTCGATGTCGGGGCCATGGTGCAGAGTTCGGTGACCAACCAGACCAGCAACCAACCCGTGGTGACCGTCGCCGACATGAGCCGGCTGCGCGTCGACGTGTATGTCGAGCAGAAGGACGTGCCCTTTGTCCATGTCGGCGACCTGGCCGACGTCACGGACGCTTCGAATCCGGACCGCAAGGTGAGGGCGCGTATCGCACGGACCTCCGATCAACTCGATCCGCGTACCCGCACGCTGTTCACCGAGCTCGACGTCGACAACAGCGAGGGCTTTCTGGTGCCGGGTAGTTTCGCCTATGTGACGTTGCACGTGCCGGTGCCGAGTTATCCCGAGATTCCGGTCGCCGGTCTGCTGGTGCGCGGCACCAGCACGTTCATCGCCAACGTCGGCGCCGACAGCATGGTGCGGCTGCAACAGGTGAAGGTCGCCACGACCGACGGTATGCGCGTCAGCCTGGCGGAGGGCGGACGTGTCGGTGAACGCGTGGCGCTCAACCTGCCGGACGAGGTGAGCGACGGCAGCCGGATCCGCCCGATCGAAAACCCGCGCTGAGGCGTCGCACCGTTCTCGGTCGATGACGCAAACCTATCCGGTCCAGGTCGATACCGGCGTTCGCGTGACGATGCGCGACGGTGTGGAGCTGAATGTGCGGGTCACGCGGCCGGATGCGCCCGGGCGGTTTCCTGGCGTGATGGAATACCATCCGTATCGCCGCCTAGCGGCCGCCCTGCCGGACTGGCACGATGAATACCCGCCGGCGGTGCCATATCTCGCGGAACATGGTTATGCGGTGGTGCAGTACGACGTGCGCGGCACCGGCGGTTCGTCTGGGTTCTCCACCGACATCTACTCGCCCGACGATCGTCAGGACGGTTACGACATGGTCGGCTGGATCGCCGCTCAGCCATGGTGCAGCGGCGCGGTCGGCATGATCGGCAAGTCGTACGGGGCGGTCGTGCAGTGGCAGGTAGCCGTGCAGCGGCCGCCGGCGCTGAGGGCGATCGTGGTGCGCTCCGCCAATGACGATGTATATACAGGGTTCACCAACCCGGGCGGCTGCATCCGGCCATGGATGTTCGAATACTACGCGCCGCTGATGAACGCGCTGAATTTTGCCCCTCCCGATCCCGCACTGGTCGGCGATCGGTGGGCCGCCATCTGGGCCGAACGGCTGGAGCGCAGCGCGCCCTGGAGCATCGGTTACATCCGCAACACGCTGCACGGACCGTACTGGCGCGATCAGAGTCTTGCGCCCGGCTATGACCGCGTGCAGTGCGCGGTGCTGCTGATCGAGGGCTGGGCGGACTGGTATGCGACCGAAGAGCTGCGGGCATTTCAGCGCTTGAGCGCCCCGAAGAAGGTGCTGATCGGACCGTGGGGCCATTACTACCCGGAAGAGAGGGAGGCGTTCCCCGGCCCGCGGATCGACACGCGGCGCGAATACCTTCGATGGTTCGATCACTGGTTGAAGGGGATCGATAACGGCGTGATGGACGAACCGCCTGTGACGGTGTTCGTGCGTGGATGGCAGGCGCCATCGCTGCTGTGTCTGGAGGATGCCGGTACCTGGCGCAACGAGGCGGCCTGGCCGCCGGCCTGCGTGCAGCCGACAGCGATGTACCTGTCGAGTGGTGGTCGGTTGGCCGACATCGCCGGCGAACCCGGCGCGGACAGCTATGCCTACCGGCCATCGGTCGGGATCACCACCGGCCGGCGCGGCCTGGGTTCGACCACGCCATGGGCGATGCCGATCGACCAGCGGCTGGACGAAGGGTTTTCGCTGCTGTTCACCTCCGAGACGCTGCGCGAACCGCTGGAGCTGCTCGGCGAGCCGGTCGCTCTGCTGCATGTGGCGTCCACCGCCACGGTAGCCTACTTTCATGTGAAACTATGTGACGTCGCGGCCGATGGAACCACGCGCCTGATCTGCGATGGCGGTCTGCTGGCGACGCATCGCAACTCGCATGAGGCGCCGGAAGCGCTGACACCGGGGCAGGTGTATGCGCTGCGCATTCCGTTGCGGCATTGCGCCTATGCGCTCGGGGCCGGCCACAGGCTGCGCATCGCGATCGCCAGCGCCGAGTTCCAGAATGCCTGGCCAACCGGCGAATCCGCGGTGAACACAGTGCATCGCGGCGGGGTGCACGCCTCCAACATCGTGCTGCCGATCGTGCCTGTCGATCCGCGGCCTCTCGCCCCGCCGGCATTCGCGCCGTCGCCGCATCCGCTGCCGGCCGCCGGAACTCTGGCGCGGCCAGAGTACCGGTTCGAACTCGATCTGGTGGACGACACGGTGAGCTGTGTGCTGCGCCCGGCCGATTCCGGCCACACCAGCAGCCATTCGCGCTACACGGTGTCGAACCGCAACCCGGCGAGCACCGTGATCGCGTCGTCGGCCACGCATGTCGCGGCGCACCCGGCGCTGGACATCCGGGTCGAGGCGACGTGCCAGACCGCGAGCGACGCGTCGAGCTACACCCACCTGTCCCAGGTGCGCATCACGGTCGA
This sequence comes from Acetobacteraceae bacterium, assembly GCA_025452005.1. GTDB lineage: Bacteria > Pseudomonadota > Alphaproteobacteria > Acetobacterales > Acetobacteraceae > JAMXLO01. The sequence continues at coordinate 3,460 of JANWJK010000025.1, read as the reverse complement.
CGGTGCGGAACACTTCAGCAGGAGCTGGTCGGAGAGCGTGCCGCGCAGGCTGTCGTGAATTCGCGCTCGCCGGCATTTTGCCCGCGTCAACCTCTGCATGGTAAGGGCAGGCGATGGGCTACTGGGGCAAGATCATCGGCGGCGTGGCGGGTTTTGCCATGGGCGGCCCGGTGGGAGCTGTGGTCGGCGCCGCGCTTGGCCATGCGGCGGATACCGGCGCGGTGCCCAATCTGCGCGCGCAGTTCGGCTCGCAGGTGGGCTGGAACCCCGCTCGGGTGGCCGCGATGTTCAACCGCCGCGATCAGCTCTTCGCCATCTGTGTCGTGGTGCTATCGGCCAAGCTCGCCAAGTGCGACGGCCTGGTGAAGCGCGAGGAGATCGACGCGTTCAGGCGCCAGTTCCGCATCCCGCCCGAGGCGGTGCGCGACATCGGCCGGCTGTTCGACCAGGCGCGGGACAGCGCCGATGGCTTCGAGCCCTACGCCGTGCAGTTGGGTGAGGCCTTTGCCGACAACCTCGGCATGCTCGAGGACGTGCTCGCCGCGCTGTTCGTGATCGCGCGGTCGGACGGCGCTGTGAACAACCGCGAACTCGACTTCCTGTCACGCACGCATCGCGGCTTCAGGCTCGAACAGGCGGCGTGGGATCGCGCGCGGGGCGCCATGCCGCGACAACCGCCATCCGATGAACCGGACGCCTACATGGTGCTCGGCGTGGCACGATCCTCGACCGCTGAGGAGATCCGCGCCACCTGGCGGCGGCTGATGCGCGAAAACCATCCGGACAGCCTGGCGGCGCGCGGGGTGCCTGCGGAATTCATTGCCCGCGCCAATGAGAAGGTGGCGCGGATCAACGCGGCCTGGGACAGGATCAAGCGCGAGCGAGGCCTGTGAGCCTGCGCGTTCGCGACCTGCCGAGCCCGAACCACGATGAGCGCCCGGCGGGAACGCCGATCGATATGCTCATCCTGCACTACACCGGCATGAAGACCGCGCGGCAGGCGATTGACCGGCTGCGCGATCCGCTGGCCCGCGTATCCGCGCACTACGTGGTGGACGAGGACGGCGCGGTGCTGCGTCTGGTGCCGGAGGAGAAGCGCGCCTGGCATGCCGGCGTGTCGTACTGGCGCGGACACAGCGAGCTGAACGGCCGATCGATCGGCATCGAGATCGTCAATCCGGGGCATGAATGGGGCTATCGCGACTTCCCCGTATTGCAGCTTGCCGCCGTATGCGATGTCTGCCTCGCCGTCCTGTCACGCAATCCGATCCCCGCACGTAACGTTGTCGCGCACAGCGATGTGGCACCGGATCGCAGGGAAGACCCGGGCGAAAGGTTCGACTGGCAGAGCCTCGCGCAGAACGGCGTCGGTCTATGGCCGGAGAATGCGCCCGATCTCGCTACGGCCGGCGCCGCGCACGATGCCGCGGCGTTGCCCGATGTGCGCACGGCGCTTGCCGATATCGGCTACCGCGTCGCGCCCGAAGGCGCGTTCGATCCGGCGTTGGCGACGGCGCTGCGTGCCTTCCAGCGCCATTGGCGGCCCGAGGCGATCACCGGCGAAGCGGACGCCGGCACGATTGCGCGGCTGTTGGCGGTGCAGCGGCTCGTTGACGAGCGCGATCAGTAGTACCCGCTGCCGCCATTGACGTGGATCGTCTGGCCCGTGATGAACCCCGCGTCGTCGCTGACCAGGAACAGGCAGGTGGCGGCGATCTCGTCCACGTGGCCTTGACGACCCAGCGGGATGCCGGCCGCGTTCGGCGTCCGCCCCTGGTACCATTCGGGATTGGCTCGCATCGTGTCGATGCTGCCCGGGGAAACCACGTTGACGCGGATGTTGTGCGGTGCGAACTCCGAGGCCAGTCCACGTGCGAATCCCACCAGCCCCATCTTGGCCGCGGAGACGTGCGCGCGTCCGCTGCCGCCGACGAAGGCGCCTTCGCCGGTGAAGAACAGGATGCGCCCGTACTTGTGCCTGACCATCGACTCGATGACCGCGCGCGTAAGGTACAGGGCGCCGTCGAGCACGACTCCCCTGACCGCTTCCCAATCCTGCGTGGTCAGCTCCGTGAACGGTTTGTGCGGCCGGATGGCGGCGTTGTTGATCAGGATGTCGACGCGGCCGAACTCGGACAGCGCACGCGCCGCCATTGCCTCGACCTGATCCTTGCTGGCGACGTCGGCGACAATGGCGATCGCCTTGACGCCGAGGCCGCGGGCCTCGTGCACGACTGCGTCGGCCTCGGCCTGATTGCTGCGTGCGTTGACGATGACGTGCGCGCCTTCGCCCGCCAGCTTCAGCACCGTGGCACGACCGATGTTGCGGCCGGACCCGGTCACCAAGGCGACTTTACCCTCGAGCTTACCCATGAGCTGGCTCCATTGCAGCGTGCTCCGTCATCAGCGCCTCGCGCAGGAAATCGCTATCGAAGATCCTCGTCGCCATCACCTGGCAGCGCTTCATCAGGCGGTGTTCGTCCGGTCCATAGTCGGGGCGGGCATAATGCCAGGTCCCGATGTGGTCCCACAGCAGCAGGTCGCCCACCGTCCATTCATGCACATAGCGATACTTCGGCTGCAGCACATGATCGAGCAAGGTGCGCAGCAGCTCGGCGCTTTCCGCATCCGAGACGCCGTCGATACGCACGGTGAAGCCAGGGTTCACGTAGATCACGCGCCGACCGGTGATCGGATGCGTCAGCAGCACCGGATGATGCACAGGTGGGCGCTGCCGCCGCTGCTCGTCGGTCAGCGGCGGCCGCTTGCTGCCTTTCTCGCGGCGCATGTATTCCCAGTAGTATTCGATGTCATGCGTCGCGGTCTGCCCGGCGAGGCGCTCGATCAACGCCACTGGCAGATCGGCCGCTGTTGCCTGCGTGTTGGTGAATTCCGTGCCGCCCAGCGCGCGGCCATCGCGCATCGGCACCTTGAAGGCGGACAGCACATTCACGAAGCCCATCGTCTTCGCATAGGTCATGTCGGTGTGCCAGGACTGTCCGGCATCCGGCACGCCGATGAGTTTGCCGTTGACCTTCACGTTGGACAGGATCGTGACCTCGGGCATGCCGGGCTCATGGTGCGGAATGCCCTTGATGACCTGGATATCGCCAAACCGGCTCGAGAACCGGCGTAGCTCGGCGGCCTCCAGGGCCTGGCCGGGGAAGCACAGCACACCGTGCTCGCCGAGAGCGCGCAGCACGGCGGCAAAGTCCTCGCGCGAGAGATCCTGGCGCAGGTCGGCGCCGCGCACCGTGGCGCCGAGGATCTTGCCGCTCGGTTCGATGGTCAGCATGCTAGGGCTCCCTCCCAGCGACAGGCTACGCGCGGCCTGCACAGGTGTCAGCCTCACGGTCGATCCACCCCTCGCAGCTCCCCGCTCCGCACACTCTCGATCGCGTTGTTCAGGATCTGCACGATCGCCTCGTCGGCCACGCTGCGTGCCAGCAGCGCCATGGCG
>JANWJK010000024.1 GCA_025452005.1 Acetobacteraceae bacterium | reverse complement strand
CGTGTGGCGCCTGGCGCACCCATGGCGGGCAGGCGGATGGGCGCCACCGTCAGTTCCTGGCCGCGCTCGACGCGGCGACACCGCCTGGCTTCCAGCATCGCGGCACGCCGCAGGCCACAGGTGATACGAGCGAGGATGACCGCGAGGTCCGCAGTGCCGAAGGGACTGACGAACCGGGCAAAACCCGGGGTGCCGGCGCGCTGCTGGACCGTGACGGCGAGCTTCTTGCCATAGTCGATCAGTTTGCGCACGAGGCCGAGAACGCGGCCGAGGCGGGTGGGCGTGTCCGCGCCGGGCCGGGGCGGATCGGGCTCCGGGGCTGGGGTGGGAAGTTTGAGGGCGGCCGACATGAACGGAACAAGAACATAAATGAAAGGCGCTGTCAAGGAAAAAAGTCCGCACCATGGTGGCGGCGGTCACCCACCGCCACCTCTGTTGCGTTATGTGACCACGATATCAGACGTGAAGACGTGGCCTTTGGTCTCGGGGCTCAGCGACAGCGAGACAAGTACGCTGACCAATCCGACCGAGGTCCCGATCAGCATCGGGATGGCGAAGCCAAGCTGATACTCGACCGCGAAGTAGGTCAGGATCGGCGCCACGGCGCCCCCGAAGATCGCCCCCGTGTGGTAGGTGAAGGCACTGGCGGTGGCCCGTACCTCGGTGGGGAAGCGCTCGGTCAGGTAGCTCGGCATCTGGCTGTACATCGCGCCGGCGAACAGCGACTGGACCAGGAACCCGCCGATAATCCAGGTCGGATCCGCTGTCAGAAGATAGGTCGGCGTGATAAAGATACCGATGAAGGCCGGTATCATCATCGACCACCGCCGGCCGAGGACATCGCCCACCCAGCCCCAGAAGCACATCGCGGCGAACGCCAGCAGATTGGCCGCCACCAGCGGCAGGCCGACCATCAGCGACCCCAGGCCCAGGTCCTTCTGCAGGTGCGTCGCGAACAGTGACCAGATCGAGTAGTAGGTCACGAAACAGCTCGACATCCACCAGCATGCCAGCAGCGTGTTGCCGATGACCCGGCGGCGGAATATCGCGATCAGCGGTGCATGCACCTCACGCTGCTGCTCGCGTTGCTTCTTGCGGTTTTCCAGCCAGACCTCGGGTTCCTTTACGTATTTGCGCACCCACACGACCGACAACGCCGGCAGGATGCCGATCCACAACATGCCGCGCCAGCCGATGGAGTCGTTGAGCAGTGCGAAGATCAGTGCGGACATCGCGAAGCCGATGCCCCAGGATCCTTGCAGCACGCCGCTCATGAAACCGCGCGACCGCACCGGCCAGTGTTCCATCGCGAGCGATGCCCCGGCAGGCCACTCGGCGCCCATGCCGATGCCGAGCAGCGCGCGGAACAGGAACAGGAAGCCGAAGCTCGGTGAGAAACCGGCGATGAAGTTGCAGACCGAGTACCACAGGATGGAGATCATCAACGGGATCTTCCGCCCCACCCGGTCCGCCAGCCAGCCCGAGGCGGTCGCGCCCACCAGACGCAACCAGAGAGTGATGGTGAACACCGCGGTCACCTCGGTGAGCGGAACGTTAAACTCCTTGGCGATCGGCACCATGATCAGCAGGAAAATGGTGAAGTCGAACGCATCCAGCGTCCAGCCGAGCCATGCGGCCCACCAGGCGATCCACTGGTCCTTGGTGGGCTCCCGCCACCACGGTACGGATTGCGCGCCTACGGATATCGACATGTTTGACTTACCTCCCCGGAACGTTACGAACTCGCTGAACGGCGGACGTACGACTGCCCGGGAGGGCGACACGGCTGGCTCCCGGACACGGGACGAGACGGTCGAGCCAACACTAACAAGCATAACTGGTATGCGTCAAACTAATACAAAGCGACCTGACCCATGACAGCGATCGGCCCTACCTCGCGCGTCTATTTCTCGCAGCGCCTGCGGCTGCATTACGTGGACTGGGGCAATCCTTCCGCCCCGCCCCTGCTGCTGGTGCATGGTGGGCGCGACCACTGCCGCAACTGGGACTGGGTGGCGGCCGCGCTGCGCGACGAGTACCACGTGATCGCACCCGACCTGCGCGGGCACGGCGATTCCGCCTGGTCGGCGTCAGGCCACTACACGATGGCGAGCTACATTTACGATCTGGCGCAGCTCATTCATCAGCAGGAGCTGGCGCCGGTCTCGATCGTCGCCCACTCGCTCGGGGGCGACATCGCGACGCGCTATGCCGGCGTCTACCCGGACGCCGTCCGCCGCCTGGTGGTGATCGAGGGGATCGGGCCGCCACCGCGGCCACCCGGCACGAAACCCCGCCGCTCGATCGACGAACGCATGCGCGCGTGGATCGATGAACAGCGCTCGCTCTCGGGCAGGCTGCCGCGCCGCTATACCTCGATCGAGGACGCGCTGCGGCGGATGCAGGAGGAGAACCCGCATCTGTCGGCCGAGCAGGCACGACATCTCACGCAGCACGGGGTGAACCAGAACGAGGACGGCACTTATTCGTGGAAGTTCGACAACTACATCCGCGTGTGGCCACCCTATGATATGACGCGCGAGGAGATCGCGACGCTATGGTCGCGCATCGCGTGCCCGACGCTGCTGATCCATGGCAAGGAGAGCTGGGCGACGGACCCGACCGAGGACGGCCGATCCCGTTACTTCCGCGATGCGCGGGTTCTTGGTGTCGAGGGTGCAGGCCACTGGGTGCACCACGACCGATTAGACTTGTTCCTGCGTGCGGTGCGTGATTTTCTGTCTTAGCGGCCGGAGCGGCGGCGGAGCTTGCGTTAACCTGTTGTTTCCTCTCTCGCTGGAAAACACCTGAACCATGAGCTCAGCCCTGATCTCCAGCGCGGATGCATCGCGCATCGCGATCCCTGCGGAAGATGAGGACGTTGCCGCGCTGCGCCAGAGCGTGGTCACCAAGCTGACCTACGCGGTGGGCCGCGATCCGATCGTCGCGACCGACTGGGACTGGTTCATGGCGGCGGCGCTCGCGGTGCGCGACCACGTGCTGGAACGCTGGCTGGCCTCGACCCGTGCCAACTACGACTCGCAGGGAAAGCGCGTCTACTACCTGTCGCTGGAGTTCCTCATCGGCCGGCTGCTGCACGACTCGCTCAGCAATCTGGGCCTGGTCGACCGCATGCGTGCGGCGCTCGCCGAGCTCGGCGTGGATTATGACCGGCTGCGCAATGTCGAGCACGACGCTGCGCTGGGCAATGGCGGGCTGGGGCGGCTTGCCGCCTGCTTCATGGAGAGCATGGCGACGCTGCAGATCGCCGCGCACGGCTATGGCATCCGCTACGATCACGGTATGTTCCGCCAGGTCATCAAGGACGGCTGGCAGCACGAATATCCCGAGAACTGGCTGACCTTCGGCAACCCGTGGGAGGTCACGCGGCCGGATGCCACCCATGTGGTCGGCTTCGGCGGCACCGTCGAAACCCGGGCGGGAGCGGACGGCACGACATGCTATGTCTGGCACCCGGCCGAAGCGGTCGACGCGGTCGCCTACGACACACCGGTGGTCGGCTGGCGCGGGCATTACGCGAACACATTGCGACTGTGGTCGGCGCGCGCCGCCGATCCGCTGCGGCTCGACGCATTCAACCGTGGCGACCATATCCGCGCGCTGGAGCCCAGGGACCGCGCGAACGCCATATCGCAGGTGCTGTATCCGAGCGATGAGACCCCGGCAGGCCAGGAACTGCGGCTACGCCAGGAATACTTCTTCACCTCGGCGTCGCTCCAGGACCTCGTCCTGCGGCACATGCGCCAGCACAAGGGTGACATCCGCCTGCTTCCCGACAAGGCGGCGATCCAGCTCAACGATACGCATCCCGCCATCGCTGTCGCCGAGCTGATGCGCATTCTGATCGACCTGCACGCGCTCCCGTGGGAGGAGGCGTGGCGCATTACCACCGACACCATCGCCTACACCAACCACACGCTGCTGCCCGAGGCGCTCGAGAGCTGGCCGGTGTCGCTGATGGAGCGGCTGCTGCCGCGCCACATGCAGATCGTCTACCAGATCAACCGGCTGCATCTGGACGCGGTCCGCGCCTTGCCGCAGTTCGACGGAGCGCCGCTCGCCGCCCTGTCGCTGATCGATGACAACGCCGGCCGCCGGCTCCGTATGAGCTCGCTCGCCTTTCTCGGCGCGCACAAGGTCAACGGCGTGTCCGCGCTGCACACCGAGCTGATGCGCCAGACCGTGTTCCGCGAGCTGCACCAGCTCTATCCCGACCGCATCGTCAACAAGACCAACGGCATCACGCTGCGACGCTGGCTGTTCGCGGCGAACCCGCGCCTGACCGGCCTGCTCACCGAGGTCGTCGGCGAGCGTGTGCTGGACGACGCGGAGGCGCTGGCGGGTTTCGCGAAGGCTGCCGACGATACGGCGATGCATGATCGGCTGGCGCACATCCGCCGCGACAACAAGCAGGCGCTGGCCAGGCTGGTGGCAGAGCGTCTCCAGATCACGCTCGATCCCGACGCGCTGTTCGACGCACAGATCAAACGCGTCCACGAATACAAGCGCCAGCTCCTCAACATACTGGAGACGATCGCGCTGTACAACGACATGCGTGCGCGGCCCACGTCCAACTGGGTGCCACGAGTGAGGATCTTCGCCGGCAAGGCGGCCGGCAGCTATCGCCGTGCCAAGCTGATCATCAAGCTGATCAACGACGTGGCAAATGTGATCAACAACGACCCGGCGTTGGGCGGGCTGCTGAAGGTGGTGTTCATTCCCGACTACAATGTCAGCCTGGCGGAAGCGATCATTCCCGCCGCCGACGTTTCTGAACAGATCTCGACCGCGGGGATGGAAGCGTCCGGCACCGGCAACATGAAGCTGGCGCTGAACGGCGCGCTGACCATCGGCACCCTGGACGGTGCGAATATCGAGATCCGCGATCGCGTCGGCCAGGACAACATCTTCATCTTTGGGATGACTGCCGACGAGGTGGAGGAGCGTCGCCGACGCGGACCGGGTGCGCGCGAAACGATCGACGGACTGCCGGTGTTGCAGGAGGTGCTGGACGCCGTGGCCTATGGCGTGTTCTCGCCGGACGAGCCGCAGCGCTACCGCGAGCTGGTGGACGAGCTGACCGGCAACGACCATTTCATGGTGACCGCCGACTTCGCCGCGTACGCCGCGATGCAGAGACGGATTTCCGCGCACTGGCACGATCGTCGCGCCTGGTGGCGCGCAAGCGTGCTGAATACCGCGAATGTCGGCTGGTTCTCTTCCGACCGTGCGATCCGCGAGTACGCCGCGGACATCTGGAACGTGGTGCCACGCATCACGTAAGCTGGCGCTGTGATCCTGACGGTTCAGACCCGGTCAACGCTGTCATTGCGAGCGTAGCGAAGCAATCTCGTGGGGGATATTGCACCTGCATGTGGGGATTGCTTCGCTTCGCTCGCAATGACAGTGGGAAGGCAGTTG
>JANWJK010000023.1 GCA_025452005.1 Acetobacteraceae bacterium | reverse complement strand
TCACCTACGGCACCAACAACGAGTTCGGCTTCGACTACCTGCGCGACAACATGAAGTACCGGCTGGAGGACATGGTCCAGCGCGAGTTCTTCTTCGGCATCGTGGACGAGGTGGACAGCATCCTGATCGACGAGGCGCGCACGCCGCTGATCATTTCGGGGCCGGCGGAGGACAGCTCCGACCTGTACCGCAGCGTCGACGCCGTGGTGAAGGAGCTCGTGAAGGACCCGACGACCTACGACAAGGACGAGAAATTCCGCACCGTGTCGCTGACCGAGCCTGGCTCCGAACGCGTCGAGGACATGCTGCGCGAGGCGGGCATCATCACCGAGGGCAACCTCTACGACATCTTCAACGTCTCCGTGGTGCATCACGTGCAGCAGTCGCTGCGCGCCCATACGCTGTTCACCCGCGATGTCGATTACATCGTGCGCCAGGGCAAGGTGGTGATCATCGACGAGTTCACCGGCCGCATGATGGAGGGCAGGCGCTACTCTGAAGGACTGCACCAGGCGCTGGAGGCGAAGGAGCACCAGGAGGTGCAGGCGGAGAACCAGACGCTCGCATCGATCACGTTCCAGAACTACTTCCGCCTCTATCCCAAGCTTGCCGGCATGACCGGCACGGCGATGACCGAGGCAGACGAGCTGGCCGAGATCTACAAGCTGGACGTGGTGGAGGTCCCGACCAACGTGCTGTGCGTCCGCAACGACGAAGACGACGAGGTGTACCGCACCGCGACCGAGAAGTACGACGCGGTGGCGGCGCTGATCGACGAGGCGCGCAAGATGGGCCAGCCGGTACTGGTCGGCACGACCTCGATCGAAAAGAGCGAGACGATCAGCGAAATCCTCAAGAAGAAGCGCATCCCCCACGCCGTGCTGAACGCGCGCTTCCATGAGCAGGAGGCGGATATCATTGCGCAGGCCGGCGCGCCGGGCGCGGTGACGATCGCCACCAACATGGCCGGCCGCGGGACCGACATCAAACTCGGCGGTAATCTGGAGATGCGGCTGAAGAAGGAACTCGCCGGCGCCGACGATCCTGAAGGGCACGCCGGGCGAGTCGCCGAGATCCACGAGGAGATCGCCGCAGCGCATGAGAAGGTGAAGGGCGCCGGTGGGCTGTTCGTGATCGGCACGGAACGCCACGAGAGCCGGCGCATCGACAACCAGTTGCGCGGACGATCGGGACGCCAAGGCGATCCGGGACGGTCGCGCTTCTTCCTGTCTCTGGAAGACGATTTGATGCGCATCTTCGGCTCCGACCGGATGGGCGGGATGCTGCAGCGGCTTGGCCTCAAGGATGGCGAGGCGATCGTCCATCCGTGGATCAACAAGGCGCTCGAGAAGGCGCAGAAGAAGGTCGAGGCGCGCAACTTCGACACCCGCAAGAACGTGCTGAAATACGACGACGTGATGAACGCGCAACGCAAGGAGGTTTACGCGCAGCGCAAGGAGTTCATGAAGGTATCCGACGTGTCCGAAACGGTCACGGACATGCGCGCCGAGGTGATCGAGGCGATGGTGCTGCGCCGGGTGCCGGAGAAGGCGTTCGCCGAGCAGTGGGAATTGAAGGACCTGGCGGACGATCTGCGGCGCGTGTTGAACCTCGATCTGCCGATCGAGGAGTGGGGCCGCGAGGAGGGCATCGACGAGAGCCATCTGCGCGAGCGCGTGGAACAGGCGGCGGATGCGCTGATGGCGGCGAAGGCGGCCAACATGGGCCCCGAGCTGATGCGCTTCATCGAGAAGAACCTGCTGATCCAGACGCTGGACGCGGTGTGGAAGGAGCACCTGTATGCGCTGGATCATCTGCGCCAGGGCATCGGGCTGCGCGCCTACGGTCAGCGCGACCCGCTGAACGAATACAAGAGCGAGGCCTTCGCGCTGTTCAACGCGATGTTGGACGAGCTGAAGGAGCGCGTGACGGCGATGCTGGCCCGGGTCGAACTGGCGCCTGAGCCGGTACGTCCGCCGCCTATGCCGATGGTAGAGCTGCATCCGCAGCCGATGCCGGCATTCGCGGGCGAACCGGAGATGGCGATGGAAGGGGCGGGCTCCATGGCGATCGCAGGAATGCAGCCCCTACGATCGGACACGGTCGACCCGAACGATCCCGCGACGTGGCGGAATACATCGCGCAATGCCCCGTGCCCGTGCGGATCGGGAAAGAAGTACAAGCACTGCCACGGGCGGCTGGGATGAACCCTGTGCTGCGACAGTCAGCGTAACGTCTGGATACGCGGCCTTCCCTGCTTGCCATAGCGACGCTGGCGCCGTGGCCAGCGTTGAACGGCTACACGCTCCGTGTGTCACATCTGCTCGAGCACCTCGCGGAGTGCTGGTCGATCACGCTCATCGCGCCGCCATCCGACGCAATCCCGCCGGGTATCGCGCGCCATGTGCCGGTGACGCTGCGCGGCGGCGGCGTCACCTATCCGTGGCGTTTCGACCAGACCGAGCTTCGCGCCACGCTCGACCGCGCGGTTCGCGAGCACCGTCCTGATCGCGCTCTGGTCTGGGCCGGCGCCGAGGCACTGTGGTTCGGACGCAGCGACCTGCCGCCCGCGGTGGTCGATGTGATCGACTGCAATCCGCTGGAGTTCTGGCGCGGGTTCCTGTCCTACCGCGACCTGCGGCAACGCTATCGCGCGCTGCGCGAGATCGTGGTGGCGACACGCTACGCCCGCCGCATGGTGCGCGGCTACTCTGCCACCGTGTGTGTCGGCGAGGCGGACGCACAATGGCTGCGCTGGATCGGCGGTCGCGACACGGTGCATGTCGTGCCGAACGGCGTGAACATTCCGCCTGTCGACAGCATCGCGGCGGAAGCCGCGGAGCCGACGCTCAGCTTCACGGGAGCGCTGGACTACCGGCCGAACATCGAGGCCGTGGTGTTTGCTGCCAGGACGATCTGGCCGCGAATCCTGGCCGCCGTGCCGCAGGCGCGCTTCGTCATTGCCGGGCGCAGTCCGGCACCCGAGGTGTTGGCCCTCGCCGGGCAGCCGAACGTCGATATCGCGCCCGACGTGCCCGATATGGTGCCGGTGATCTCCCGGTCCTGGGTGTCGATCGCTCCGATGCGCTCAGGCGTCGGCATCAAGAACAAGGTGCTGGAGGCCTGGGCCTGCGGACGTCCCGTTGTCCTCAGCCGGCTCGCGACCAACGGGCTGGTGGTTCCCGCCGACCACGCCGCATTGGTCGGTTCCAGCGCCGATGCGTTGGCCGCGTCGGTGATTGCGCTGTTCGGTGACGCCGACCGCCGGCGGCGCCTGGGGGAATCGGCTCGCGAGAACGTCCAGGCTCACTTCACCTGGGCCGGCGCGGCAGCGCGCGTGGATGCTCTGCTGCGGCAATAAGTCACGGCTGCAGCAGATTGCGCATCGGATAGGCATTGGCATCGCGGTCGTTCAATGACTCAACGCCAAAGCGCACCTCGATCGTGCGCAGAATCGAACCGAAATCATAGGGCGTATGATCGACGTGGCCCTGCCTCACTGCCGGGCCGACCGCGATCAGCGGGATGCGCGTGCCGGGTCCCCACTTGTCACGCCGCGGCGGCGGGACATGGTCCCACTGTCCGCCATTCTCGTCATAGACGATGAGAATCAGCATGTCCTGATAGGCAGGACTCTTTTGCAGCATCCCGATCAGTTCGGCCAGATGACCGTCGCCATCAGCAACGTTGGTGTAGCCAGGATGCTGATCGAACTGACCTATCGGTTTGTAGAACACAACCTGCGGCAAGGAGTTCTGCTGAATGTCGCGCACGAAATCCTTGTAGTCCTGCAGATGCGCCTTCTGCGCCGGCGTGCCTGGGGCAAGGTCCTGGAAATATTGCAGCGGCTGATGATGGAACCTAAAGCTCGGATCCGGATGGCCCGCCATCGCATCATCGTAGCCGCCTGAGTACCACTTCCAGGAAATGCCGCCAGCGTCCAGCTTGTCGCCGATATGCGGCATGGTCTGCGGCGGCACAAGTTTCGTATCGTCGGTATCGCTAGGCGCATGCAGGTAGACCGAACGCGTCGTATTGACCGCATAGCCGTCGGGCGTCACCTGGCCGTCCTTCACCAGGTTGCCCTTGTCATCCAGCTTGGCGACCATCGCTTCCGGTGCATCGGGAAACTTGAACGCGCAGGCGCAGACCAGGAATGCGTGGTTGAGGAACGAGCCGCCGAATGCCGAATGGAACATCGCATCGCCGAGCGTGAATTCGCGCGCGAGCTTCCACAGGAACGTGCCTGAGATATCGAAATGACCCATCACAAGGCCCTTGGCATTCGACACCTCGGCGAAACGGTTCATCGCGCCGCCGTTGATCTGCATCTGCTCCTGGTAGAACGCATGGATCAAATCGCCGGTGTCCTCTTCCAGCGACACGTACGGATTGATCTCGAAAGGCTGGTTGGGCAGTTGCGCGGGAAACCGCGGATCGTCCGCGGCCGGCTTGAGGTTGGTGTCGACCGCTGCCGGGAGGAACTTGTATGGCTTGCCGTCGGGGCCGATCTGCGGCGCCAAGGTTCCGGCGGTGGAGAAACCGTTGGCGCCCGGGAAACTGCCGAAGAAGTTGTCGAAGCTCCGGTTCTCCTCGAATATCACGACGATATGGCCGATCCGTGCCAACGAATCACTGGCCGGTTGGGCCAGTGCCGATGTTGCCGTCAGCAGGCCGATCGCCGCACCGATGCCAAACCGCATGCGCCATCTCCACACGTGTCCTATTGTCGCGCGCACCATATGTTCAGTCGCACCCATGTCAATCACGCAATGGATGAAGAAACAATGACGGGGTGCGCTCAGTGGGCGTGCTTCTCGATCGCGGCAAAATCGATCGCGGCGATGAAACTCCTCAGTGTCGGGTCCGGCGTATCCGCGTTGCCCTGGATCTTCACGATCATCTTATCGGCCACCAGCGCCATGTAGGTGCGGTCATTCTCGGTGTATGACATGCGCCGGCCACCAATCACGACCGTCTTCATGCCGCCGATCGCGCCCAGCGGGCTGCTGATCAGTTGCGCCAGGCTCTGCAGCATCGGCGAATCCGCCACGATCTGCACTTCCACACGCTGGACACCGTTATGATAGGCGCGGCTCGCGGTGACACCGCCGCCGAGCATTGCCACGCTAACCGCGGTGGATTCGGCTACGTCGGCGGTCCAGCCTGGCGGTGGCTGCGGCAGCAGGCGCTTCAGGCCATCGGCCCGCGACTGACGCAACAGGTTGGACGCCGCATCGAGTGCGGTTATCGCGGTCTGCGTGTCGTGGTTCTGGTAGGCCTGCAATGCTTCGGTGATCTGGTCGATCACGTCGTCCGCATGCGCAGCGGACACTGTCGCGATACAGCACAGCAGCACCGCGATCCGGTGGCACGCACGCATCGTCCGCTTCTACGCCAACAGAGCCTGCGCGCAGGCATCGAGTATGGCGTCCTGATCGATGTCGTACTCACGGTAGAGATCCGGGATGTCGCCGCTCTGGCCGAAGTGATCCGGCCCAAGCGGGACCACACGCTGGCCACGCACCGCGCCAATCCAGGAATGGGTCGCCGGATGACCATCGAGAACGGTGACCAGGGCAGCCTGCGGTGCCAGCGGCGCCAGCACCTGCTCGATGTGCGAGACGGCGGTGCGGTTGCCGTTGCGGCGTGCGCGCACGGCCGCGAGCCAGCCGGCATGCAGACGGTCGGGACTGGTGATCGCCAGAAGTCCGGCACCTGGCTCTTCCGCGGCCAGATCGGCGAACGCCGCGGCCGCCTCGGGCGCCACCGGACCCTGATAGCCGATCGCGATCCGCGCCCCATCCGCCGGCGGCACCACCCAGTGCGCGCCGTCGATCACCGCACGCGCATCGAGCGTGCGGGCCGGCTGCTCGAGATGTCGTGTCGACAAACGTAGCCACACGGCAGAGCCGTCCGGGCGCTGCATGTGGTCGAGCGCGTGGCGCAGCAGGATCGCCAGCTCATCGACGTGCGCCGGCTCGAAGCTCGCCAGCCGGTCGGCCGCCATGCCGATCAGCGGCGTGTTGATCGACTGATGCTGGCCGCCCTCCGGTGCCAATGTCAGGCCAGACGGCGTGCCCACCAGCAAGAAGCGCGCATCCTGGTAACAGGCATAGATCAGCGCATCGAGACCACGGTTGACGAACGGATCGTACACCGTGCCGATCGGCAGCACCCGCGCACCGGTCATCGCCGGCGTCAGACCCGCCGCACCCAGCAGCAGGAACAGGTTCTGCTCGGCGATGCCAAGCTCTATGTGCTGGCCCTTCGGCGACATGCCCCAGCGCTGCGCGCTCGCCAGTTTCGCGTCGCGGAACACGTCGTTGCGCGTGTGACGATCGAAGATGCCGCGGCGGTTCACCCACGGCCCGAGACTGGTCGATACGGTCACGTCGGGCGACGTCGTCACGATATGCGCCGCGAGCGCCTTCAGTTCGTCCTGGCCGCGGCCGATCTCGGCGAGAATGTCTCCGAAGCCCGCCTGCGTGGACATCCGGCGGCCAGCGATCTTTCCCAACGGCAGCGATGCCGGGACCGGCACCATGGGTGCGCTCAACGAGCGGCCTTCCGGCGTGAGGGGCATGGCAAAGGGGCAGGTCCCGAGGAAGCCGCGGAGTTCCTCCTCCGATACATCCAGTCCCTCGATCAGGTCCCACTCATGGCCCGGACGTATCCCCATCGATGCGCGGAACCCCTCCATCTGCTCCTTGGTCATCAGGCCGGCGTGGTTGTCCTTGTGGCCGGCGAACGGCAGACCCATGCCCTTGATGGTGTAGGCGATGAAACAGGTTGGTTGGTCGCCTTCGGCCTCGGCACGCAGCGTATCGATCACCATCTCGATGTCATGGCCGCCGAGATTGGTCATCAGCGCGCCGAGCTCGTCATCCGACATCGGATCGATGATCGCGCGCGCCTTGGAGCGGCCGAGATCGGCCAGCAGCGCCTGGCGCCACGACGCACCGCCCTGGAAAGTCAGCGCCGAATACAAGGAGTTCGGGCAGTCATCGATCCATGCACGCAGCGCCTCGCCGCCTTCCTGCGCGAACACAGCCTCGAGTTTGCGGCCGTACTTGATGGTGACCACGTTCCAGCCCATGTCGCGGAACAGACCCTCGATGCGGCCGAACAGCCGGTCGGGCACGACCGAATCGAGACTCTGGCGGTTGTAGTCGACGATCCACCACAGATTGCGGACGTCGTGCTTCCAACCCTCCAGCAGCGCCTCGTAGATGTTGCCTTCGTCGAGTTCGGCATCGCCGGCGATGGCGATATGCCGGCCCGGCGGCAGGTCGGTACGGCCGAGGCCGTGCAGCCGCACGTAATCGGCCATCAGCGCGGAGAATGTCGTCATCGCAACGCCGAGGCCAACCGAGCCGGTGGAAAAATCCACCTCAGGCCCGTCCTTCGTCCGCGAGGGATAGGACTGCACGCCGCCCAATCGCCGCAGACCCTGCATCTTCTCCAGGGTCTGCCGGCCGAACAGGTAGTTGATAGCGTGGAACACCGGTCCGGCATGCGGCTTCACCGCGATGCGATCCTGCGGCCTGGCAATTTCGAAATACAACGCAGCCATGATGGAGATCACCGAGGCACACGATGCCTGATGTCCCCCCACCTTCAGCCCGTCGCGGTTGGGACGGATGTGGTTGGCCTGGTGGATCATCCACGACGACAGCCACAGCAGCTTGCGTTCGAGCTGACGCAGGATGTGCAGTCGGTCCGTTGCCGCCACAGCAGAAATGGTTGCGGTCGTGTCCATCACCCGGCCAGACGGTGCACGTTGGTCGGCTCTATGCCGAAATAGATGCTGTCGAGCGCGATGGTAAATGCCAGCGCATCGAAGAGCAGAACGTCATCGGCGTGCGTGAGCGTCTCGAGCTCCCACCCGAGGTCCGTCTTGCGGTAATGCTCGACACGCATCTGGTCCTGATAGACCAGCGCGATATGGCGCAAGGTCGGCAGCGCCTTGTAGAATTGCAGCTTCTCGCCGCGATCCACATCGATGGTCGACGGCGAAGGTACCTCTACCACGGCCAGAGCATCCGTGATGAAGTTGCGTGTGCCCACGCGCCCGCACCGTACCACCACGTCAGGCTTGGTCCTGTTGGTTCCGGTTGGCCGGTCGGAACGCTGGACGCCGATGCCACCTTGATAGACATGGCAGCCCTTCGGATTCATCGCCGTAGCCAAGGGAGCGCCAATGTTGCTCGCTATTTTCTCGTGAACCTCGCTCGGATTTGTCATGGCGACAATCCGGCCCGCCACCAATTCCCATAGCGAGCCGTGCTGTTGCGATTCGAGGTATGCGTCAAACTCCCCGATCGTCATCAGCGACTCGCTCAGGATTGCCTCGGACATCGTCCTCTCCGTCAGTGCCACCCGCGCGCCAGCCGCCGCACGGTGGTGGATGCGTTGCGCTTGCCTTCGCCGGCGTAGTCCTCGTGCCAGTCCTCGATCTTCGCCGGATCATACAGGTAGTTGACCATCAGCGTCCCGCTCTCCTTGTTCCCCTTCTCCGAGGTGTCGCCGAGGATGTTGAGCCGCTCCACCCGCGCACCGTTCGACAGATGGAAATGCGCCACCGGATCGCGGGCGCGCCTGGCGCCGCCGGACTCCAGCAGCAGGTAGCGCGCGCACAGCCGAACCAGCACAGGCTCGGCGGTCTTGCGCAACCCGACTTCCCGCCACCAGCCGCGCTTCGCCAGGATGGCCGTCAGGGCCTGCTCACCCGACGGCGCCGGCATCGCGGAGCCCAGACTTGCGGACTCCTCGTCCGAAAGCAGTCCCGGCTGGTCCTCGGCAAGCTTCTCATCAAGCCAGGAGCGGAAGCCCGGTATCGGCGAAAGCGTGGCGAACGTCTTCAGGTTGCGGAACTCGCCCGACAGTTCCTCGACCACGCGCTTGATCAGGAAGTTGCCGAAGCTGATGCCCGCAAGCCCCTGCTGACAATTGCTGATCGAATAGAAGATCGCGGTATCCGCCTGGTGCGGATCGAGCAAGGGCGCCTTCTCGTCGAGCAGTCGCTGTACGCTGCCCGCCAGTCCCTTGACCAGCGCGACCTCGACGAAGATCAGCGGCTCGCCCGGCATCCGCGGATGGAAGAACGCGTAGCAGCGACGGTCAGAGTCGAGCCGGTTCTTCAGATCGCGCCAGGAGCGGATCTCGTGCACCGCCTCGTAGCCCACCAGCTTCTCCAGCAGTACTGCCGGGCTGTTCCAATCGATGCGGTGCAGTTCAAGAAAGCCGATGTCGAACCATGCGGCCAGCAACCCACGCAGGTCTGCCTCGAGTGCCGCGAGCAGCTTGTCGTCACGCCTGATCTTCAACAGGAACCCGCGGAGATCGACCAGGAACTTCCGCCCGTCGGGAATGGTGGTGAACTGGGTCAGCAGTCGCAGCCGAGGCGGTTCCAGTGCGCGGCGCAGAGCTGCCTTGGCAATGGCGAGTTCGGCCGGGTCGGCTGCCGCCTGCACCTCCGCGTAGGCGCCCGCCACGGCATCGGCGTCGGAATCGAAGCTTGCTAGCGTGCGCAGGAAATCCCCGCGGCCGGCTTCGTCCAGTCCCTGGTAGGTCTCCGCCAGCTTGGCCGCCCGATTGCGCCCGCTCACCTCGCCGCCACGGCCCGTCAGGCAGGAGCGCATCTGTGCGGCGAGGGATTCGTCCTCGACGCCCGCCGCCATGTCGCGCCAGACCGTGGTGATCCGGCGGATAGCCCGGTCCAGCAGACCGGGGACGGCGATGTCACTCATGCACGCGCTCCTCGCAGCAGACGCCGATCATAAGCGCCTGCGAGGGAGATGTGGCTGACACGTTGCTTCGACCAGAGCCGCCGTGATCGACCCGAGCAAATCCTCTGCGACCAGCCCCTGTCCCGCGAGCGCGCCGGCGCGGCCATGCAGGTAGGCACCGGCGGCGGCGGCATCCCAGGGCGGCATCCCCTGCGCGACCAACCCGGCGATCAGGCCGGCCAGCACGTCGCCCGAACCGGCGGTTGCCAGCCACGGCGGAGCGGAGGCGTTGATCGCGACCTTGCCGTCCGGTGCGGCGACGATCGTGTCGGCACCCTTGAGCAGCACAGCCGCACCGGTTCGCGCCGCGGCCGTGCGCACTGCGGCGACGCGATCCGCCCCCGGGCTGCCGAAGGTACGAGCGAACTCGCCCGCATGAGGGGTCAGTACCGCTGCCCCGCGCAACGCATCGGGCTCGCCCTCGAAGGCGGAAAACACATCGGCATCGGCGACGACGCAGCGACCGGCCGACAGCAGCACCGGCAGTGTCGCGCGTGCGGTATCCGGCCCCAGGCCGGGTCCGCACACCCAGACATTGCGGCGCTTGTCCTCGAGCAGTTCGGTGAGCGGCGCCTCGCTGACCAGAATTCCCGGCGAGCCAGCACGATAGACGCCGCCGCTTCCGGTTGCCGCGATGGTCACCAGACCCGCACCGCCACGGCGCGCCGCATCGGCAGCCAGGCGCGCTGCGCCGGTCATCGTCTCGCCGCCCACCACGGTGACATGACCACGGGAATACTTGTGCGACTGCGATCCGGGCATCGGCAGACGCCACAACTCGGGCAGATTGGCGAAGCAGGTCGGCCGCACCTGCGACAGCACACCACCAGGCAGGCCGATATCGGCAAGCACTGTCTCGCCGCACAGCTCGCGACCCGGCAGAAGCAGATGCCCCGGCTTGAGGCGGAAGAACGTCACCGTCAGCTCTGCCCGCGCCGCGAAGCCGCGCACCGCCCCGGTGGCGCCGTCGAGACCGCTCGGCACATCGACGGCGACCACGCGTCGCGCCGCGCGCAGCGTATCGGCGACGATGCCGTCCACGTCCCGCGCCAGACCGGCACCGAACACGGCATCGATCACCAACCCCGCACGTGCCGCTGCCGCCGGTGTGAAAGCTGTCGACGGCCCACGCCATTGCGACGCCGCATCGGCGGCATCCGAGCCGGCGCGGGGCGGACCGAGCGCCGCCATCGCGACCGGCCAGCCCACCTGTTGCAACAAGCGTCCCGCGACATAGCCGTCTCCGCCATTGTTCCCCGGTCCGGCGAGCACCAGCGTGCGGCAAGGGCGGAACCGCCGAAGGATGGCACGTGCCACTGCACGACCGGCGTTCGCCATCAGCGTCGGACCAGGCGCGCCAAGCGTCGGTGCGGCCGCGTCGGCACGCGCCATCTCCTCCGGCGTCAGCAGCTCTGGCCGGCCGGCGAGCGAGCTCAGCCAATCGGGATCGAATGCCACGCGTTGACTCTGCGGGGCGACGCGGCTGACCTCAAGGGGTCCAAGAGGAGATTGCCTTGACCCAGGTGGCGGTTATCGGTGCGGGACTGATCGGCCGCGCCTGGTCGATCGTCTTCGCGCGTGCCGGCTTCGATGTGGCGCTATGGGATCCGTATCCACAGCAGCTCGAGGCTGCGGGCGCCTTCATCGGCGAGCGGTTGCCCGAACTGCAGGAAGCAGGCCTGATCAAGGAGCCGCCAGCGCTTGTGGCCTGCCGCGTGCGGCCTGCCGCGACGCTGGCCGAGGCGGTGCGGGACGCCACGCATGTGCAGGAGAACGGGCCGGAGCGGGTCGATGCCAAGCAGGCTCTGTTTGCCGAGCTGGATCACGCCGCACGGCCTGACGCAGTGCTGGCGAGTTCAAGCAGCGGCATCCCCGCGAGCGCCTACACCGAAGGCCTGCCCGGCCGGGCACGCTGCCTGGTCGCGCATCCAGTCAATCCGCCGTACCTGGTCCCGTTGGTCGAACTTTGCCCGGCGCCATGGACCGACCCGGCCGTCGTGTCGCGGACTCGTGCCCTGATGGAGAGCGTCGGGCAGGTGCCGGCGACCGTCAACAAGGAGATGGCTGGCTTCGCGTTGAACCGTCTGCAAGGTGCGCTGCTCGCCGAGGCATTCCGCCTGGTGGCCGACGACGTGATCTCGCCCGCGGACCTCGACGCACTGATGAAGCACGGGCTGGGACTGCGTTGGAGCTTTATGGGGCCGCTGGAGACGATCGACCTCAATGCGCCGGGCGGATTACAGGACTACTGTGAGCGCTACGGCGCGTTATATGCCGAGTTGCAGGCGCAGATGACGCCGCGAGAATGGAATGCGGCACTGATCGAAAAGCTCCATTCGGCGCGGCGCGCGGAACTCCCGGCGAATATGCAGGGCGTGCGTCAGGAATGGCGCGACCGCCGCTTGATGGCGCTGCTCGCGCATAAAGCGACGCAGCCGGATTGACTTGCCGGTGGCCGGTCGTTGCGAAACCCCACGCGGCCGAGTACGATTTCGCTGCTTGACCAACGCCTGACCTCATCGAGCCGACCGTAATGCGGGCAATCACCAGCCGTCTCACCGCGCAGCGCAGAAGCTTCAGGCTTCGTTGGCGCAGGCTGCTGACGAAATCGTGGATCCTGTCGCGATGGCACTACCGCTGGCATGGCCAGGTTCTCACCGGGCGCCCATCCGATCCGGTGTGGTATCTCGCCTACGGGTCCAACATGCACCACAGCGCGTTTCGTGAACGGCGCGGCATGCGACCGAGCGAATGGCGCATCGCGCGGATCAAAGGCTATCGGCTGCGCTTCAATCTGGAAGGCCGTCCGAAAGGGAGGGCGGCACCGGCGAACATCTGTCCGGATCCAGGCTGTGAAATGTGGGGCGTGCTGTACCGGATCACGCGGCGGGAACTGCTGCGTCTGGATGCCACCGAAGGCGTCCCCGGGCGGCATTATCGCCATGTCCTGGTGCCCGCGGAGGACCCGGACGGCAATATCGTCACCGCCGTCACCTACATGGCGCGTGGCCTGGACGCCGACCGGGCGCCGTCGTTCCGCTACATCTCGCTGCTAAGGGACGGTGCGCGCGCGCATGGTCTGCCGGAGGCATGGGTGCAATACCTGGAGAGCGTAGAACCCCACGCTGAATGAGCGTTACCGGCCACGCGGGTCCAGCGCGTCGCGCAATCCGTCGCCGACCAGGTTGAACGACAGCACGGCGAGGAAGATCGCCACGCCCGGGAATATCGCGAGCCAAGGCGCCTGCGACAGGAAGCGCTGCGCCGAGTTCAGCATCGAGCCCCAGGACGGCGCCGGCGGCTGCTGGCCCAGCCCCAGGAACGACAGGCTCGCCTCGGCGATAATCGCGGCGGCGATGGCGAGCGTGCCCTGCACCATGATGGGCGGCACGATGTTCGGCAGCACGTGGCGGACCGCGACGCGCCAGCCGGGATTGCCGATCGCGCGCGCCGCCTCGACGTAGTCGTTGCTGCTTGCATCCAGCGTGGCCGCGCGCGCCACGCGCATGAAGCGCGGTGCGGTGGAGACACCGATCGCGATCATCGCGTTGGTCAGATCGGGACCCAGGAATGCAGCGAGCGCGATCGCCAGGATCAAGAACGGACAGGCCAGCATGGCATCGACGATCCGGCTGAGGATCGCGTCGGTCCAGCCCTCGGCGAAGCCGGCGAGCAATCCGGCTGGAACGCCGATGCCGGCGGCGATCAGCACCGCGACGACGCCGGCGAGCAAGCTGGCGCGGGCGCCGAACACCACGCGCGATAGCACGTCGCGGCCATTCTCGTCGGTGCCCATCCAATGTGCGACCGACGGTGCCTTGCGGATTGCCGACCACGAGGTGGCGACGGGATCGTACGGCGCGATCAGCGGGGCAAGAAGCGCCACGGACACGAACAGCACGATCACGACGAGGCCGGCGACCGCGACGGGGCGATGCAGGAACCGGCGCACCGCAAGCTGCATCGGGCTGCGCGGCATCGCCGCAGCGCGGGAGATGGCGGGCGTGGCAACGGTGGTGCTCATGGTGGTGCCCCCTCCCCCCAACCCCCACCCCCCAGGGGGGGGGGGGGTGGGGGGGCCCGCCCCCCCCCCCGGCGGGGGGGGGGTGGGGGGGGGGGGGG
>JANWJK010000022.1 GCA_025452005.1 Acetobacteraceae bacterium | reverse complement strand
TCCCCCAGGCACAAGGCGCGCAGCACCAGGAGTGGGGTCAGCCGCTGGTTACGGTGCATCTGCCGCACCAGCCGTTCGAGCTCCTGCTCGCTCGAGCCCAAGCTGAATTGCAGCGTCGCGCGCTCGCGGCTTTGCAGCACGATGTCGGTGGCGAGCGAGATCGGCAGTTCGTGGTGCGTGACCAAGTACGATTGGAGCTTCTCGGACACCAGCACGACGAGCCGTTCGGCGATCGTCACTGGCAGGTCGGCGCGATGCACCATCGTTGCCTTGACGCGGTCGCTGTCGGCGAAGCGGTCGATTGCGGTGCCCAGGGTGGCTGACGCAATGCGAGCGCTGGTGTTGCCTAGCAGCGTCGCGACGGCGGCTTCACCGGCCTCGGTCACCAACGCGTCGGCGACCTGCTCGGACACACCGGCCCGTCCGGCGATCGCCGTCTGTCTGTCCGCCGAGCCGTGGCGCACCAGTTCGATCAGATCGGCATCGGTCAGGACCGGCGAGTCGGCCAGGATCGGCAGCGCCACCGCCGCCACGTCGTTGGCGAGACGCAACGCCACGTCGTTCGGCAGATGCCTGGCGCTGCGCAGGCTTTCCGACAGGGCGCGGCGTACCGTCAGTTCGACGTCCTTCGCCATGACGCGGACGATGTCGTGCGCGATCTGCAACTCGGCCGTGGTCAGCAGGGAGCTGTCGATCTCGCGCGCCAGCTTGTCCGCCAGCTCGGCGCGGACGGTGGCGGACGGCTCCGCCAGCAGGCGTGCAACGTCGGCGTGCGAAAGGGATGACGCCATGCAGCGGAGAATGGCGCCAAACCCTTAGGGGTGGGTTAATCGGCGATCCGGCGACCGATTACAGCTTCAACGTCGACGCCGCCTCCGCCAGCGCCTGATGCGCCTTGTCTGCCGCGGCTGTGGCCTGGTCGATCGCCTGACCAAGCTGCTCCAGCTTCGTCTCGTCGGCGTCCAGCGCACGCGTCAGCCTGGCGTGCAGCGCGTCGTTGGGCGCGACCGCGGCGAGGTTGCGGCGTAGCCGGTCCTCGTCCTGCTGCACCGCCGCCTGCTGTGCCTTGAGCTGCGCGACCGTCGCCCGCTTCGCAGCCTCGTCCTGCCGCAGCGCCGCCAGCCGCTGCAATGCGGTACGCGCGGCCGGGGCCAGCGTCTGCTCGTTCAGCAGCCGCACCACCACCTCCGCGTCATCGGCCAGCAGCGCGGTCTGCTCGCGCTCGAGCCGGTCGATGAAGGCGGTCAACTTCCGCACCTCGCCCGGCTTCAGCGAGACGGGCACGCGCCAGGCGGTCGCTGTCTCCTCGATGCCCGGGATAGGGCCGCCTTCCAGCGTCAGGGTGCGGTCGCCTTCCTTCGGGATTTCCACCAACACGCGGCGCGGCTCGTTGGCCGGTGCGGTGATGGTCACCCGCAGCACCTCGCGTTGCCGCGTGGCGATGGACAATACGCCCTGGACGGCGGTCAGCGAGGCAAGCGTGGTTTCGCCGGTACTGCTGCGTTCGACCGTGGTCCGCAGGTCCTGTGCGAACGACAGCAGACGGCGCTCGCCCGCCGGCAGCCCGCCAAGCCTGGCGTCGCCGGCGAATGTCGCGGCGCTCACGGTGTCGTACAGCGTCAGCACGCCGGCAGGCATCGACGATCCGGTATCATTGGTGATGCGGATCGCCGACAGCGGATGCGTGTCGTCGCCGGTGGCAAGGTCGATGCGCTCGGCCGGGATGCTACGATCGATGATCGGCACGCTGGCGGTATGGCCGGCGGCAAGCACCACCGGCGTGGGAAGCTGGAAGATCGTCGCCTCCACGCCCTCGGCGGCCTGTACCTGATCCGCGGCCTGAGCCATCACTTCGGCCTGCGGCATCGGCGCCGGCGCGGGAGGGGGGGCCGGCGCGGCCAGCATTCGGGCCGCACCCGCCGGTGGAGAGGCTGCCTTCTGCATCGGCGGCTCCGCCGGCCGCGCGCGCGTGTCCACACTCGGCAGGATGCGGCCGAGGATCTCCACCGGCACCTCGGGCCGCTGCACGTAGTAGCTCTGATAGATCGCCTGACGGAACGTGACCGGGTTGCCGTATTGCAGCGTCAGCGCGATGCCGTCCCAGTTGGCGCCTGACTGGTTCTCCAGCACCGCCCAGCCCTGCAGGCGCGCGGGATCGCCGTCCTTCGCGGGCAGCACCAGACGGTACGTCGCCTTCCACAGCGGCGCCGCGGCGACGTAGCCGACACGCACGGTGCGATGGCCGTCGCCGGTGCTGCGCAGTGTGACGTGACGCAGACTCTGGTTCGCCTCGCGACGCAGCGATTCGAGCGCCTGGCCGATGCGCCCGCGCAGGTCGGGATCGGCGACCTGGATGCTCTCGGCCTCCTCCAGCACGAACTGGCGCAGGCCATCGGCGCCGAGAATGGTGACGCGGGTGCGCTGCACGGTCGGCTGCGGCTGGCCGCTGGGCGCCGGCAGCGTCTCAGCGACACGCTCGGCATGGACGATGCGCCCGGTCATCGGGCGCGGGCCCTGCACGGCGATCTCCACGCCTTGCAGGCTGTTCAGGTAATCGACCGTCGACCGCAGCGTCTCGGGGCTGAACGGCACGTTGCCGAAATTCGCGCGCGTGTTGTCGCGGCCCAGCAGTTCCACCGTGCCGACCGCGCCGATGCTGTCGAACACTACGAGCGAGGTGAGTACGTCGTCCACCTGATCGAGCGGCACGTCGAGGCCAAGGGTCACCGGTCCGTCGGCCTCGGTCTCGTATTCGAAATAGCCGACGCCGGCCGAAGACAGGATGACCCGCTTCAGCGCGAGGTCGGCGGCTTCTGCCGGGGCGGCGCCAAACAGCAGAAGCGCCACGATCAGGCGTTGCATTGCATATCTCCCGTCAGTTGCCTCGGCCGCCCTGGCGACACTAGCCGATAGCGGGTTGTAAAGTGAGTGACGTGAGCCTGTTCAGTGCTGTTTCGAGCGCCGATATGCAGACCGCGCGGATCGTCACGGGCGCGACGATGGCGGCGTTCATCGGCGTCGGCCTGGTGCCAAGCCTGCGCGAGCACGCAGCCAGGATCAGAGTGGGGCTGCTGGTGGTCTATCTGCTGGCATGCGGCATTTTCGTCGGCTACGCGGTCATTCGGTAGAGGGTAGGCGGGTGCGGTCCTGCGCCTACTCCACCACCACCAGCGCCACACGGTTCACGCCGCTTTCCGCCATGGCAATGTTGCCGTCGCGCGTCACCATCATGTTGCGCACCACCCCGCCGCCCGACGGGATCTCCCAGGTCTGGAACGTCTCGGTCGCCGGGTCGAACCGCACCAGCGTATTCGGGCGCACGCCGGATTCGCTGTACCACACCGCTCGCTTCAGATAGACGATGCCGTAGGGCAGCGAATTCGCCCCGCCAGGCGAGGCGAATTCCTTCACCTCGCCCGTCTTCGTATCGAACCGGCCGAGATAGCCGCGGGCATAGTCCGAGTACCAGATGACATCGTCCGGCGTGATGGCGATGCGCCGCGGCCGGCTTCCCGCGTTCGGCAGCGCGTATTCGCGGATCGCCATGGTCTCAGGATCGATGCTGGCCAGCTTGTTGGCGCCGAACTCGCAGAACCACGGCACATCGTGCGAGCTGACCACCATGCCATACGGGTTCGACCGCGGCGTCGGCGACTTCACCAGCCTGATCTCGCCGCTCCTCGGGTCGAGCCGGCCGACCATGTTGGCACCCTGCACCGTGAACCACAGCATGCCGCGCCGGTCGAACAGCGGCGTGTGCGGGTCACGTGCATTCGGATCCGGCAGCGGATAGTTGGTGAACTTGCCCGACTTCGGATCGAACTTGCCGATATAGCCGGCGAAGTTGCCGGTGAACCAGATGTTGCCGTCCCGGTCGGCGACCAGCCCATGCGGTCCGGACGAGGGCGTATCGGGATGATACTCGGTGATCTTGCCGCTGTGCGGATCCAGTCGGCCGAGCAGGTTCGCCATGTGGCCGGTGTACCAGATCGAGCCGTCTGGATAGGCGAGGGGATCGTGCGGGCGCGACCCCGGCGTGGGCACCATCCATTCCTTGATCTCGACATGCGCGCTGCCGGTGATGAGCGACGGCGCGGGCTTCGGCTTCTCCGGGAAGTTCTTCGCCAGATAGTCGGTCAATCCGGCAACCTGGTCCGGCGGCACGGGCGCACCGACGTTCAGCATCATGTGCACGACGTTCTGCCAGCCCTGGCGGCTGTAGCCGGAATTCAGGATGCGGACCGGCTCGTGGCAGCCCAGACAGGCCTGTTCGATGACCGCCTTGCCGGGGCCTTCCGGCAACTGCGGCTGCGCCTGCACCGCCGATGCGCCGAACAGGGCCATTGCCCCGAGGGGCCAGAGAAGCCTGCTGCCTGCCATGGACCACCTCCCGAAAATGCAACGCTACCGTCTGCCAACCAGGTACTGGCACCATTCCGTGAATGACCAGTAGGCCATTGTAGCGCCGACCACATCGCCGTTCGCCCGCGAGGGCCGACGCAAGCTCGCCGTCGACGAAGGGTACGCTGACGATCCCCCAGGCCTCGATCTCCAGGCCGGCATCAACCAGTTGGCGCTTCACGTCCCTGGCGAGCGGCATCTCGGCACGATGCGTCGCGTCGTCGCGGTAGTTGCCGGCCATCACGTGGATGCCGTGGACGCGCAGGTCCACCGCCGACGGCAGCGAGGCCGCGACCGGTCGCGGCCACTCGAGATAGATCCGCCCGCGCGGCGCAAGCCGTCCCGCCGCCCAGCGGACGAATCGCAGCGGATCATCGATGTGCTCGATGAAGTTACACGCCAGGATGGCGGCAAAGCTCGCATTGCCGAACTGCGGCGGTTGTTGCGGCCAGAGGCCGATCTCACAGCCGTCGTAGCGGTCGAAGTTGCCTTCGCGCTCGCCGGCGTAGGCGAACAGCCTGAGATCGCGGCGATGGAACAGCGGCCATTCCCGGTAGACGTGCAGTCCGCCGTCGCCGGCGCCAATGTCGAGCACGGTGGCACTCGCGGGCAGCGTCTTCAGGAAGCGGCAGCGTGCGCTGAGCAGATGGAACGCTTCGACCGCCTGGTCGTCCGTCAGGCTGCGTTGCCGATCGGCGAAGAACCAGTCCTTGATCGTATCGATCGTGTGCGGCACTGCGCGGCCTCCGCGACGCGCGACGGTGTCACGGAATCAGCCGGCGAGCCAGACGCGGTATTTCAGGCGGCGATGCCGGGGCGCGCTGTCACCGCAACGCCAGGCAGTGCCGCGTCGAGGCGTACGGCGGCCACGGGGCGGTTGGCGTAGCGGCGCGCCAGCCAGGCGCAGACGACGAGTTGCAGCGGATGATAGATCATGATCGGCAGCACGACGACGCCGAGGGCCGGGCCGGCGAACAGCACGCTGGCGATCGGAATGCCGGCGACCAGCGACTT
>JANWJK010000021.1 GCA_025452005.1 Acetobacteraceae bacterium | reverse complement strand
GCCTGCTGCTCGGCAAGAAGAACCTGGTGCAGGCGGCATGGCGCAATGCGTCGCCGCATCAGGCGTTCGGCCGGCCGATGAAGGTG
The DNA here is from genome assembly GCA_025452005.1 of Acetobacteraceae bacterium. Classification (GTDB taxonomy): domain Bacteria; phylum Pseudomonadota; class Alphaproteobacteria; order Acetobacterales; family Acetobacteraceae; genus JAMXLO01. The sequence goes on along the minus strand of JANWJK010000021.1, from coordinate 17,236 downwards.
TCGAAGGAGGACGTGATCGGCGTGCTGGTCGCGGTCGACTACTGGCTGAACGAGCGCGACGAGGCGGCCGAGCTAAGGCACTGGCATGACGATCTCCAGGAGATCGCACAGCGCGTCGCTGCGGTTCCAGGTGTCGGCAGCGAGGTGATCGAACCGAAGGGTGTGGTTCGCGTACCGGTGCTGCGCGTGAAATGGGACGGCATCGCGCTCGACGGGATGGGTCTGCGCCAGCGCCTGCTCGACGGTTCGCCGCGCATCATGACCGACGATACGTCGGCGACCGCGAACTCGCTGACCATCGATCCGTTCCAGTTCTCCCCTGGCGAAGCGGCGCAGGTCGGGCAGGCGATCGCCGATACGCTCAATGCGGCGCACAACCTGCACCCTGCGACCGAGCCGGCCGCCGCGATCGACCTGTCGGGCAACTGGGACGTGCGCGTGCAGTTCCTGCACGGCGAGCGCAAGCACAGGTTGCGGTTGCAGCAGCAGGGCAGTCAGCTCAGCGGCAGCCAGCAGTCCGAGCAGTTCGAGAGCAACGTGATCGGCAGGCTGGCGGCGCAGACGGTGCGCATGGAATTCGAGACGCGCCACGAGGGCAGTGCCATCGCCTACCGCTTCGAAGGCACCGTCAACGACGGTCGGATGGCAGGCGACGTGTTCCTCGGCAGCGCAACCGACCACCATCGCGGGCCGGTCAATCTCAGCCAGTTCGGCAAGGGACAGTGGCAGGCGGAACGGCGAGCGACGTGATTCGATCGACGGGATAACGCGGGGCACTTTCGCGTGAACGGCCAACCCGCGCCCGGCGCGGCGGTTGCGGTTGGGTTACTCGCGAAGGACCACCGCCATGTTCATTCATCGACCCGACCCGATCCACCAAGTACGCGTCGACACGCCCGATCCGGTGTTCGCTGAAAAGCGGCTCGAGCAGTTCGGCGGCGCGACCGGCGAGCTGTCGGCGGCGCTCACCTACTTCACCCAGTCCTTCCATACCGAGGACCAGGGCATCCGCGACATGCTGCAGAACATCGCTACCGAGGAATTCGGCCACCTGGAGATGGTGGCGCTGATGATCGAGCAGCACACCAAGCGTGCCAGGCAGGGGGCGCAGGAGAAGGCGTTCAACAGCACGCTGTTCGCCATGCGCGGCTACGGTCCGCACGTGATGGACTCGCGCGGCACGACGTGGGACGCGCGCTACGTGAACGAAGGCGGCAGCGTGGTGCGTGACCTGCGCGCCGACATCGCGGCCGAGGCCGGCGCGCTGGCCACCTACGAGGCGCTGATCCACCAGGCGCCGGACGACGGCTCGCGCGAGGCGCTGCGCCATCTGGCGACTCGCGAGGTCGCCCATGCGCGCATGTTCATGAAGGCGCTGGAGGCGATGAACAAGCTGGACGATCCGATCTTCGGCGACCTGAAGCCAGACGACACGGTGGATGTCTATTTCAACCTGACGGCAGGACCGGAAGCCGAGCGTCGCGGTCCATGGAACAGCGAACCGGACTTCCACATTCGCGATTTGGTCCCGCAGGCGCAGCGGGGCGGCGGCATGGGAGCCGGCCAGCACGTCAGGCATTCGCCGTCCAGGAAGTAGCCGCCTGTCATAGCGAGGAGCGTAGCGACGCGGCAATCTCCATCGAGCTGTGCGCGCAGTCCTGGATGGGGATTGCTTCGTCGCTTTCGCTCCTCGCAATGATAGCGTAGGCAAGCTAGGCTTCCCCGATCATCCGGGGAGTTCGACATGCACTTCGGCGCCGCCATGTTCTTCACCGACTATTCGATGGCGGCGGGCGATCTCGGCCGCGCGCTGGAACAGCGCGGCTTCGAGTCGCTCTGGGCGCCGGAGCATTCGCATATTCCCGTGTCGCGCGCTTCGTCGTTTCCGAACGGCGGCGATCTGCCGAAGCAGTACTACGACGTGATGGACCCGTTCGTCACGCTGACCGCCGCGGCCGCGGCGACGCAGACGCTGAAGGTCGGCACCGGCGTCTGCCTCGTGCAGCAGCGCGATCCGATCCAGACCGCGAAGCTGGTGGCGTCTATCGACCAGGTGTCGGCGGGACGCTTCCTGTTCGGCGTCGGTTCGGGGTGGAACGCCGAGGAGATGGCGGATCACGGCACGGCGTTCAAATCACGCCACAAGGTCGCGCGCGAGCGGATCGAGGCGATGAAGGTGATCTGGACCGAGAGCAAAGCCGAGTATCACGGCGAGTTCGTCGACTTCGACCCGATGATGGCCTGGCCGAAGCCGGTACAGAAGCCGTATCCGCCGGTGATCGTCGGCGGTGCGTTTCCTTATGGCGCGCGGCGCGCGATACGCTATGGCGATGGCTGGGTGCCGCACGCCAGCCGGCCGGAATACGGTGACGTCAGCGACTTTCTGCCGCAGTTCCGCAAGATGGCGACGGAGGCCGGCCGTGATCCGGCTTCGCTGCCCGTCACGATGTTCCGTGTCGTCGAGGAACTGGACCGGCTGCGGCACTACCGCGACATCGGCATTGCACGGGTCGTCATCACGCTGCCGTCCGCCGGCGCGAACGAGGTCATGCCGATCATCGATCGCTGGGCGGAGAAGATGCAGCGAATGGGTTAGGCCGTCGAATAGGTCGCCCTGCCGATGGCGACCAGCGTGCCTTTCGCGTCCATCACATCGACATCCACGACACCCACACTGCGCCCGGCACGCCGAACGCGCGCCGTGACGGTCAGCGCCGTGTTCACCGCGGGGCGCAAATAGTCCACGCGGAAGTTGATCGTCGGCAGCGGGTGGCCGATGGTCATCACCAGCGCGTAGTCGCCCACCGTGTCGATCACCGCGGCGACCGGACCACCATGCCACTGGCCGCTGCCGGCGATGCGCTCGAACTCCGGCCGCATCTCCAGCGTCATCGTCACGCATTGCCGCGCCGGATCGGCCTCGGTGACCACCAATCCCAGGAATCGGATGAATGGCGAGCGCGACAACCGCTCCTGCAATTCCGCCGCGGACAGCACCTCGCTCATGGCGTCACCACGATCTTGCCGAACACCTCGCGGTCCTCGATCACCTGCAACGCCTCGGCTGCTTCCGCGAGCGGATACGTGCGCTCCACCAGCGTGTTCAACCTGCCTTGCCGCACCATATCCAGCAGCGCCTCGATGTCGCTGCGCTGCCAGCCGTTCGAGCCGCGGATCTCCAGCTCGAACGTCCAGATGAAGCGGATGTCCTCCTTCGGATCGTGGCCGGCGGTGGCGCCGCAGGTAAGCAACCGGCCGCCGACCTTCAGGCAGCGCAGCGACTTCACCCAGGTATCGCCGCCGGTAAAATTCACCACCACGTCGAGCCCGTTGCCGACATTCGCCCCACGCCGCGACGGCTTGCCGTACAGCGCATAGATCTCCTGCACGAAGTCGCGTTCGGCGTAGTTGATAAGATGATCCTTGCCCAGTGCATGAAGCCGATCCAGCTTCGTCGCGGTGCTGGCACATGCCACCACCTCGGCGCCGGCCTGCCTGGCAAGCTGCACGCAGCACACGCCGACGCCACCGCTGGCGCCGAGGATCATCACCTTGTCGCCGGCGCGCAAATTGCCTTTCGACACCAGCATGCGATGCGCCGTGCCATAGGCGACCGGCAGCGCCGCGGCATCGGCGAAGTTCACGTCGTCGGGAATGCGCACCAACTGATGCGCCCGCGCGCGGCACAATTCGGCGAGCCCGCCATGCATCGTCTCGCCCATCAAACCGCCTTCGACGCGATTGATCGGATCGACCAGCACGCGGTCACCCACCGACCATCCCGCCACACCCGATCCCATCGCCGCGATTTCGCCGGCGACGTCGAGACCCATGATCAGCGGCATCGGCACCTTGATCCCAGGCATGCCGCGGCGGGTGAACACGTCGTGGTAGTTCAGCGAGGCGGCGCGCACGCGGATCAGCACGTCGCCTTCGCCGATTGTGGGATCGGGAAAGTCGCTGGCGTATTGCATCACCTCGGGTCCGCCATGTTGGCGGACGATCATCGCCTTCATCCGGCCTCCGTCATCGCCTGCTGCATCAGGCGCCTGCGATCGATCTTGTGCGTACCGGCGAGCGGCAGTTCGTCGACGAACCACACGCGTCGCGGATGCTGATAGGCCGGCGCATGGGCGAGCGCAAACTGCCTGATCTCCGCCTCGTTCACGCGTGCGCCCACGCGCCGCACGACGAACGCCACCGGCTTGTGCGCCTTCAGCTCATCAGGCACCGGCACGACGCAGGCCTGGTGCACGGCAGGATGCCGCTCCAGCAGCTTCTCCACCTCGCCGGGATAGATGTTCTCGCCGCCGCAGACGAACATGTCGTCGGCGCGTCCGACGAAGAAGAACAATCCATCGGCGTCGCGGCGGAACACGTCGCCGGTGATGTAGTAGCCCTCCGGCGTGATCGCCTTGCGCGTCACGTCGGGCAGCTTGTGATAGCCGTTCATGACGGCAAGGCAGCGCATCTCGAGCACTCCTTCGTCCGCCACCTCGACGCCGCCGCGCACGAGGCGCAGATCCACCGCCGGATGCGCAGAACCCACCGACAGCGGCGTTTGCTCATGCGCGGCAAACGCCACAGGTCCCGCCTCCGTCGTGCCATAGCCGTGCAGGATGCGGGCCTGCGGCAGCGCCTGGCGCATCTGCGCGATCAGTTGTTCCGAGAGCGGCGCCGAACCGATGCGCACGCTCTGCACGTTGGCGAGATCCGCCGCGGCCATCGCCGCGTGTTCGCGCAGCATCATGGCGATCATGGTCGGCACACCGGTCAGCGACTGCACCTGGTAGCGCGATGCGGCCTCTATGTAGCCGGCAGCATTGAACGACGGCAGCAGCACGATCGTGCCGCCGTTGTTCAGCGTCACCTGGCAGACCGAGAGAGCGTTCATGTGATACAAAGGTGCGGCGACGAGAACGCGCTGACCAGGCGGAGGCGCTGGCGTGGCGCGCATCGCCAGCACCCAGAGATGGCTCTGATGCGACAGCACCACGCCCTTCGGTCGCCCGGTGGAACCCGAGGTGTAAAGGAACAGCGCCGGCTCGCCGTGCTCCGCCTCGACCGACGTGAGGTCGCCCGCATCGAGCAGGGCGGCGAACGCATCGTCGATCACGATCCGCGGCACCTCGGGCCGCAGCAGCGGCGCGCGCGGCGCATCGCATAGGACGAGCCGCGCATCGGCATCCTCGACGATGAAGTTCACCGTCTCGGCCGGCAGGCGGTAGTTCACCGGCACGGACACAAGGCCGGCGCGCATCGTGCCAAGGAACGCGATCAGATATTCGGCGCGGTTGGCCGAAAGGATCGCCACCCGGTCGCCGCGTCGCAGCCCGCGTCGAAGCAGGCCGCGCGCGCACGCGTCGCTGCGCTGCTGGATGTCGGCATAGCTGAACGTCCGCGGGCCGGCACCACCCAGATCGATGAGCGCCACCGTGGCGGCATCGATCCGGCTGGCGACAGCGCTTCCCAGGTTCACGAACGAAATTCCAGCGCGACGCCGAACGTCTCGGTGGCCGGCACGACGATGCGGTCCAGCTCCTGCCGCACGCCATCGATGCGGCCCTGCGCGAGCGCGGCGGCAGCGCGCTCCAACGAGCGGGTCCGGATCGTCAGTGCAGCCATGAACTCGTCGCGGCCATCGCCCGCCGGCGCCGCATCGCCGAACTGATCGGCCAGCGCATCCATCGTGATCACGTCGAACCGCGACAGCCCGACGGCGAGCGAGCAACCTGACGCGCTGCGCCGTATCGCATCGTCGCCGAACATGCGCGCGAACAATGCGCCCAACACCGACGGATCGCGTGCCGCGATAACGGCGCGCGTGACGCCGATCGCACCGTTGGCGTGATGCCGCCACTCGTCGCGCCATACCAGGTTGCGTGTGAAGTGATGGCAGAAGTAGATGCGCCCCGACGACACACCGCCGGGCTTCAGCCGCACGGTACGGAACGTCGCGTCCCTCGCACCGCCGGCGAGTTCGACCGGGCGCGAGAACTCGAGTGGCGGTTCCACCGGCACGCCCGCCGCATCCAGCGCCGCGTACACCGAGGCGGAATCGTCGGTGCCGAACACCAGCCCGTTCAACCCGAACGGCGAGGCAAGGATCTCCGCCCGCCGTGTCTCGCCGGGCGCGGCAGCGATCAATTCCAGATACTCGTTCCCAAGGATCGCGAGATGGTTCATCGATCCCAACGTGTGATAACCGCGCGGGGTCATCGTAAAGCCGAGCCGGCGGTAGGTCTCCAGCCCCGCGTCGATGCGATCACGCACGTTGACCACGACGTGATCTAGCGTTGGTACTGGCAATATTGCGGCCATGGTGTTTGCGTCTCCCTGCTGGCGGCGATGCTATTGCGCCAGCTTGCGGCTCACCAGCCCGCGCCGCGACACAAAATGACGGCGCTCCGAAGAGCGCCGCCAAGTTTGGGGGGGAAACGTCACGCGGCAGTGGCGGGGAGCCATCTGCCGCCCCTCAGACATTGTGCGGCCCCCCCGCATGTCAAGCTCACACTTGCGAGCGGCACGCCGCGGCAGGGCAATCGTGTTGTCCTGTCATTGCGAGGAGCGCAGCGACGCGGCAATCCCCATCGATGGGGATTGCTTCGCGTCGCTCGCAATGACAGCGAGAACCGCGGCGACGAGAAAACTTCGCGATTGCCCTTGCACGCCCGGGTGCTCAGCGTCGCCGCTTAGGCTTTGCCGCTGTTACAATCCGTGATTTTTCCTTGCGCGGTGTCTCACTCTCGCGCGGCTTGTCCGCAAGGTCGGGCAGACGTTGCCGCAGCGACGCAAATCCCTCCCAAGGATCGGCCTTCAGACGGCCAAGACGCTCCGGCACGCTGCGCAGCGTGAACTTCGCTGGGTCGAGCCTGCGATCGACCTCACCCCACCCCACCGGCGTCGCCACAGTCGCGCCGTCACGGGCACGCGGGCTGAACGAGGCGATCGCGGTGGCGCCAAGTCCGTTGCGCAGCCAGTCGATCAGGATGCGCCCTTGGCGATCCGCTTTCCTCACGGTGGACAAGAACCGTTCCGGTTGCTCCTGGCTCAATGTCTCGGCGAACGCGCGGCAGAACGGCTTCACCGCATCCCAATGTGCCGCCGGCTCCAACGGCACGACGACGTGCAATCCCTTACCGCCCGTGGTGCGACAGAACGACGTCAGGCCCAGCCGCTGCAACTGCTCGCGCAGGTCGAGCGCGGCTTTCGCCACCTCGGCGAACGCCACGTCCTCTCCCGGGTCGAGATCGAACACCATCCGGTCGGGACGCAGCGGATCCGCCTCGCCGGCGCCCCATGCGTGCAGCTCGATCGCGGAAATCTGCGCCATCGCGATCAGTCCATCGACATCGTCGATCACGAGATACGGCTGTCCGTCCGTCTCGCCCTGACGGACCACCGAAGGCAATGCGCTGTGGCCGTGCTTCTGGAAGAAATGCTGCCCGCCGATCCCTTCCGGACAGCGCACGATGGCGAGCGGCCGCCGCGCCAGTCCGGGCAGCGCCTGCTCAGCGACCGAATTCCAGTAGTCCGCGAGGTCCCGCTTGGTGATGCCCGGCCACAGCTCGCGATCGGGATGCGTCAGCGCGATGTTGCCCACAGTCAGCACACGCCGCTTCGGTGCGCGCGCAGATACGACGGCACTTTCCCGGCGCGGCGGCACGGCGACCACCGGTCCATGCCGGCGCGCCGACGGATCGCCCGGTGGCGGCCGGATGGGCTTGCGGTCGGCTTCGGGATCGGCCGGTTCACGCACCACCTCCTTGGCGGGCTTGTCCTCGCGCAGCCCGAGATAGGCCGCCTGGCGCACCCGGCCCGAGCCCGACCAACTGGCGAACTGCACCTCGGCCACCAGCTCCGGCCGCACCCAATTGATCGTCTTCGGCAGCGGATCGCCGGCGACGATCAGCGCCTTGGGCGGATCGGAGCCCAGCTCTCCCAATCGCTCGCTCAGCCGTACCAATACGTCTTCGGAGAACCCGGTGCCGACGCCGCCCGCATAGTGCAGCCCGCCCTGCCTGTCGTAATAGCCGACGTGCAACGAGCCGAGGCCGGTGCGGCTGCCTTGTGGTGGCGTCCAGCCCAGAACGACGAATTCCTCGCGGCCGCGGCACTTCACCTTCAGCCAGACATGGCCGCGGCCGGCGCGGTACGGCGCATCGGCGCGCTTGCACACGATGCCCTCCAGGCCCAGGCGGCACGCCTCGTCCCGCATCCTGGCGGCCGCACCGATCTGGTGGTCGCTGTAGCGCAGCATGCCCTGCCCGGGATCGAGGTCATGCAGCACGCGCTTGCGCTCCAACAGCGTGCAGTCGCGCAGATCCCAGCCGTCCAGGTGCAGCAGGTCGAAGAGATAGAAATACAGCGTGTGGTCCTTGCCGCCGGACAGGGCGGCCTGTAGCGCGGGGAAGCTGGACGCGCCCTGCTTGTCGAGCGCGACCAGCTCGCCATCCACCAGCGCCGTCTCGGCATTCAGCCCAGCCACCGCGCGGGCCACCGCCGGCAACCGATCGGTCCAGTCGAGGCCGCCGCGGGTCACCACGCGCACCTTGCCCTCATCGAGCCAGCAGAGCAGGCGATAGCCGTCGAACTTGATCTCGCTGACCCAGTCGTCGCCCTCCGGCGGTTCGTCGGCCACCGAGGCAAGCTGCGGCGCCTGAAGCTGCGGCAGCTTGCCACGCTTGGCACCTTTGGCCAGAGGCGTGTTGCGCGGCTCGCGCGCTGGCTTCGGCGCCGGCGCCTGCCGTTCGATCGCCGGCGCATCGGCGCCGCGCTGCTCCGCCTCATCGTGGCCCTTGATCAGCAGCCAGTTGTCCTGCCGGCTGCGCTGCCCTGGTCGAGGTTTCAGGCGGACCAGGGTGAAGCGCCCGTGCAGCCGCTTGCCGTCGAGCACGAACCGAATTTCGCCCTTGCGCATCCCTTCCTCGGGATCGTCGAGCGGCTGCCAGGTGCCGCGATCCCACAGCTCGACCGTGCCCCCGCCATACTGGCCGTCGGGGATCCTGCCTTCGAACTCGGCGTAGTCCAGCGGGTGGTCCTCGACATGCGCTGCCATCCGCTTGTCTGCCGGGTCGAGCGAAGGCCCCTTGCGCACAGCCCAGCTCCACAGCACGCCGCCATGCTCGAGGCGAAAATCCCAGTGCAGGCCGGCGCGATGTGCCTGGTGTTTCTGCACCACGAAGATCGGTCCGCCATTTTTGGCGGGGTGCGCCTCCGGCGCCGGCTCACGCGTGACGGAGAAGTCACGCTTCGCCCGGTAGGTGCGGATCGAGGTATCGCGGGCAGTGCTGCTACGCGGCATCGACTCTTCTCATCTGGCCAGACCCAGGCCATGCACCCCGGACCGTAGGGGGGCGGATGGCCGGGTCAAGCCTTGTGCCAACACCCACCGGTGCCCTAAACCAGCACGTCCTCGATCCGTATCGGCACCTTTCTCACCCGCACTCCGGTCGCATTGTACACGGCATTTGCCACCGCCGCGGCGACCCCAACCATCGGCAACTCGCCGATGCCCTTCGCACCCAGCGGATTGGACACAAGCTCGTCGTTCGGCACGATGATCGTCTGGATGTCCGGCACATCGGCATTCACCGGCACGAGATACTCGGCGATATTGGCGTTCACGATGCGTCCGGTTTCGCCGTCGACATGCGTCTCCTCCAAGAGCGCCATGCCGAGACCATAAACGATGCCGCCGATCAACTGGCTGCGCGCGGTCTTGGCGTTCATCACGCGCCCGGCATCGAACGCGCCGACGAAGCGGCTGACACGGATTTCGCCCAGCTCCGCGTCGACGCGCACCTCCACGAACTGTGCGCCGAAGGCGTGCATCGCGTAGCGGTGTTCTTCCTCCCCCGGCTTCACATCGACCGAAGCCTCGGCGACCTCGCCGCCATCGCGCTGGAGTTTCGCGCGCGCCGCTTCGCAGGCCGCTTTCACCGCGGGCCCCACGCTTGCCACCGTCATCGAACCACCGGACACCGGCGCATGCGGAAACGCGCTGTCGCCGAGTTCGAACCGGATGCGTTCGACCGGAACGCCCAGAGTATTGGCGGCGATCTGCGACATCACCGTGTAGGTGCCCGTGCCCAGGTCCTGCGTGCCGACCCGCACCAAAGCCGAATTGTCGGCGCCGAGACGGACATAGGCGCTCGCCGGCATGCGGTGCGTCGGATAGGTGCTGGTCGCCATGCCCCAGCCGATCAGCACGCTGCCGTCGCGCATGGAACGCGGTTCGGCAGAGCGGCGCGACCAGCCGAAGGCCTCCGCTCCCTGCTGATAGCAGGCACGCAGCGCCTTGCTGGCGAACGGCTTGTTCTGATGCGGCTCCTGCTCGGCATAGTTCCGCAGGCGGAACTCCAGCGGGTCCATCTTCAGCGCAACCGCCAGCTCATCGATCGCCGATTCGAGCGCGAAGTTGCCGCTGGCGAGGCCAGGCGCGCGCATATACGTCGGCAGGCTCGCATTGGTCGCCACCAGCCGGTGCGACACGGCGACGTTTGGGCAGGCATACAGCATCTCGGTCGCCAATCCGACCGGCTCGCTGAACTCGCCCAGCACCGGTTGCGACATCTGCGAGAACCCGTCGTGCCGCATCGACACCAGACGGCCTTGGTCGTCCGCCGCGAAGCGCAGCTTCTGCACGGTGCGCGGACGATAGCCGTTCGAGGTGAACATCTGCGCGCGCGTCACCGCGAGCTTCACGGGCCTGCCGACCACCTTCGCCGCCATCGCGGCCAATGTCGCCGGCGGCCAGGTATTGCCCTTGCAACCAAAACCGCCGCCGACAAACGGGCAAACGATGTGAACGTCCTGCGGCGCGATGCCGAACAGCCCAGCGAGACTCTGCTGAGCGCCGGATATGCCCTGCGTCGCGGTCCAGACCGTGAGCCGGTCGCCATCCCAGCGCGCGATCGTCGCATGCGGCTCCATCGGATTGTGGTGCTCGATCGGCGTGATGTAGGTGACGTCGACCTTCGCGGCCGCACCGTCGAATGCCGTGTCGGGATCACCGCGACGCGAGTCGGGCGGGCGTTCGCCGTTGCGGAAATTCTTCGGCGGATAGGCCTGCGCCAGCGCCGCATCCATCGAGGTCACCGGCTCGTCGCGCCGGTAGCGTATGCGCACCTGTGACGCGGCGGCGTTCGCCTGAACCAGCGTCTGCGCCACGACCACCGCGACGTGCTGGCCATTGAAGTGAACGGCGTTGTCCTGCAACAGCGGCGCACGTACCGCCTGTTGCGCACCGCCCTTCATCGCCAGCTTCGGTGCGTTGTCCGGCGTGATGATCGCCAGCACGCCTGGCATCGCCTGCGCCGCCCCCATATCGACGGCGGCGATCGTGCCGGCGCCGATGGTGCTCTGCACCAGCACGGCGTGAACCAGATCGGATATCGGAAATTCGGCGGCGTAGCGTGCACGCCCGGTGACCTTCAGCCGGCCGTCGACGCGATCGACGCCCTGTCCGATGCTTGCCATGGAACGCTCCTCCGTCAGGCCGATGCGGTTTGCAGCGTGCGCAGCACGGCCCGTCGCAATAGGATCTGCTTGAAGGCGTTCTGGCCGGCCGGCCGCGCGCCCTCACCGGCCCGCGACGACGCCTCGCGCAGCGCATCGTCGTTCAGCTTCTTGCCGCGCAGCGCGGCCTCCACTTCCGGCAGGCGCCATGGTCGTGTGCCGACGCCGCCCGCGGCGACGCGGATGTCGCGCCCGGTGCCGTCGCGCACGTCCAGCGCCACCGCCGCGGACACCAGCGCGAACTCGAAGCTGGCCCGGTCGCGCAGTTTCAGATAGTGCGAATTGCGCGCGGCGGCGCTGGGGGGAACGATCACCGCGGTGATCATCTCGCCAGGTCGCAGCACGGTCTCGATCTGCGGCGTTGTGCCGGGCAGGCGATAGAACTCCGTGATCGGCACCTGACGTGGCGCATCGCCGGCACGGCGCAGTTCCAGCACCGCATCGAGCGCGGTGAGCGCCACCGCCAGGTCGGAGGCGTGCGTGGCAATGCAGTGGTCGCTGCCGCCGAGGATCGCCAGCATGCGGTTCTCGCCGGCAATGGCGGGACAGCCGGAGCCCGGCTCGCGTTTGTTGCAATTGAAACCGGTGTCGCGGAAGTAGCCGCACCGGGTGCGCTGCAACAGGTTGCCGCCGATCGTGCCCATATTGCGGACCTGCGGGGAGGCGGACGCCTCGAGTGCCTGCGCGATCACCGGCCATTGCGCGCGCACGTCCAGATGCGCCGCGACGTCGCTCATGCGCGCCATCGCCTCGAGACGCAGGCCGGAAGCATCGGCCCGGATCTGCGACAGCCCGACGCCCTCCAGATCCACAAGCTGCGCCGGCGTCTCCACATTGTCCTTCAGGAGCTGCATCAGGTCGGTGCCGCCGGCGATGAATTTGGTATCGGCCGCGTTGCCGATCGCCAGCGCGTCGAGCAGCATGGTCGGTTGGGCGAGATGGAATGCCTGCATGGATCAGCCCTCCCGCGACGCGTCGCGGATCGCCGCAACGATGTTGGGATAGGCGCCGCAGCGACAGATGTTGCCGCTCATCCACTCGCGTATCTCCGCGTCGGAGCCGTCGTGGCCTTCCTTGATCAGTGCAGCACCGGACATGATCTGGCCGGGCGTGCAGTAGCCGCACTGGAAGCCGTCGTGGTGCAGGAATGCCGTCTGTACAGGATGCAGGTCTTCGCCGGCGTTCAATCCCTCGATCGTGGTGATCGCCTTGCCCTGGCAGCGCGCAGCGAGTGTCAGGCAGGACAACACGCGCCGGCCGTCGATGTGCACAGTGCAGGCGCCGCACGCGCCGCGGTCGCAGCCCTTCTTGGTGCCGGTCAGCCCGGCTTGCTCGCGCAGCGCATCGAGCAGCGACGTGCGCGGATCAATGTTGAGCGGGAACCTGCTGCCGTTGACCCGCAACTCGACATCGATGGCCTTCTGCGGCAGCGCCGATGGCGGCGCCGGCGTCGTGTCGTCGGCCCGGCCGATCCGCTCGTGCAGCACAAGGCCGCCGGCGGTGGCGGCGAGCACGACGCGACGTGTAACATTGGGTGACATGCTTCCATCTCCCCGCGGTTCGGCGGGTAGATGTGAAGCGTCTCCGGCGATCGCGCGTCACATCGACGTGTGGGTCTTCCTCAGGAAGGCCGTGCGCTGCCCGGCACTCGCCATCAGGAACGCCGCGTCGTTGCCTGACAGGATGAAGCGCGCACCCATCTCGATGTAACGCTGCATCAGCGGCTCGTTGTAGATGCCGGCCATTCCCGGAAACTTGTTATGTTTTTTGCAGGCCGCGATCATCGTCCGATACGCGTCCGCCACACGTTCGCTGCCGAAATCGCCGTGAATGCCCATTTCGGCGCACAGGTCGTTGGTGCCGATCAGCGGCACGTCGACGCCCGGCACCGCGGCGATCGCATCGGCATTCTCGATCGCCGTCGGTGTCTCCAGCATCACAACGGTGAGATTGGCCGCGTTCAGCGCCTTCGCCGCATCGCCGGTGCTGGCCGAACGCAGGCCGTAGTGTGGACCCGTGCCGCCCATGGAACGATGTCCGACCGGCGGATACTTCAGCTTCTGCACCACCTCGCGCGCCTCGTCCGCGGTATCCACGTGCGGCATCACGATGCCGAGCACGCCGTTGTCGAGCAGACGCGTGGCGATCGCGTACTCGCCGCTCGGTACGCGTGCGAGTGGCGCGATGCCGGCATCCAGCGCCGCGGTGGCGATCTGTGCCGCGGCGTCTATCGACATGGTGCCGTGCTCGAGGTCGAGGAACAGCCAGTCGAACCCGGCGCTCTTCATGGCGATGGCGATCTCGACGCTGCGCGTCAGGCGGACGCCGCAGCCCAGGGACAGTGCGCCTTGTTCCAGCTTCTCACGGGCGATGTTGCGGATCGAGGGCATGGAGGGTTCCTTCATCCGGCCAGGGCGGTGGCGATGACGCGGTTCAATGCGGCGAGGTCCATCGGATGGTCGGCTTCGTTGGCGACCGATACGACGAGGCGATGGCGGCGCAGGATGAAGATGCGCTGATCCGACGCGCCCGACGCCCAGGCGGTGTCGGGCGGCAGGTCCGGGAAGCTGCGGTCGGCGTTGCTGCGGAAGCATGCGGCATAGCTGTTGCCGGCGTGCGTCGGGGCGAGCGCATAGTCGGTCCAGCCGCGAGGCAGCAGGCGTTCGCCGTCCCACATGCCGTCCTGTAGATACAGTACGCCAAGTTTGGCGTAGTCGCGCAGTGTGGCGAAACCCGAGCCGGAGCCGATGAAGTTGCCGGTGCAATCGGCCGAATGCTGATATGTGCCCATGCCGAGCCGGTCGGCGAGCAACCCGTACAGCGTGGCGTGATAGGGCAGGCCGCGGGCCTCGATGCGATCGCGGATAATGGCGCCGAGTACGTTGATGCCGGCGTTGATGTAGCGATACACGGAGCCGGGTACGGTGGCGACGATCGAGCGCTGCGCCGCGTCGAACGCATCGGCGGCGTCCTGATAGACCGCGCTGTTCTCGAAGCCGATCGTCGCGTTGCCGTTCCCATCGAGCACGGGAAATCCGAGCCCCGAGCGCATGCGCAGCAGGTGGTCGACCGTGATCAGGTGGTGGACCGAGCGCGGATCGCGCCACAGCGGCGCCGGCGCAGGGTCGTACACCGAGCCGAGCCAGCCTTCGTGGATCAGCCGGCCGATCAGCGTGCAGGTGACCGCCTTGGTCATCGACCAACTCGGCGTTGCGCGGTCGGGCGCGCCGAATGCGCTGTAGCGCTCGGCCAGCACGCGGTCCGGCGAACCGATCAGAATGCCGTAGATGCCTGCTGAATTCGCGAACAGCGTATCGAGTGCGGCGGCAAGCCTCGCGGACGGCGGTTGGGGAGGTTCGACGGCATCGCCGCGTGGCCAGGCGCGGGCCGGATCGGATCGGCGTGAGATCGCCGCGGGATCGAACGACGGCGTGGCGCGCGAGCCGAGCAGGATGCCGCCATAGCCGGGGCGCGCGATCGCCGATCCGGCGAGGGGGGCGCCGAACGCCGGATCGCTCCACTGCACGGTGGCGCGGCGGTCGGTGTCGTTGGTCTCGATGGTGAGACGGCCGGCGCGATGCGCGGCGACCAGGTCCGCCTGGCCATCGGACGCATCGGGCCGCGCGGTCAGGCCGCCGGGAATCCCCAGCGCTCGCCAGCGGAAATGCCGTTCCGCCGTGCCGCGGTCGAGACCCGTGACATACATCATGTCGGCGAACCGCTTGGCCGCGAAGTTCACCGTGCGCTGCCGCATGGCGCGCGGCGAGGCGTCGTATACCACCGGGTCGGGCGGGCCGTCGGCAAATAGCGGGCGCGTGGCGTCGAACGTGGAATCGACGACAGGCGGCCGGGCCGGTGCTGCGTCGTTCATTTCGCCGGTTCCGGCTGGCGTGCGGCGGCAGCGACGGCAAAGTACCGGCTCTTCATCCCCTTCTGGTTTTCGTAGAGCGAGCCTTGCAGTTTCGCCGGCGGGAGCGGCAGGCGCGCCGGGACGGGTTCCAGGCGCGGCTCGCGATGCACGCCGCAAACCATCAGTTCCTTGAACTTCTCTATCCCGCCGGGGAAGCCGAGCAGCGGCCAGGCGTCTGCGGTGCGGAACTGGAACAGCAGCAGGCGGCGGTCGTGGTCGGAGACGTTCGGCGCGGAACCGTGGATCGCGCGCACGTGGTGCACGGTGATCGAGCCGGCCGCGCCGGTGAGGGGAACCGCCGCGCCGTAGTCCACGTCATGGTTGGCGGGATCCATCGCGCCGCAGAACACGCCGTCGGCGTGGTGATCGTGGATTGGGCCGCGATGGCTGCCGGGCACGATCATCAGCGGACCGTTCGCCATCTCCATGTCGTCGAACATCACGCCGACCGCGGCGAGATCGTCGTTGGTGTGCGGATAGAACGCCCAGTCCTGGTGCCATTCCACCGGCGCACCGAAGCCGGCGCACTTCATGTTGAGCTTGGCGGTGTCGAAGCGGATGTCCGGGCCCCAGAGGTCCTGCAGCACGGCCAGGATCTTCGGATGGCGCACCAGGCGCGCATACTCGGGATGATGCTGGTGCGCTGCCTTGATGCGGCGAACGCGCGGGCTATCCGGCGTGTGGCTGTCCTCGAGATCGTAAATCTCGTTGTGCGACGTCACGCCGCGGGCGCGTTCGACGAATTCGTCGGTGACGCGGCGCAGCCGCTGGACTTCGTCCGGCGTGAGGATGTCGGTCACGACGATGGCGCCGGTGTCGTGGTACTGGTCGATCTGGGCTTTGCTCAGCATGGCGTCCTCCAATTCGCCGCACTATACAGGCCGCCATGCATTCCGCCATGATCACCGGAGCCGGTGGCGGGCTTGGCCGCGCCACCGCACTCGCATTCGCCGCACGAGGCTGCGCTCTCGCATTGGTGGACATCGACGAACCTGCGGCGGTCGATGTCGCGGGCGCATGCGGCAACGCGCACGTGATCGTGCAGGACCTCACCGCGCCCGGCGGCGCCGAGGCGGCGGTCGCGCGCAGCGTCGCGGCACTCGGCGCGCTGGATATCGTGGTGAACAACGCGGGCTACGGTGCCGGCGAGGCGTTCCTTGACATGCGCGAAACGACGTGGGACCGCACGCTGGACCTCAACCTGAAGGCGGTGGCGTTGATCTGTGCCGCGGCGGGACGGCACATGCGCGACCGTGGCAGTGGGCGCATCGTCAATGTCACTTCGCCCGCGTCGCGCATGGCGCTGCCGAACTACCTGGCCTATGCGGCGAGCAAGGCCGGTGTCGATGCGGTGACCCGCGCCGCCGCCGTAGCGCTGGCGCCGTTCGGCATCACGGTGAACAGCGTCGCACCCGGCATGATGGACACAGCGATGCAGCGCATCACCGAGCGGCAGCTTGCCGCGATCGAAGGACGCAACGACATCGACGTGTTCCTCGACGAACGCACCCGGCGGATTCCGCTGGGCCGGCGGACGGATTGCGAAACAGTCGCCAGCACGATCGTCTGGCTGGCGCTCCATGCGCCAGACTACATCACCGCGGAGCGGATGAACGCTTCGGGTGGGCTGGACAAGGATTAATTAACGCTGCTGCACCAACTCCACCATGATGCCATCGGGGCCGCGGATGAAGGCGAGCCGCGTGCCGGGATCGCGCGTCAGCGGGCCGATCGCGACCTCGGCGCCCTTGGCACGCAGTTCCTCGCAGGCGGCGTCCACGTCATCCACCGTCAGTCCGATGTGCT